>NZ_JBIVFO010000016.1:23305-178125 GCF_044748225.1 Streptomyces sp. NPDC090021 | reverse complement strand
CGGCCGCGACGTCGACCACCGAACCCACAGGACCACCATCCATATCGAGCACAACCCCTTGCCAAACCCGCCAGACGGCTAACCGAACGGCATTGCGGCTAGTGCTGTGGCCGGAAGGGTTTGCCGTCTCGCGGCGTCGGGTGCGGTGCATCGCAAGGCGGAGGGCCACGGCTCGTACTGGACGTACTTCCGTGGTCCGACAACGCGGCGAGGCGCCGTACCGGGCGTCGTGAGGCGGTGAACCTTTGCGGTCACAGCACTGGCGCAGGACCCGTGGCCGCCGCGGTGGTCGGTCCGGCCGCCCTCACCACGGCCTCGGCGGCAGGACCCGCCGGCCCAGCACCCCCAGGGTCAGGACCTGCCGCCCCTCCCCCAGGACCACCACCGGCGGCCGCCACCGCGCACGGACCACTTCGGCCTCGTACGGCACCCGGCGCACCTCCGGGTGCCGCAGTACGCGCCGCACCCGGCGAACCGCGCGCGGCTCACGCGCCCCGAGCAGCACCGGCCCCAGCAGCACCGCCAGCATCACCGGGCGCGTGAGCACCGCCGCGGCCACCGCGGGCCAGCAGAACGCCGGCAGCAGGCACAGCAGCAGCGCGTCCCGCCGCCAGTCGCCCAGCGCCCCCCGCACCGCCTCCGCCCCGGCCCTGACCCGTCACCGGACCCGTCACCGGACCCGTCACCGGCTTCGATCGCGGCCCCGGCACCGGCCCCGGCCACGCCCCCGTCCCTCGTCCGCCGTCACCGCGGCAGGGTCAGCGTCCATGCCCCGGGGCGCAGTGTCCACGTACGGCGGCGGACCGGGCCGGTCATCGCGCCGTCGGCGCGGTAGCGGAAGTCCGCGCCCGACACCGTCACCGTCTTCGCCCGGGCCGTCACCGTCGAGCCGCCGAAACCGCCGCCCGTGCGCACCGACACCTCCGCCGGTTCCCCGTCGCCCCGCGTGCGCACCGAGACGTCCGCCACGGGCTGGTCCACATCGGCCAGCACGACCCCGTCGGCCTCCACCCTCAGCCGTCGGTGCCCGCCGCCCACCCCGCCCGCCGCCGCCACCGGGCGGACCAGCGTGCGCACCAGCGAGCGGTACGCGCTCCACACCGACGGCCCGGCCGGCCGCGGGACCCCCCGCTCCGGCCCCCGCAGCGGCGGGATCCGCAGCTCGCCCAGCACCACCCCGTCGCTGTCGTCGACCAGCAGGTCGCACACCCGCACCGACCCGTCCAGCACCGCCCGGGCCGCCGCGACGGCGGACTCGGGCACGCCCAGGGACCGCGCCAGCGCCAGGGACCCCACCGGCCCCACCGGTACCAGCGCCAGAGCGCTCTCGCCCAGCCCCCGCTCCCGGTGCAGCAGCGCCACGGTGCGTACCAGGGCCCGGTCGTCGCCCACGATCACCGGCTGCCGATGACCCCGGCGGGCGAGCGCCCGCGCAAACTCCTCCTGCGAATCCGGGAGGCAGATCTTCGCCGCCGCGCCCGCTGACAGCACATCCTTCGCGATCCGCACGGACTCGCCGTCAAGACGGCGGGCGACCGGGTCGATGAGCACCAGCAGACCGCCTACCGGCGCGCCCGCTTCGCTCATGGTGGGCTCTGGAGCCGACACCTCGGTCCTTCCTCGGGTAGCATCTTTGTGCAAGAGGCCCTTGCGCTATTGCGCCAGGGCCTTCGTCTATTCCGGGGCAACCCGTCCGACGGCTCAGCCCGCGTACATCGTCGTACGCCCCCTGACCTTGGACATGCCCCATCCGGAAGAGGTGTACGCCTGTGCCCGCTCTTGTGCTGCTCGGAGCTCAGTGGGGTGACGAGGGCAAGGGAAAGGCCACCGACCTGCTCGGTGGATCCGTTGACTATGTAGTGCGCTACCAGGGCGGCAACAACGCCGGCCACACGGTCGTCGTAGGCGACCAGAAGTACGCGCTGCACCTTCTCCCTTCCGGCATCCTCTCCCCCGGATGCACCCCGGTCATCGGTAACGGCGTCGTCGTCGACCCGGCCGTCCTGCTCTCCGAGCTGCGCGGCCTGAACGAGCGCGGCATCGACACCTCCAAGCTGCTCATCAGCGGCAACGCGCACCTGATCACGCCGTACAACGTCACCCTCGACAAGGTCGGCGAGCGCTTCCTCGGCAAGCGCAAGATCGGCACCACCGGTCGCGGCATCGGCCCGACCTACGCGGACAAGATCAACCGCGTCGGCATCCGGGTCCAGGACCTCTACGACGAGTCGATCCTCACCCAGAAGGTCGAGGCGGCGCTGGAGGGCAAGAACCAGCTCCTCGCGAAGCTCTACAACCGCCGCGCGATCGAGGCCGGCCAGATCGTCGAGGAGATGCTCCAGTACGCGGAGCAGATCAAGCCGTACGTCGCCGACACCACCCTGATCCTCAACAACGCGCTGGACGAGGACAAGGTCGTGCTCTTCGAGGGCGGCCAGGGCACCCTGCTCGACGTCGACCACGGCACCTACCCCTTCGTCACCTCGTCGAACCCCACCGCAGGCGGCGCCTGCACCGGTACCGGCGTCGGCCCGACGAAGATCAGCCGTGTCATCGGCATCCTCAAGGCCTACACCACCCGCGTCGGCGCGGGCCCGTTCCCGACCGAGCTGTTCGACCAGGACGGCGAGGACCTGCGCCGCATCGGCGGCGAGCGCGGCGTGACCACCGGCCGCGACCGTCGCTGCGGCTGGTTCGACGCGCCGATCGCACGTTACGCCACCCGCGTGAACGGTCTCACGGACTTCTTCCTCACCAAGCTGGACGTACTGACCGGCTGGGAGCAGATCCCGGTCTGCGTCGCGTACGAGATCGACGGCAAGCGCGTCGAGGAGCTCCCCTACTCGCAGACCGACTTCCACCACGCGAAGCCGATCTACGAATACCTCCCCGGCTGGTCCGAGGACATCACCAAGGCCAAGACCTTCGCGGACCTGCCGGCGAACGCCCAGGCCTACGTCAAGGCCCTGGAGGAGATGTCGGGCGCCCCGATCTCCGCGATCGGCGTCGGCCCCGGCCGCACCGAGACGATCGAGATCAACTCCTTCCTGTAAGCGGGCGGGCCAACACCGCGAGGGGCGGGACGCGCACACGGCGTCCCGCCCCTCGGCGTTCGGTCTCCCGGTCCCCGGTCCCTCCCGGCCCCTCCCGGACCGTCAGTCCGTCTTGTAGAAGGCGAGCAGGTCGACGAGCAGGTCGGTCTCCTCCCAGCCCTGGTTCCAGAAGTCGATCATGCCGCCCTTGCCCCCGGGCGTCTGCGCGAGGTTGGCGACGGTCGCGCCCTTCGTCCAGTTCAGGGCCGAGGAGACGGGCCGCGGCGGCGTCACCGCGGTGCCGTTCACGTAGTCGGACCAGAAATTCGGGTCCGGGGTCACGGACAGGAAGCCGTCCCCGCGGGTGTTGGTGACCGTGGTGTTGAGCACCCAGCCGTCGACGTCGGGCTTCGTCGTGTCGCCCTCGAACCGCATCGGGAAGTGCGTACGGGCCTTCAGCGGGCCGGCCTTCCGGCCCCAGCTGTCCTTGCGGGTGTCCAGGAGCCGGTACGGGATCCCGTAGGCCACCAGGGCGGACCGGCTTTCGGGGGTGTAGTAGCCGACGACGTCGACCACCACGTCGGCCGGGTCCCAGCCGCCGTTGCGCACGTTGATCCTCCCGTCGGGCCCGATCGGCACGACCGCCGAGTTGGCGACCGTCTGCCCGGCGGCGAAGTTCACGTTCGACGTCGTCGGAGCCGCCTTCCCGCTCGGGTAGGCGGTCAGGTGACCGGCCGACCGCGGATTGGCCACGGTCAGGTTGACCGCCACCGCGGTGGCGGTCTTCGGCACACCGCTCCGCCCGGCGATCTCGATGCCGAAGCCGCCCTGACCGGGGACCTGGCCCTTGGCCGTACCGAGGCCCTCGCGGGTGTCCACGACCCGGGTCGGGGCCAGCGCGCCCCAGCCGTTGGCGGCCTCCGGCGCGAAGTAGCCGGTGACGTCCGCGATCAGGTCGACCGGCTCCCAGCCCGCGTTGAACAGGTGGACGTACCCGTCCTCGCCGATCGCGTCGATCACCAGGTTCGGGACGGTCCGGCCGGCGGCGAAGTTCACGTTCGACGTCACGGCGGCCTCGGCGTCGGCCTTCGTGGACTGCACCGAGATGTGGCCCGCGCCCGTGGTGTTGGTGACGGTGACGTTGAGGGCGACCCCGGTCGCCCCGGCGGGGACCTTCGCCGCGCCCGCGACCTTCAGGGCCACCGAGCTGCGCGGGCCGACCTTGGCCTTCGCGGCGCCGATGCCCGCACGGGTGTCGAGCAGCCGGGTCGGCTCGTGTGCGGTGAACTCGGCGCCCATGGTCGTGAACCTGAGCTGGTTCACCGCCTCGGTGCCGTTGACGGTGTCCTTGGCCGTGACCTTGACGTCGTAGGTGCCGAGCACCGTGTACCTGTGCGTGAGGTCCCGCGCGTCGGAGCCGCCGCCGGCAGGCAGGGAGTAGGTGTCCGTCGTACCGTCGCCCCACGCGACGACGACATCGAGGGCCGGGGCGTCGTAGTCGATGACGTGGGACCGCAGGTCGATCGAGCGCGCGCCGTCGGTGTGGGCGGTCAGATAGATCGAAGTGGACGAATCCTGCGCATCCTGCGCGCCCTGCGCCGCCTGCTGAGCGCCCCGAGCGCCCTGAGCCCCCTTGGCCGGCGCGTTCCCCCCGGTCTGCGCGCCGGACCGCGAGGTGACGACCGTACGCTCGGCGGGACTGCTGAACGTCCGGCCCCCGGATCTCCCCGCCGCGTCCGGCCCGGCCCCGGACAGGGCTGCGCCCGCGGGTGCGGGTGTGGCCGCGGCCACACCCTGGCCGGCCGGCCCCGCCGGCGTGCCGGGCGCCGCCTGGGCGATCCCGGGTACGAGCCCTGCACCGGCCGCCAGCAGGGCAGCGGAAACCACGAGTCGGCGATTGCGCACCGATCCCCCCATGTACTTCTTCAACGGTCGAACGGTCTCCTTTGAACACGCGTGCGAGACCGGTCCGGTTGCAAGATCGCCCGTGGGAGCCGTCTCGGCGGGCGGTGTCCGGGTGGGCGGAAATATGATGGGCAGGTCCTTTCCACGGCGGAAGCAGGGACGGATGCACCATCGTCGGAGCCATCCATGAGCCGGCGCCGTCCCCCGCGGGTGGCCAGCGCCGACCTGCTGAGCCTGCTCGGCAGGCTGACCGACCAGGCGCGGCAGGGCGTGGAGCTCCAGCAGGCCCGCGTGGAACTGGCCGAGGCCCTGCAACGCGAGATGCTGCCCACCGCGCTGCCGTGCCTGCCGGGGCTGCGCACGGCGGCCCGGTACTCGCCCGCCCGGCACGGCCTGGACATCGGGGGCGACTGGTACGACGGCTTCCGGCTGCCGGAGGGCGCCCTCGCCTTCTGCATCGGCGACGTCCAGGGCCACGACGTCGACGCCGCCGCCTTCATGGGGCAGGTCAGGATCTGTCTGCGGGCCGTGGCGGCCGTGCTCGTCGACCCCGGCGAGGTGCTGAGCCGGGCCAACGAGGTGCTGCTCTCGATGAACCGCGACCTCTTCGCGACCTGCAGCCTGCTCCGCTTCGACCCGGACACCTGGGAGCTGGAGAGCGCCCGGGCCGGTCACGTCCCGGCGGTCTGGGCCACGGCCGACGGCCAGTACGGCATAGCCGAGGACCACGGCGGGCTGCCGCTGAACCTGGTACCCGGATCGCCGTACGCCGTGACCCGGCGCCGGCTGACGCAGGCGGGATCGATCGTCCTGCTCACCGACGGGGTGGTCGAGGGCCCGCGGTTCCCGCTGGAGGTGGGGCTGGAGCGTGTGGTCAGGGTCGTCCGGGAGGCGGCGGGCACCGACCCGGCCGAGCTCGCCGCCGAGGTGATGAAGGTGGCCGATTCGACGGGACACGCCGACGACGCCGCGGTGCTCGTCCTCAGCCACGACGCGGCCGCACCCGCCCCGGCACCGGACGACACCGACCTCCCCCAGGAGAGGTGAAGCGCGTGTCACGTCCCGCAGGGCCCGTGGTCTGTTGTCTGATGACGTGGTGCGCACCGAGGGATGGCGACGTCCGGCCGAACTGCTCCTACTGATCCTCACCGTCGCCGTCGCCTACTACATCGGCGGGCGGATCGGCCTGCGCCAGAGCGTGACCGTCGACGGCGCCCAGGTCACCCCGCTGTGGCTGCCCACCGGCATCGCGCTGGCCGCCCTGCTCTGGCTGGGCCTGCGGGTCTGGCCGGGCATCTCCCTCGGCACCTACTTCGCCATCGAACGCATCAGCGACTTCGACCCCAGCGACCTCGGCATCCTCGCGGGGAACACCCTCGCGCCGGTGTGCGCGTACCTGATGCTGCGCCGGGTGGACTTCCGCCCGCAGATGGACCGGCTGCGCGACGCGCTGGCGCTCGTCTTCCTGGGCGGCCTGCTGCCGACGCTGCTCAGCGCGACGGCCGGGACCTGGACCCTCGTGTTCACCGGAGACATGCCCCGGGGCGAATTCTGGCCGGTGTGGGCGGCCTGGTGGGTCGGTGACGCCATGGGGGTGCTCGTGGTGACCCCACTGCTGCTGGTCCTGCGCCGGGCCCGGCTGCCCCGCGACGACTACCGGCTGGCCGAGGTGTCGGCCCTGGCGGTCACGTCCGTGATCGTCACCCTGGTGGCCACCCGGAGCCACCTGTCCGTGCTCTTCCTCGTCTTCCCGCTGCTGATCTGGGCGGCCGTGCGCTTCCAGTTCGCCGGGAGCGCGCCGTGCGCCCTGTTGATCTCGGTCCTGGCGATCTCGGCGGCGCACGACCATGCCGGACCGTTCGTCGACTACGGCCTGCTGGAGCTGATGGTCAACCTGCAGGCCCTCAACGGAGCGGCCGCGCTGACCGGGCTGCTGCTGTCCGCGCTGGTCACCGAGCAGAACAACGTACGGCTGCGGATCGAGCAGGTCTGCGAGGACCTGGCCGAACTGGTGGAGCACCTGGCCCCGGGCGGCAGACCGCCCGAACGCTGAACGCCCCGGGGAGGCCGAGGCCGTCCCCGGGGCGCCCGGCGGTGGATCAGTTGCTCTCGTAGTAGCCGAAGATGTCGACGACGAGATCGGTCTTGTCCCAGCCCTGGTTCCAGAAGTCGACGATGCCGTTCTTCCCGGAGCCCGCCTGGACCAGGTTCGGGACGGTCTTGCCGGCCGTCCAGTTCAGGGTCGAGGCGGTGGGGCGCTCCGGGAAGACCTGGCGGCCCTGGCGGTACTGCTCGCGCGTGTTCGGGTCCGGGGCGACCGACAGGAAGCCCACGCCGGCGGTGTTGGTGACCGTGGTGTTGAGGACGTAGCCGGCGATGCCGGGTTCGTCCGGGGACAGCGCCTGCCAGATGTATCCGCGGCCCTGCAGCGGACCGTGGGTCCAGCGCGGGTCGCGGGTGTCGATCAGCCGGACCGACTTGATCGGCATGTAGGCGCCCTTGCTGTCGGTGCTGTAGTAGCCGACGACGTCGACGATCACGTCCGTACCGGCCCAGGCGCCGTTGCGCACGTTGATGGTGCCGTCGGGGCCGACCGGCACGATCACCGCGTTCGCGACCGTCTGGCCCGCGGTGAAGTTCAGGTTGGACGTGATCGGGACGTTCCCACCGCCAGGGAAGACCGTCAGGTGCCCGGCCTCCCTCGGGTTGGTCACCGTCACGTTCAGCGCCACGGCCGTGATGCCCTCCGGCACTCCGCGCAGGCCGCTGATCTTCGTACCGAAGGTCCTCTGCCCGGCCAGCCGGCCGCGGGCCGTGCCGAGGCCCTCACGGGTGTCGACGAACCGGACCGGCGTCATCGGCGTGTAGCCGGCGGCGTCGGAGCGCGTGAAGTAGCCGGTCACGTCCGCGATCAGGTCGACGGACTCCGAGCCGCGGTTGGCGAGCTCGACGTAGCCGTTCTTGCCGACGGGCACGATGACCAGGTTCGGGACGGACTGGCCCGCCTCGAAGTTCACGTTCGAGGTCGTCGGCCGCTCGGTGCCCTCCGCGAAGGCGGTGATGTGGCCGCCGCTGGTGGTGTTCGTGACGGTCACGTTGAGGGCGACGGCGGTGGCCCCTTCCGGAATCGCCCCGTTGCCGCCGACCTTCACGCGGGTCGAGCCGTACGCCGGGACCTTGCCCCGGACCGCGCCGGTCCCGTCGCGGGTGTCCAGCAGCCGGGTCGGGGTGTGCGCGACGAAGTCCGAACCGGCGGTCATGACCTGGAAGTCGTTGACCACCTCGGCCTGGTTGGCCGGGTCCGTCACGGTGACCCTGACGGTGTACTGGCCGAGCTTCGCGTAGGTGTGACTGCTCCTCAGCACGGTCGAACCGTACGCGTCCATGCCGTCGGGGCTGCTGCCGTCGCCCCAGTCGACGGTGACCTTCAGGGTGGAGTCGGCACTGATGACGGTGGTTTCCAGGTCGAACGCGTGCGCGGTGGTGGCCGCGGCGTTCAGGACGAGGGCCAGGTCCGGGTTGCCGGCCGCCTGCTGGGCGGACACCCCGCCCTTGGCGCCGGGCATGGCCTTGCGGACGGAACGTTCCGCCGGGCTCTTGAAGGTGTTCAGGTTCGGCGCCGCGGCCTTGGCCAGGTCCACGGCGGGCGCGCCCACCCCTTGCGCGACCGGCTCCTGCGCGACCGGCTCCGCGGCCTGGGCGATGCCCGGCGCGAGACCGATGGTGGCCGCTATGACGGCGACGGAAATTACGAGACGGCGACTGCGCACCGATCCCCCCCATTTTTGAACGTGCTCAGGTCTGGGCTTCAGGGTACACAGATCTTCGCCCGCCGGATCACGAAGAGGCCTGCGAAGAAGGGGAGTTGGCGCGATTGCGCCCCGAACCGGGCCGTACGCCGGGAGGGTCCCGCCCGATCGTGAGATCGGGCGGGACCCTCAGCGGGTGCGGACCGTGCGGTCGGCCGGGCTGTGGAACTTCTCGCCGGACTTCGCGATCTCGACGTCGGCCTTGGCCCCTGCAGCTGCCCCGGCCTTGGCCGGGCCCGGCGCGACGGGCCCGGCCGGTCCCCCGGCCGCCGAGGCCGGGCCGGGAACGAGAGCCAGACCCGCCGCGACGAAGGCAGCGGAAACTACGAGTCGGTGATTGCGCACCGGCCCCCCCATGGTGTGCGCGCATCGCGCGAACTGATCAAGTCCCGGCCAGCGTACCCACCGCACCGGCCGGATCCGCCAGGGTTTTCGCCCTGGTCACGGGGGGGGTGTGGGCGGAGGGCCGGAGTCCGCTACCAGGCCAGCTGGGAGATCTCCTCCGCGACCACCGCGCAGGCGTCCGCCGCCGGATCGATCAGCGGGAAGTGCCCGACCCCGTCGAGCAGGGTCAGCCCCACCATCTCCCCCGCCTTGGCCGCCGCCGCCACATACGCCTCGGCCACCGCCTGCGGGACCACGATGTCGTCCCGGCCCTGGACCACCGCCGTGGCGATGCCGGTCGGCAGCAGCGACGCCGGGTCGGCCGAGGGCAGCCGCTCGTCCCAGTGGTCCGCGCCACCCAGCAGTTGCGCGCTCGCCCCGCCGCACACGTCCAGCTCCTCCGCCACCGCGAAGTCCGCGATCGGCGCCAGCGCCACCACCCCCCGCAGCATCGGCGGGTCCGGCAGCCGCCACGGGGAGCCGTACGGGAGCACGTGCCGGGCCGCTGCCCACAACGCGAGGTGGCCGCCCGCCGAGTGACCGGTGACGACCACGCGGCGGACATCGGCCTGCGGCAGGGCGGTCCCGACGAGGGCAGGCAGGGCGTCCATCGCGGCGGCGACGTCGTCGAAGGTCTCCGGCCAGCGCCCGGCGACCGGCCCCTCGGCGTTCTGGTGCGGCAGGAAACTGCCGCGCCGGTACTCGACGTTGGCGACGGCGAAACCGCGCCGGGCCAGGAAGTCCGCGAAGGGCGTGATGTGCTGCCTGTCGTAGGGGGCCCGCCACGCGCCGCCGTGCAGGACCACCACCAGCGGGACCGGGCCAGGGATCTCGCCGCGCGGGGCGTAGAAGTCGACGACGTGGTCGGGGTGTTCTCCGTACGCGGCCGTCACGTCCGGCGCGACCGCCGGATGGGCGAAGGCCGAGGCGGCCTCGGCGGCGTCCCGTTCCACGGCGGCGGGGTCCGTCATCGGCTCAACCTCTCGGTAACGCGTGGGACAGCGGGGACAGATGTTCCGGTGTTCCGGCAGAGCGGGACCGTATCAGTCTGGAACAGCCCGTTCCGTGCGGGGCCCGGAATATGACCGGGCGGACGGAGCCGTAGCCCCGTCCGCCCAGCGATGTGACGTTTCGCTACCGCGTCACCCGAAAACGTGACCCAGGGTGCGCGCCGCGCGCTCCGTGTCGGCGAAACCGACGTAGAGCGGGGTGAAGCCGAAGCGCAGGACGTCGGGTGCGCGGAAGTCGCCGATGACGCCCCGGGCGATGAGCTCCCCCATGACCTCGCGGGCGTTCGCGCACCGCAGCGAGACCTGGCTGCCGCGGTGCTCGTGCTCGGCCGGGGTGACCGACTCCACCAGGCCGTGCGGGACGTACGCCGCCACGCATTCGAGGAAGAAGTCGGTCAGGGCAAGGGACTTGGCGCGCACCGCCTCGACGGCGACGCCGTCCCAGGCGTCGAGCGCCGACTCCAGCGCCAGCATGGACAGGATGTCCGGGGTTCCGACGCGGCCGCGGGTGGCGCCCCGCGCCGCCTCGTAGTCCGGGGTCATCGCGAAGGGATCCGCGTGGCCGTTCCAGCCGGGCAGGGGAGAGTCGAAGGCGTCCTGGTGACG
The DNA here is from genome assembly GCF_044748225.1 of Streptomyces sp. NPDC090021. Lineage (NCBI taxonomy): Bacteria > Bacillati > Actinomycetota > Actinomycetes > Kitasatosporales > Streptomycetaceae > Streptomyces > Streptomyces sp. NPDC090021. Next base: position 167,379 of record NZ_JBIVFO010000016.1, on the reverse strand, counting down.
GGCGGCGATGTACAGGTACGCGGGGGCGCCGGGGCCTCCGTTGAGGTACTTGTACGTGCAGCCCACCGCGAGGTCGACGTCGTGCTCGTCGAGCCCCACGGGCAGGGCGCCCGCGGAGTGGCAGAGGTCCCAGACCACGACCGCCCCGACGGCTCGGGCCGCCGCCGTGAGGGCGGGCAGGTCGTGGAGCCGGCCGCTGCGGTAGTCGACGTGGTTGAGGAGCACCACGGCGGTGTCCGCGTCCATCGCCTCCGCCGCCCGCGAGGGGTCGACCGGGACGACGGTCAGGCCCGCCAGCCGGGCCGCCGACCCCGCGATGTAGCCGTCGGTGGGGAAGGTGGCGGAGTCGACGAGCAGCTTCGTCCGGCCGGGAGCCGCGAGGCGGGCGCCGCCGACCAGCGCCTTGAAGAGGTTGACGCTGGTGGAGTCGCCGACGACCACCTGTCCGGGGGCGGCACCGACCAGCGGGGCGATCTTGTCGCCGATCCGCTCGGGCGCGGTCCACCAGCCACTCTCGTCCCACGAGCGGATCAGGAGCTCGCCCCACTGCCGGGCCACGACGTCGGCGGTGGCCGCGGCCACGCCGGCCGGGAGTGCGCCGAGCGAGTTGCCGTCCAGGTAGACGACGCCGTCGGGGAGGGTGAAGCGCTCGCGCAGCTTCGCCAGCTCGTCGGCGGCGTCCAGGGCGGCCGCGCGGGTGCGGAGGTCCGTCGCTGTGTCCTCGGAGGTCTCAGACATGGCTGCGCGCCGTCCAGAGCTCCGGGAAGACGTTCTTCGTCGCCCGCTTCTCCAGCCAGGTCACACCGGCCGAACCGCCCGTGCCGGTCTTCGCGCCCATCGCACGGCGGGTGGCCACCAGGTGGTCGTTGCGCCAGCGCCAGACGAGTTCGGCGACGTCGGTGAGGACCTCACCGAGCCGGTGGAGGTCCGGGTACTCGTCCGGGGCGGCGTACAGGCCGGTCCAGACGGCCTCGACCTCGGCCGAAGCCTCGTAGCGCTGCGAGAGGTCGCGGTCCAGGACGGACTCCGGGACCGGCAGGCCGCGGCGGGCCAGCAGGCGCAGCACCTCGTCGTAGAGGCTCGGCTCCTGGAGGGCCTTCTCCAGCTCCGCGTGGACGCGCGGTGCGCCGCGGTGCGGCACCAGCATGGAGGCGGACTTCTCACCGAGCAGGAACTCCATCCGGCGGTACATCGCCGACTGGAAACCGGAACCTTCACCGAGGGCGCCGCGGTAGGCGTTGAACTGCGCCGGGGTGAGCTGGGCGAGCGGACGCCAGGAGGCGTTGAGGGCCTCCAGCTCACGAAGGGAACGTTTCAGCGCGTCCATCGCGACCGGGATGCGGTCCTCGCGCAGCGCGTTCGCGGCGGTTTCCCACTCATGGACGATGACCGTGAACCACAGCTCCATGACCTGGGTCGTGACCAGGAAGACCATCTCGCCGGGGTCGTCCGAGCGGAGGTGCTGGAGGTGGGTGAGGACGTCCGCCTGCACGTAGTCCTCGTACGGGGTCGTGCCGTCGAAGTCGAGGTTCGGGGTGTCCCCGCCGACTCCGGAGGCATCAAGGGTGTTCGACATCGCTGTCTCCTCGACACGTGCTTCCGGGTAGCGGTCCGCTCCTTCCGTGAGGTGAGTGGAGCCCCGGTCCCCTGCCCGCATCATAGGACCCCGTCGCGCCGCCGCTCCAGCGGGGAGTGACACAGACCACACGACATGTCCGCGCGTCACTCCCCGCCGTACGGTCTCAGGCGCCCAGCGTGTCCGCGGCCGTCGGGGACGAGTCGCGCAGGAAGGTCGTGCAGCGCCCGTACTCCTCCTTCTCGCCGATCGCCTCGGCCGCGCGGGCCAGGGCGTGCAGGGCCCGCAGGAATCCGCGGTTCGGATTGTGCTCCCAGGCGTCGAAGCCTCGCCCGGCATCCGGAGAAGTCGCTCAGGTCCCGTGGGTCCAATACTGCTGGAGCCGGGCCACCGCCTCCTCCTTGGACAGGGTGGCAACCGTCTTCTCCGCCAGCCCCACGCGGTTGATCAGCAGATACACCAGATCCGCGGGCAACGCCTCCTTCGGCGCCTCGGGAACCCCCCGGTCCGGGAGCTCCCCCCGCAGGACGCAGGCCCAGAACTCGTCGTCGGTGACGTCGAGTTGATCGCGCAGGATGTGGCTCCACATCGCCGGGCCGTAGACCGTACGGTCCACCGGGTGCGAGATCCGGGTACGCAGCACGCGCCCGTCGTGGAGCGTCAACTCGTAGGTGACGTGGTGAGTGCCGGTGCGGCCACGTGCGTCCCGTACCCGCATCCAGCCCTCGACACCACAGAAGCGGTCGTGGCGCTCACGGTCCGGCTGAGGTCGGCTCACGGTGCGGCACCCACCAGCCAGTCCCGCACCTGCTGGTCCTCGCTGAGGGCGATCAGCTGTACCAGACCCCAGTGGTCCTGGTGATTGGGGGCGGTCCGCAGCCGGTCCTGCCAGTCCTCGACGTACTCGCGCAGGGCCTGCACCATCTCCCCTATGGCCTCGTCGAAGGTCGCTCCGTCCGCGGCGACCGGCAGGCCGGGGATGAACACCGACCAGCCTCCCGCCTCCGCCACGACCTGCGCCTTCGACGGGCAGACCAGCGCCAGGTAGCGCCTCAGCCGCTCCACGTCCACGACCGCCGCCCGCCCCGAGTCGCGGCGTACAGTCGCCACCCGCCCCTCGTCGGCCGCGTCGAGGAGGTCCTTGAGATGTGCGCGCGCCTGGGTGTAGCTCTCGTAGTGCACTGCCGGCATGCCCTGCCTCCTAGCTTCCCCTCAAGGGTGACCCCCAAGGATAAGTACGTCAAGTACTTCACGTACTCGAACGGGAGTGGACAGCGCTCATGCCCCCCTTGGCATGCCGGCCTCTCGTGACGACTTGCGGCCTGCAACCGGGCTCTCCCGGCCGGACCCGTCAGGCGACGGCGCACAGCTGGCAGACTGCTTCCATGACGACACGCGAGAACCTGCTCGGCGGCCCGGAGCCGACGTACCTGCCGGAGAACGAAGAGGCGTACCGCCTGCTTGGCGAGGGGTCCCTGCCGCCGGCCGAAGTGGTGGCGAAGGATCCCACGTTCTCGCTCGCCTGGGCGATGCTCGCCGACGACGCCTTCGAGGCGGGCCGGGTGGTCGAGTCGTACGCGTACGCGCGCACCGGCTACCACCGCGGTCTGGACGCGCTGCGCCGGGCCGGATGGAAGGGGCATGGCCCCATCCCTTGGGACCACCGGGCCAATCGCGGGTTCCTGCGCTGCCTCGCCGCCCTCGCTCGCGCCGCCGGCGAGATCAACGAGAAGGACGAGACGGAGCGGTGCTGGCAGTTCCTGAAGGACAGTAGCGCCGAGGCGTACGCCGAGCTGAAGCGGTAGCGATCACCGCAGCTGAGACGTCCGTGCCGCCGTCACTCAGACGGCGCGGGCAGCGGACGCGGGGCCACTGCCCACTGCCCACAGCGCACTGCCGACCGGAGCAAAGCCGGAGCGAACGCCGGAGGGCCCGGCCACCGTCCTGGGACGGGGCCGGGCCCTCCTGTGCGCGTGCTGCCGCTACTGCGGCGGCCGACTACTTGATCCTGGTGCCGGCGGAACGCAGGTTCGCGCACGCCTCGACGACGCGCGCGGCCATGCCGGCCTCGGCGGCCTTGCCCCAGGTGCGCGGGTCGTACTTCGACTTGGTGCCGACCTCGCCGTCGACCTTCAGGACACCGGCGTAGTTGGTGAACATGTGGTCCACGACCGGGCGGGTGAAGGCGTACTGGGTGTCGGTGTCCAGGTTCATCTTCACGACGCCGTTCTCCAGCGCGGTGGCGATCTCCTCGGCCGTGGAGCCCGAACCGCCGTGGAAGACGAAGTCGAACGGCGAGGCCTTGCCGAACTTCTCCGCCACACCGGCCTGGAGGTCCTTGAGGAGCTCGGGGCGCAGGACGACGTTGCCCGGCTTGTAGACGCCGTGGACGTTGCCGAAGGAGGCGGCCAGCAGGTAGCGGCCCTTCTCGCCCAGACCCAGGGCCTCGGCGGTACGGATCGCGTCCTCGACCGTGGTGTAGAGCTCGTCGTTGATCTCGTGGCTGACGCCGTCCTCCTCGCCACCGGTCGGGGTGATCTCGACCTCAAGGATGATCTTCGCCGCGACGGCCTTGGCCAGCAGCTCCTGGCCGATGGCCAGGTTGTCGGCCAGGGTCTCGGCGGAGCCGTCCCACATGTGCGACTGGAAGAGCGGGTTCAGACCGCGGGCGACACGCTCGGCGGAGATGTCCAGGAGCGGACGTACGTAGCCGTCCAGCTTGTCCTTGGGGCAGTGGTCCGTGTGCAGCGCGACGGTGATGTCGTACTTGGCGGCGACGACGTGCGCGAACTCCGCCAGGGCGACCGCACCGGTGACCATGTCCTTGTTGTGCTGACCACCCAGGAACTCCGCACCACCGGTGGAGATCTGGATGATGCCGTCGCTCTCGGCCTCCGCGAAGCCCCGCAGCGCAGCGTGCAGGGTCTGGGACGAGGTCACGTTGATGGCCGGGTAGGCGAACTTGCCTGCCTTCGCCCGGTCGAGCATCTCGTTGTAGACCTCGGGGGTTGCGATGGGCATCTGTCCGCTCCTTGGATGTGCGGGGAGTGTGCTTATTACGGGCCCTGACCTGGGGGCGACGTCATCGTCGCGCTTATCTTTCCAGACTCCGCGCAAGGGTCCAGCCCACCGGTCTCACGTGGTGGGCGAACGGCCCGGGATGTTTCACGTGAAACATCCCGGGCCGCAGGGAAAGGCCAGGTCAGGACCGCCTCGCCAGCGACCGAGGCCCTTTGTCACCCGTTGTCGCAGTGGCCGGTCAGGACAGGCCGAGGTCCTCAAGGCGGTAGCCGGTGAGGTACGGCAGGCCCGCCTCGGCGATCGCGTCGGCCGCACCGCGGTCGACGATCGTGGCGACGGCGACGACCTCGCCGCCGGCCTCGCGGACGGCCTCCACGGCGGTCAGCGGGGACCCGCCGGTGGTCGAGGTGTCCTCGACGACCAGGCAGCGCTTGCCCTTCACGTCGGTGCCCTCGATGCGGCGCTGCATACCGTGCGCCTTCTGCGCCTTGCGGACGACGAAGGCGTCCAGGCGCTGCCCCCGGGCGGCGGAAGCGTGCAGCATCGAGGTGGCGACCGGGTCCGCGCCCAGCGTCAGGCCACCGACGCAGTCGAAGTCGAGCTCGGCGGTGAGGTCGAGCATGACCTGGCCGACCAGGGGCGCCGCCTCGCCGTCGAGGGTGATCCGGCGGAGGTCGATGTAGTAGTCGGCCTCCCGGCCGGAGGAAAGGATCACCTTGCCGTGCACGACGGCCTTGTCCTTGATCTGCTGCAGAAGCGCATCCCGTGTGCCTGCCGGCGTTACTTCGTTCACGTCACTCATGCCGACGAGCTTAGTTGCGGGCTAGGCGAGCCGCCGCCACGTCCAGGTCGTGGAGACCTCCAGCGGGTCGACGGGGGTGACCAGGCGCGGAGCCGTGTTGATCCCGTTCGGAGGGCCGGACTGCGGCTCGACACAGACGGCCTCGTCCTCCTGGTCGTAGACGACCACCCATTCGGACCTGCTGGTGATGCGCAGTTCCAGGGCGCCGGGCCAGGTGAGGGTGACATCGACCCCGTCGGGCATGCCGAAGCAGTCGTCCCAGGGACCGGGCTTCCGGTCGATGCGGTTGCCGGTGGGGAGGTGGTCGGCGCCGCGCTCCTCCTGCCAGGCGGGATCGAAGGAGATCTCCACGTCCTGGCCCCCGAGGTTGCGCAGGAACCAGGGGTGCCATCCGGCCTGGGCCGGGAAGGAGTCCCCGTACGTCTCGACGCCCATGGTGAGGGTCAGCGAGTCCTCGGTGAGCGTGACGACCTGGGTGATGCGGCCGGGGACCGGCCACGGGTCGACGAGGTCGTAGGTGAAGGCGGCCTCGGTGGCGGTGGCGCCGGCCGGCCGCCACCGCGCGTCACGGCCGAGGCCGTGGAGGGCGTGCGGCGGGTGGTCCAGGGGCATCTGGTGCACGGTCGCACCGTTGTGGAAACGGCCGTCCTTCATACGGCCGCACCACGGCACCATCGGGAACGATCCGTACCGCGGCCCCTGGCGCAGCAGCTCGGTCCCGTCGATGCGCAGACTGCCGATCCGGCAGCCGTTCTCCTGGTCGACAGTCACCTCGGTGCCGCCGGCGCTCAGTTGCGTACTCATGCGGTCGACCCTAGGGGGTGTCGCGCCGGTCGAGAGGCCGAGGGCGCAGGTCAGCGGCGGCGGCGCAGGGCCCGGCCGATGACGACGGCCGAGGCGATCGCGAGCGCCGCGGCCGGGGCGATCCAGCGCATGCTGTCACCGGTGGCGGTCGCGGCCGGCGCGGGCACCGGGGCGTACCGGCCGCGCGGGGGCGCGTGATCCACCTCCTCGGCGCTGCGGCCGATCATGGTGCGGCGGGCGTGGGCGGCCTCGGCCGGTGGCCGTGCCGCTCCGGCCGCATCGAGGTCCTGGAAACCGCCGGCCAGGAACGGGTCCAGGGAGGGGTCCAGGGACGGGGGCGGCACCTCGGTCTCGAAGACCGTGGCACTGACCTCGGTGACATCGTCGTCCGGCCCCACCGGACCGTCGGCGCCCTCGGGCTCGCCCTCGCTCCCCACCGCGTCCTCGCTCCCCACCGCGTCCTCGGCCTCGGCGACGGGGTCACCGATCGCGGATCCGTCGGCCAGCCGGCCCGCGGCCCGGTCGAACAGCCGGCGCAGGGCGGTGGCCGCGGCCTCGGGGGCGAAGGCGGCGGCCCGCCCGTCGGCGGTGGCGCGGGCGGTGACCTCCAGCCGGGTCCCGTCCGGGGCGGGTGCCAGGCGCAGACCGAGCGAGAACTTCACGGTGCCGCTGCCGCGCACCTCTGTGCCCTCACCCTCAATGGTGAAGTGGTCGGGGTCCTGCTCGATGACGGCCGCGGACCCCCGGTAGGTCACGGTGCTCCCGCCGACCCGCACCTTGAGCCGCCCGGAGAGCGGGCCGACGCCCGTGTCGGCGTCCTGCTGGAGTCCCGGCACGCACCGGGCCACCCGTGCGGGGTCGCGCAGCACGGCGCGGAGGTCGTCTGCCGGTACCGGGACGAACACCTGATGCTCCATGCGGTCGAGCCTACGGCCTGGACCGCAGCCGGTCACGAATACCGGGGATGCGGCAGCGTCGACGGCGGAAGTCCGCTCATCCGGAAGCGTTCGGCGTCGCGCGCCGCGTCCTGGAGGGAGCCGGTCGTCAGCGAGCGCAGCGCGGGCGTCCCACGGTCGACGCGCAGCCGGGGCTCCTGGTCGCGGGCGGCAAGGACGAAGCCCCAGTCCCCGGGCGGCTCGCCGGTCCCGCCGAGGGGGGTCCGGTCGGGTCCGGCGGCGAAGCCCGTGAGGCGGCCGCCCGCGCTGTAGGGGGCGGTGCGCAGCCCGGCCGCGCGCAGCGTGGCGTCGACGGTCCAGTACGTACGGGGGCGCGTGGCCAGCGGCCCGGCGTGCACGGCCATCCGGCCGCCGGGGGCCAGGGCCCGCGCGGCCAGCCCGTAGAACTCCTGCGAGTACAGCTTCGTGCTGGGGGTGATGCCGGGGTCGGGGAGGTCGGAGACGATCACGTCGAAGCGGTCGTTCGCGGCGGGCCCGCGCAGCCAGCTGAAGGCGTCCTGGTGGACGACGGCCAGGCGGGGGTCGGCGTACACCCCGGCGTTGAGCGCGGAGAGCATCGGATCGGTGCGGGCGAGGCGGACGACGCCGGGGTCGACCTCGACGACGGTGACGGAGGCGACGTCCCGGTAGCGGAGCACCTCGCGGGCGGCGAGCCCGTCGCCGCCGCCGAGGACCAGGACCCGGGCGTGCGGGCCGGTCATCGCGGGGTGGACCAGGGCCTCGTGGTAGCGGTGCTCGTCGTAGCCGCTGACCCGCAGCCGTCCGTCGAGGTACAGGTCGAGGGAGCTCGGGGAGCCGGTCGCGGGGCCGGTGAGCACCAGCTCCTGCACCCCGGTCTGGACGGCGACGCGCACCTCGGCGCCGTAGACGGCGCGCCGGGCAACCCGCTCGAAGTCGTCGGCGAGCACGGTGGCGGAGGCCAGGACCACGAGGACGGCGAGGTTCACGGCGATGAGCAGCCAGCGGCAGCGCCTGCTCAGGTCGTGGCGGAAGAGCCACAGGACCAGCCCGCCGCCGACGACCGCGTTGACGGTGCCGGTGAGCATGGCGCCGGTGAGCTGGCCGAGCATCGGCAACAGCAGGAAGGGAAAGGCGAGGCCTCCGACGAGGGCGCCCACGTAGTCCGCAGCGAACAGGTCGGCGACCGCGCCGCCCGCGTCCTGTCTGCGGATGCGCTGGATGAGGACCATCAACAGCGGGATCTCCGCGCCGATGAGCATGCCGATGGCGAAGGAGAACGCGACGAGCGCCGGACGGGACTCGCCCAGCCAGGCGAAACTCGCGTACAGCGCTATGGCGGACAGGCCTCCGAGCAGGGCGAGCCCGGCCTCGATGGCGGCGAAGCCGAGGGCGGGCCGGTGCCGCAGCCGTTTCGCGAGCAGCGAGCCGATGCCCATGGCGAAGACCATGACGGACAGCACGACCGACGCCTGGGTGACGGAGTCGCCGATGAGGTAGGTGCCCAGGGCGAGGAGCTCCAGCTCGTACACGAGCCCGCAGGCGGCGCAGACGAACACGGTGGCCAGGACGAGGAGTCGGCCGGTCCGGGGCCGTACGGGCAGTTCGGCCGGGACGGCCGGGACGGCCACGGCGCCTCCCGGCTCCGGAGCCGGGAGGACCCGGCGCGGGACGGAACGGTCGATCATGCAGCGAACCGTACGTCACCGCCCACTCGCATCCGGTCACCCACATGGGTGCAAGTGGCTCACTGATTGGGCCAGTTGACGTAACCACATCGCACGCCCCGCATCACGGAGGGCCGACCGGCCACGCACCGCCGGGCAGCCCGTCCCCCGCTCGGCCTAGGGCCTGTATTGAGTTGCCCCGTGGAGCAAGGAGCGGCGTTCGGTGCGTGCCCTCGGCGTGCGGGACGAATATCCTCGTAGCGGAGCTACTAGGACATTCGGCTCGTGCGCCAAGGGTGCGTGCCGGGCGTCGCGACGCCGCGGGGCAACTCAATACAGGCCCTAGAGCAGGGCGGGCGATTCCAGGGGCGGCGTCGCGGCGCCCATCCCGAGCCCGACCCGCGTCCGGGTGGCCACCAACTGTCCTTCCTGCGGGTACGCGTGCCAGGTGCGCCACCGCACCTGGCCCTCGTACCGCTGGGCGAGCATGGCGGTGAAGGCGTGCGGGCTTCCCGGGAACGTCCCCGCCAGTCCGTTCGGGTGATCCGCCACCAGTGCGAGCAGCTCCTGGGCCCGCCCCGCGAAAGATCCCCGGGACAGGGTCTCGACCCGCGCCGCGAACTCGTACTCCCAGTCGCCCACCCGCTTCGCGACGCCCAGCGGCAGCGGCGTACTGCTGCCGGGCATGCAGGCGACCGTCTCCGAACAGAGCACGTCGCGCTCCTCCAGCAGAACCTGATGGGAGGCCCCGAGCAGACGCAACTCGACCTTCGCACCCGAAAGTTCGAGGTTCAGTACGGCCAGGGCGGGCAGTCGGTCCCGACCCAGGGCCCAGGCGAGATCGGCGGCACGCGTGTCGGTGTATGAGGTCTGGAGGGTCGTGAGCATGAGTCGGCTCCGCAAACGCGCGAGGGAGATGGGCCGGGGCCCGCCAGCGGTAGCAAGCACGGGTGGGGGGAAACCGGCACGGGTCCACAGGAAGTCCAGGGAGGTCCGAGGACTGGTCTACTCAACCGAGGGAATCATGAAAGGCACGGCACTCACAGCGTTTTTACCCAAGTTGAAGGGGTTTACATCCCCCCGGGGGCTCGGCAGTTCACGTGTTCAACAGGTTGCGCCCCGCGCGTCGCGATGCACGGACGGCGGACGGGGCGCCCGGGGGAGAACGGACCTCGGACGCCCACGTCAGGACGGCGCCGACCGCCCCGTCAGCTGCTGCCGCACCCCCCGCCCCCGCACGAGGACGACGACCCGCACGAGGAGGACGACCCGCACCCGGACGAGCCCGAGTCACCCGCCCACCAGCTGCTCCTGCTTCGGCTCGTCCGGTACGTGCGCGAGCCGCGTCCCGCCGGCCTGCGGGCGAGCCCTCTCACGAGGAGCACGAACAGCACACCGATCACGATCGCTATCGCGACGAACTCCATGTCCGCCCCTCTCTCACACCCCGGTCCTCCGGGGAGCGGGATCCCCGCGTCCCGCGTGAAGGGGGGATGCCCCCGGCCCGCACGGCCCAAAGCGCACTTGAGCAAGTCCAGAGGTTGCACTCAGGATGGCGCCCATGAGCGCACCCGTGAGCAGCGACCGCCCCTTCCTCAACCGCCGGCTGGCGGCCTTCGGCACGACGATCTTCGCGGAGATGTCGGCGCTGGCGGCACGCACCGGGTCGATCAACCTCGGCCAGGGTTTCCCCGACACCGACGGTCCGGCGCGGATCGCCGAGGCGGCCTCCCGCGCGGTCCTCACCGGCCTCGGCAACCAGTACCCGCCCGGTCCCGGCGTCCCGGAGCTGCGCACCGCGATCGCCTCGCACCAGCAGCGCTTCTACGGCCTCGGCTACGACCCCGAGACCGAGGTCCTGGTCACCGCGGGCGCCACCGAGGCCATCGCCGCCTCCCTGCTCGCCCTCCTGGAGCCGGGCGACGAGGTCATCGCCCTGGAGCCGTTCTACGACTCCTACGCGGCCTGCATCGCGATGGCCGGCGCCACCCGCGTCCCCGTCACCCTGCGCCCGCACGGCGGGGCCTTCGCCCTCGACCTGGACGAACTGCGCGCCGCCGTCACCCCGCGCACCCGGCTGCTGCTGCTGAACACCCCGCACAACCCGACGGGCACCGTCCTCACCTCCGGCGAGCTCGCGGCGATCGCCGCGCTGGCCGTCGAGCGCGATCTGCTGGTCGTCACCGACGAGGTGTACGAGCACCTGGTCTTCGAGGGCTCCCACCTCCCCCTGGCGGGCTTCCCCGGCATGCGCGAGCGCACCGTCACCATCAGCAGCGCGGGCAAGACGTACTCGTTCACGGGCTGGAAGGTCGGCTGGATCACCGCCCCGCCGGCGCTCGTCTCGGCGGTCCGCTCGGCGAAGCAGTTCCTCACCTACGTCGCCTCGGGCCCCTTCCAGTACGCCGTCGCCGAGGCCCTGAACCTGCCGGACGACTACTACGACACCCTCCGCGCGGACCTCGCCGCCAAACGCGACATCCTCGCCGACGGCCTCGCCGCGGCCGGCTTCCAGGTCTTCCGCCCGCGCGGCACCTACTTCATCACCACCGACATCACCCCCCTGGGCGAGAAGGACGGCCTGGCCTTCTGCCGGGCGCTGCCCGAGCGCTGCGGGGTCGTCGCCGTCCCGAACCAGGTCTTCTACGACGACGAGTCCGCCGGTGCCACGCAGGTCCGCTGGGCGTTCTGCAAGCGAACGGCTGTATTGGCCGAGGCGGTGGACCGCCTCGGCCGGCTGGCTCGCTGAGAGCGGCCAGGTGGACGTGTGGGCACAGGGCCCGGCCATTCAGCCGGAGCCCGTGCCGCACGGGAACCACGAGTTACTCGGTGTCCTTGGGGTGCCGCGTGGATGCGTGGACCAGGATGACGGTCGATGTCTCGGGGCTGACCAGGTAGCGCACACGACCGCCACTCGTAACCTCGAACTCCCATTGCTCCAGCGCGGAGCCCTTCCACTCCTTGGTGGCGAGCCGCCCGCGTAGCTGGTGCTGACGGTTCCAGTTGTCGCGCGACAGCGGGTCGGTGCGCAACGCCTCAAGGCATCGGTGGGCGCTGGGCAGCGCCGCGCGGCACAGTTCCTCCCACCCCGTCACCGCCTCCGTGGTCCCGAAGACCACATTCCACCCGCTCAGGGGCGGGACGCTGACACGATCGCCCTTCTTCGGGCTCACCCGCCCACCTCGACCAACCCCAGGTCATCCCCGTCGAGCGGACGCAGAGCTTCCTTGAGCTGCTCCGGATCCGCGTTGATACGAGCCGTCGCCCTCCAGGAGACGAGCGCACGGTGCACGGCCTCCCGCGCGCCCAGCTCCGCCGCATCGGAAAGCGCTTCCAGGAGTTCCACGGTGAACGCACGCATCTCTTCGTCGTCCAGGTGCCGCACCCACGGGAAGACTTCGGGCAGCGCCAGCAGGAGCGACCGGGCTCCGTCGTCGTGCCTCATGAGCGCGAGGAAGAGCCGGGACGCCGTGGTGAGGTTCTCCTCGGTGCGCTCCGCGTGCACGGCCGTCGTCAGCACCATGTCGGGCGCGTCCCGATGCGTGACACGCAGAGCACCGAGGGCAGCGGCCCGGGCGGCTACGACCTTCGGGTTTCTCGACAGATCCGTGAACGAAACCGTCTCGGTCTCGGCTCCCAGGTAATCAAGGCTCATACTCAGATCGTACTCAGATCTTGGTCTGATTTCCAGCGCTGAGTGAACGAACGAACGAACGACGCTCACCCCAGTCTCGTGACGCGAAGTGCAGGCTTCGTGTCGATGGCGCCCGGGCGTCCGACCGCCCGTAGGTGCTCACGCCGTGCCCTTCTGCAAGCGAACGGCTGTATGGGCCGAGGCGGTGGACCGCCTCGGCCGGCTGGCTCGCTGAGAGCGAGCCAGATGGACGTGTGAGCACAGGGCCCGGCATGGCGGCCCGGGACCGGCCCGCGGTTCGTCCGGGGGGCTCTGGACGGACCGGAGGGGCGGCGGACCGGGTGCGGCGGCGTGTGCGATGTCACCGGACCTTCCGGTGACATTCACGCCCGGTGCGCGGCGGGGGCGCTTAGTGTGCCCGAGGCTCCTCCTGGTCCGGATGGGCGTCCTCACGCACGCGCGCAGGAAGTTGGGGTATCGGGGGAGATGACGGCGACGGGCGGTACGTCTGTTTTCGTGCGGCCGCGGGACGTCAGGGCCGTCGGTGTGCCCACGGCCGCTCTCGCGCTCGGCGTGTTCGCCGCCGTCCGCGTGGCGGGGGCCGCCGTGCTGGCCCTGGCCGCCTGGTGGGCCGGGCGCAGCCCGGTACGGGTGCTGGGGCACTCCTGGGACTCCGTCTGGTACCTCGCCATCGCCCGGCACGGCTACGGCCGCACCCAGATCTGGCCGGTCACCGGGCTGGTGCAGAGCGACTACGCCTTCTTCCCGCTCTACCCGGCGCTGGTGCGCCTGGCCGGCGGCGGCGAGTGGGGAGGGCTGCTGGTCTCCTGGACCGCGGCCGCGGTGGCCGCGGTCGGCGTGTACCGGGTCGGGGAGCTGGTGGCCGGGCGGCGCGTCGCGCTGCTGCTGGTCGCGCTGTGGGCGGCGGTGCCGCACGCGGTGGTGCTCACCCTCGCCTACACCGAGCCGCTGCTGGTCGCGCTCGCCGCCTGGTCGCTGTACGCGCTGCTGCGCGAGCGCTGGCTGCTCGCCGGGTCGCTGGCGCTGGTCGCGGGGCTGACCCGGCCGACCGGGATCGCCGTGGCCGCGGCCGTGTCCGTCACGGCCCTGCACGCACTGCTCGTCCGACGATCCCGCGCGCCCGAGGTGTGGGCGGCCGGGCTGCTGGCACCGGCGGGCTGGCTGGCGTACGTGGTGGCTGTCGGGGTGCGCAGGGGGGACCCGGCGGGGTACTTCGCCGTGCAGCGGCAGTGGGGGTCCCGCTTCGACGGGGGCGGGTACGCGCTGTCGATGACCTGGCGGGTGCTGAACGGCGGCCCCGTGGCCCTCGCCACCGCCGCCACCGTGGTGCTGCTGGGCACCGCCCTGCTGCTCGCGGTCCTGCTGCTGTTGGACCGGCCGCCGCTGCCGCTGCTCGTCTACACCGCGGTGCTGCTGGTGATCGCCGTGGGCGGGGCGGGCTACTTCGAGTCGAAGCCTCGCTTCCTGCTGCCGGCGTTCCCCCTGCTGCTGCCGCTGGCCGCCGTGATGGCGCGAGCCCGGCCGCGCTCCGCGGTCGTGGTGACCGCGGGGCTGGCCGGGCTCGGTTACGGCTACGGGGTCTACCTCCTGGTGTTCGCCAAGATGCCCCTGTGAGACCGCGGGGTCAGCTGTCCCCGCCGTCCTCGCCCTCGCCGTCGGCGGAGTCGATGTCCTTCTCCAGTCCGAGCTGCTCCGTGAGCCACTTGTCGAACTCGATGGACGCGCGGACCCAGCTGACCGTGGAGGACACGAAGTGCTCCAGGTTGACGCCGGTGCCGATCAGCATCTGCGCCTCGCCGATCAGGCGGACGGAGCCGTCGTCGTGCGTGTGGCTGTAGACCTTCGGCCACAGGGTGCGGCGGTTCCAGTCGTCGATCGACTCAAGGAGCTGCGGCTTCTCGTCGATCTTGTGCGGACGGTCGTAGAAGGTCCGCACCGAGAAGACCTGCTGCTCCGCTTCGCCGCGGAACATGAAGTACGTACGGAACTCCTCCCACGGCGCCGCGAGGTCACCCTCGTCGTCGACGACGTACTTGAGCTCCATCTGCTCCAGCAGCTGCTTGACCAGATCCTGGTCGGGGACGACGGGGCCCGCCGGTCCTGTGGCCTGCGGATCGGGCTGCTGCCCTCCGAAGTTCGGAATCGAGGCCGGGTCGATGCTCACCGTGTACTTCCCTTCGTGCGGATACTTGCATCCTCCCCCATCCCGCCCACCCCATGTCCAGCCCGACGGTCACGGATCCGCTGCGGGCGGACAGGAGTGCACCCCGCGCACGTTCCTGTACGCGGGGTGCCCGGCGGTCCGACGGGTGGAACGCCCGGTCAGAGCGCCTTGCCCACCAGCAGGTCCTCGCCTGCCACGTCGACCCGTACGGTGTCGCCGTCGCGCACCTCGCCGGAGAGGATCTCCTTCGCCAGGCGGTCGCCGATCGCCGTCTGGATCAGGCGGCGCAGCGGCCGGGCGCCGTACGCCGGGTCGTTGCCCTTGTCCGCGACCCAGGCCAGGGCCTCGGGGGTGACGTCCAGGGTGAGGCGCCGGTCGGCCAGGCGCTGCGCGAGGCGGCGGATCTGGAGCTCGGCGATGTGCGCCAGCTCGTCCCGGCTCAGCGCGGAGAAGACCACCAGGTCGTCCAGGCGGTTGAGGAACTCCGGCTTGAAGCTCGCCCGGACCACGTCCAGGACCTGCTGCTTCTTCTGGTCGGCGGGGGTGGCCGGGTCCATCAGGAACTGGCTGCCCAGGTTCGAGGTCAGGATCAGGATGGTGTTGCGGAAGTCCACGGTGCGGCCCTGGCCGTCCGTGAGCCGGCCGTCGTCCAGGACCTGGAGCAGGATGTCGAAGACCTCCGGGTGGGCCTTCTCCACCTCGTCGAGGAGCACCACGCTGTACGGGCGGCGCCGGACGGCCTCGGTGAGCTGGCCGCCCTCCTCGTAGCCGACGTAGCCGGGCGGCGCACCGACGAGCCGGGCCACGCTGTGCTTCTCGGAGTACTCCGACATGTCGATGCGGACCATGGCCCGCTCGTCGTCGAAGAGGAAGTCGGCGAGCGCCTTGGCCAGCTCGGTCTTGCCCACGCCCGTCGGCCCGAGGAAGAGGAAGGAGCCGGTCGGCCGGTCCGGGTCGGCGATGCCGGCGCGGGTGCGGCGCACGGCGTCGGAGACGGCCCGTACGGCCTCGGTCTGGCCGATCAGGCGGCGGCCCAGCTCGTCCTCCATGCGGAGCAGCTTCTGGGTCTCGCCCTCCAGCAGGCGGCCCGCGGGGATGCCGGTCCAGGCGCCCACCACGTCGGCGATGTCGTCCGGGCCGACCTCGTCCTTGACCATCGTGTTCTTCGAGGCACCGGCCTTGGAGGCCTCGGCCTCCTCCTCGGTGGCCTCGGCCAGCTCGCGCTCCAGGGCCGGGATCTCGCCGTAGAGCAGCTTGGAGGCGGCGTCGAAGTCGCCGTCGCGCTGGGCCCGCTCGGCCTGGCCGCGCAGGTCGTCCAGGCGCTCCTTGAGCTCACCGACCCGGTTGAGGGACTGCTTCTCCTTCTCCCAGCGGGCGGTCAGGCCGCGCAGCTCCTCCTCCCGGTCGGCGAGGTCCTTGCGGATCTTGTCGAGACGCTCGCGCGAGGCCGGGTCGGACTCGTTGTTCAGCGCCAGCTCCTCCATCCGCAGGCGGTCCACCGCGCGCTGGAGCTCGTCGATCTCGACGGGCGAGGAGTCGATCTCCATGCGCAGCCGGGACGCGGCCTCGTCGACGAGGTCGATGGCCTTGTCGGGCAGGAAGCGGGAGGTGATGTACCGGTCGGAGAGGGTCGCGGCGGCGACCAGCGCGCTGTCGTTGATGACGACCTTGTGGTGGGCCTCGTAGCGTCCCTTGAGTCCGCGCAGGATCGCGATGGTGTCCTCGACGGACGGTTCGGCGACCAGCACCTGCTGGAATCGCCGCTCCAGCGCCGGGTCCTTCTCGATGCGCTCGCGGTACTCGTCGAGGGTGGTCGCGCCGACCATGCGGAGCTCGCCGCGGGCCAGCATGGGCTTGAGCATGTTGCCGGCGTCCATGGCGGAGTCGCCGCCGGCGCCCGCGCCGACGACCGTGTGCAGCTCGTCGATGAAGGTGATGATCTGGCCCTCGCTGGACTTGATCTCCGCGAGGACGGTCTTGAGCCGCTCCTCGAACTCACCGCGGTACTTGGCGCCGGCGACCATGGCGCCGAGGTCGAGGGAGACGAGCCGCTTGTTCTTCAGGGACTCGGGCACGTCACCCTTGACGATGCGCTGGGCCAGGCCCTCGACGACGGCCGTCTTGCCGACGCCGGGCTCGCCGATGAGCACCGGGTTGTTCTTCGTGCGGCGCGAGAGCACCTGGACGACGCGCCGGATCTCGTGGTCGCGGCCGATGACCGGGTCGAGCTTGCCGTCGCGCGCGGCGGCCGTGAAGTCGGTGCCGAACTTCTCCAGGGCCTTGTACTGGCCCTCGGGGTCGGGGGTGGTCACCCGCCGTGCTCCTCGTGCGTTCTGGAAGGCGTCCAGCAGCTTCTTCGCCGTCGCGCCCTGGGCGGAAAGGACCTCACCGGCCGCGCCGCCCTTGGCGGCGATGGCGATGAGCAGGTGCTCGGTGGAGAGGTACTCGTCGCCGAGCTTGCCGGCCTCGCTGTCGGCCTCGGCCAGTACGGCGAGCAGGTCGCGGGTGGGCTGCGGGGGCGCCACCGTGGAACCGGTGACGCTGGGCAGCGCGGCGAGGAGGCGTTCGGCGCCGCTGCGCACGGCGGCCTGGTCGGCCTCCGTCGCGATCAGCAGGTCGGTCACGTTCTCGTTGTCCTCGCCGGCGAGCAGGGCCAGCAGCAGGTGCGCGGGGGTCAGATCCGCATGGCCTTCCTTGACGGCCCTGCTGGTGGCCGCGTTCAGCGCGTCCCGGCTCTTGTTGGTCAGCTCGGCGTCCACTGCGTCTTCTCCTCTCCGAGGGATGCACAACTGGGTCTGACAGAGTCAGCGTATGCAAAGTTGAGTCTATTCCACTCAAGGCAGTTGACGGGACCGCCGGCCCGTACCCTTCGGGCCATGTCCCATGACGTACTCAACCCGACGCCCGAGTACCTCGCCTTCTGGCGGGAGCGGCACGTCTGCACGCTGACCACCCCCCGCCCGGACGGGACCCCGCACGTGGTGCCGGTGGGCGTGACGTACGACCCGGAGGCCGGCCTGGCCCGGGTGATCAGCAACAGGCACAGCAGGAAGGTCCGCAACGTCCTGGCGGCGCAGGCCGCGGACGGCGGGGCCCGGGTGGCGGTCTGCCAGATGGAGGGGCGCCGCTGGGCCACGCTGGAGGGGCGTGCGGTGATCCGCACGGACGAGGCGTCGGTCGCCGACGCGGTGGCGCGCTACGCGGAGCGGTACGGGCGGACGCCGTCGCCCAACCCCGACCGCGTGGTCGTGGAGATCACCCTGGACCGGGCCATGGGGCGCGCGTGAGCCGTTGATCCTTCATCTTGTCCGGATCACGCACTGGACGGCGGCATCACAACGGCGCCATCGTGGTCAGGTCCACGATGGCGCCGTTGTGTGGGGGTAGCGCCTGAGCGATCTGCAACGACGGGGGAATCGCTTCAGGCACTGCGGGGGGTGGCGGTGGTGATGTCGGGCTCGAAGAGCCGGTGGTCCCGCTGGTCGAGATTGACGAAGACCATTCCGTAGCGCACCTCGCAGCGGACGGGCTGCGGCGCGCCGCGCGGGCGGCGCAGGCACCGGTAGGCACGTACGTCCTCGTCCTCCTCGCGCACGATGACGATCGGTTGGCCGAACAGGGTGACCATCAACGAGTCGCCGGGGTGGGGGATGGCCGTGGCGAGGTCGATGAACTGCCAGCCCGAGCGGTACGCGGACGCCATCTCGCGGCGGAAGCCGCGGTCGTCGGGGGTCATGCGGACACCGTCGCAGGAGCATCGGTCCAGCCCGTGTCGTCCTTGCCGCCCAGCTCCGCGGCGGTCCAGCCGGTGTCCGCGTACTTGCCCACGGGCGCCGTGGTCCAGCCGGTGTCGAACTCCGTGCTCGTCAGGCTCGTGCCCTGAACGTCCCTAGCGCTCCCCGCGTCACTTTCGACGGCGCTGACTGCCCCAAAAACCGCAACGGCGGAGAAACCTATGGCAAGCACCGAGCGAAGCATTCTCTTGTACATGGTCGGCTTCGTCCTCACTTGATGGAATCCTCTCCCCCGCGTGTCAGACGATGGCTCATTCAGGCACGTCAATGCCACAGGGACGATGCATCATGTTCTTGCATGTTCAGGACCCTGGGGGGTGGAGATTTGACACAAAAACCGACAATGGCGACACATCCCCACCCCGTCACGTCCATGTGCGCCGAGGGGACGCGGCTCTACGCGGCTGCCCTGAGCACCGGCCGGATCGCCCGGGGAGAGATCCAGAACGCCCCCTGCCTGCTGGAACTCGCCCTTCTGCAGCCCGACCCGGATGACGCGAACCAACTCCGCCCGGTTCCCCCGTCCGTGGCTTTGGCTCAACGGCTCCATCCGATTGAACGCGAGATCCAGGACCGCCGACGCAGCGCTGTAGATCTCACCGACACTTTCGAGCCTTTCCTGGCCATCAGCGCACAGAGTCCGGCCGACACCCATGCCATCACGGTGCTGGAGGGTTTCGAAAGGATCAACGCCGCGCTGAACCTCGCGACGGCCGAATGCCACACCGAGGTGCTGACGGTCCAGCCGGGCGGAGCGCGGCCCTCCGAGGCCCTCACACAGGCCCTGGAGCGCGACCAGCCGCTGATCGACCGCGGGGTCAGCATACGGACCCTCTACCAGCACACCGCACGGCACAGCCAGGGCACCCTCGCCTACGTGGACCGCATCTCCACCGGCAAGGTCGAGATCCGCACCCTCGAAGAGCTGATAGAGCGCCTCATCGTCTTCGACCGCACGGTCGCCTTCATCCCGGTGAGCGACGACCGCCGGGTCGCGCTGGAACTGCGCCACCCCGGCCTCGTCGACTACCTCATCAAGGTATTCGAGCAGCTGTGGCACCGCGCCGTGCCCCTGACGGAGGAGGTGACGTACCGCAGCACCCCCGGCGGCGTCACCGGCGTGCAGCGCACCATCGCCCAGCTCCTCATCGAGGGACACGTGGACGAGGCCATCGCCCGGCGCCTGGGCATGAACGTGCGCACCTGCCGCGCCCACATAGCCAAGCTCGCCACCACCCTCGGCAGCGGCAGCCGGGCCCAGCTCGGCTTCCTCATCGCCCAGTCCGGCATCCTGGGCACGACGGCAGAGCCACCGCCGGAGACCCTGCACTGAGAACGCGCGGGTGCCCTCCCCGCGTGACGCTCGGGGAGGGCACCCGGGCCGTGTGCGGCGCCGCCGCCGCTACCCGATGGCGAGGAAGGTGTTCCAGGCGTCCTCGTCCCGCCCGGTGGCTTCGCCGTAGGTCGTCGTGCCGCCCTGGAAGTAGTACTGGTAGCCGTCGGAGCGGACACCCCAGATGTCGGGAATACCGTCCCCGGTGTTGTCCTCCGTGCCCAGTACCTTGGGCCAGTCCGTGCGCTTCCAGGCGGTGGTCGCGTAGGTGTGGTCGACGCCGCCCTCCGCACTCGACGCGAACTGCAGCGAGGCCAGGTCCGCGCCCCCGTTGACGCCCGGCTTGCCCTTGCGCAGCGCCATGGTGCGGTTGGCATTGGCATTGTCGCGGAAGAGGAGGTCGGGCACGTTGTCCCCGGACACGTCCCGGACCCCGACGATGTCGCGGGCGGCCCAGCCGGTCGCCATCTTGCGGTAGGAAGCGAAGCTGGACCCGGTGTAGCCGGAGAACGCCCAGAAGCCGTCGGCGTCCAGCGCGAACAGGTCGGGAAGGCCGTCGCCGTCTACGTCCTCGGTGACGACGATCTGCCGGAACGTCGCCGGGTCCGGCGCGGACAGCGGCAGCCGCATCTCGATGCGGCGGCCGGCGTCGAACTGGCCGGTGCCGATGCCGGGATAGATGTACAGCTTCCCGTCGGGCATCCGGGCGATCATGTCGGTGATGCCGTCGCCGGGGTACCAGTCGGTGGCGTGGCCGATCAGCGCCGGGATGGTGGAGGCCGGGTCCTTGAAGTGTCCGGGCTCGACGGGCTTGCCGTCGCGCACGGCACCCGGGATGAAGACGTCGGTGTCGCCCGTGCTGTCGCCGGCGTAGGTGCGCAGGTTGCCGTCCTTGTCGATGGCGAGGAGGTCGGCGAAGTGGTCGCCGGTCACGTCGCCCGGCTTGTCCGTGCCGATGCGGGGGCTGACGTAGAAGAGGTACTCGGTCGGGACCGAGACGTTCCCCGCGTGGTTGACGGTCCGCACGTACAGGACGTTGGGGCCGGCGGTGTCGACCCGGAGCTTGACGGACGCCAGGTCACCGTTGGTGGGGGGAGCCTTCCCCTCCCAGGTGGGCTTGTTCAGGGACCACTGGTATTCGCGGATCGTGCCCGCCGCTGTGCCGTTTCCGCGGAACTCGACGACCTGGTCCGGGGTGGAGGCCGGATTCACGCTCCACTGAGAGGCGTCGCTGTCCGCCTTCGGGAAGTGCGGGGAGGAGACCGCGGGGTTGGCGGGGGCGGTGTGGTCGACAGTGAAGGTGCACCAGTCCGGGGAGCCGGATTCCCGCGGGCCCGCACCGGGCGAGCCGAAGCCGTCGTGGTCGACGGCGCGGGAGAGCCACTTGTACGTGCGGCCGTTGGTGAACGTCGACGAGGGCACGGAGTACGTGAGGACCCCGTCGCTGTTGGCGTCGTGCCACTCGTCGAAGACGGGCTGGCCGGTCCCGGCGTCCCAGATCTCGATCTGCAGGCGCTTCAGGTTGCCGTCCCGGTCGGTGCCCTTGACCGTGAACGACACATCGGTCAGGCCGATGGAGGTGCCCGTACCGCTGGTCAGGCACGCTCCACCCGGGGAGGTGCTCATGTTCGCGGCGACCGGGATGTCGGGCGGGCTGTTGTAGGTGACCTCGATGTACGGGGCGCTCTCGCCGTTGGCGAGCAGCTTCTTCCAGTAGTACGAGTCCGACTCGTTGGGCGCTTTGAAACCGAGGGACAGGGCGTTCCAGCGGGCGCTCGCCGCCTGGGAGACCAGGCCCTTGATGTCCGGGGCGACCCAGTTGTCGGGGCAGGAGCTGTTGTAGCCGTAGCCGGCACCCTCGGTGCCGATCTTGTTGCCCCACCAGCCCGTGGTGTTGTTCCACGTGGATGAGGAGGAGACGTAGGGGGTGGAGTAGATGTCCATGTTCTTGCGCGTGCAGGACCACGAATAGGTCTGCAGTGCCCGGACGACCGCCGTGCGGATTCCCGCTCCATGGAGCTCCGACCCGAAGTCGAAATTGAAGATCGATCGGGAGGTGCCGCCGGAATCGGATTCGTAACCCACTCGCGCCTCGTTCGTGCCCGAGGCGTTGTAATTCTGACCGTTGTAGAAGCTCGTACTACCGGCCGTTTTGTAAAGAAGCGACCAGGACCGCTTGTGCCCCTTGAACGACGGGTCCAAGAACACCGGGTAAACGGTGTCCGCGGCGTTCAGCAGGGCCGTGTCAGGCTTGAGGGTGAGTGTGCCGTCCTTGTAGGACGCCGCCGCGACCGACAGGTGCGCCCTCTCCGCGCCGGCCAGGCCCGCCAGTCCGAGCGTCGGGTGCCGAGCGGCCAGCGCCGACGGCTTCCACGCCGGAACGTCGTCAGTCGTCGCCACCTTGCCCGACGAATCCCACATCAGGGGCGATGGGGAGCCCGCGACCTCCTCACCCGCGGCGTCGCGGGCACTGAGGGAACCGGACTCGGCGTCGAGCTTGAACTGCAGGTCGGGGGAGGCGAGCCGGTAGTTGAGCTCGGCGAGCAGCGGATCGGCCGCGGCCTGCTTGTCCTTCACGACCAGCAGGTGCGAGTAGCCGCCGTCCTGCGCGGTCATGAGCAGGTCCACCCCGGGCCGGACGTTCTCGTACAGCGCGCGCGGACCGTCGATCACGGGCGCCGGCAGCTCGCCCGGCCAGCTCACCGTCATCTCGTGCCCGTCGACGCCGAGCCGGACCAGCTCGGTCCATACCGGCCCGGGCGTGTCCGTCTTCACGGCGGGGCGCACGGTGCCGCGTGCGGCGCGGCCTCCGGCGCTGCCGCCGCTGAAGACGACGGCACCGTTCACAGCCTTCGCGGCGAAACCGCCCTCGACCTGATGGAGATCGGTGTCGATCGCCTTCCACTCCTCGCCAACCCGCGCGCGGACGGCGGAGCTGGAAATGTGCTTCTTGAAGACACCGTCGGGCTGCGCCCATGTCGTGGTGTTCGCGCTCCGCTCTGCGGAAACCTCCACGTCCTTGCCCACCTCGGCGGCCAGCTTCCGCGCCTGCGGGGCTGTCACGGGCCCGGTCGCCCCGTCGGAGGTGCCGGCCTTCGGCTTCTCGCCCCCGCCGACCCGCACTCCGACCGGCACCGCCACGGCCACCGCCAGCAGGGCCGCCAAGCCGCCGATGGCCCTGCGGCGCCGGAACCAGCGACGTCTCGGCGGATCGTCCGCCACGGACTCCGGCTCGGCGGCGGTGTCACTGACTTCCATCTCTCTCCCCCTCGGGCCCTTCACAAAAGTGCGACCCGATCATGGCTCATCCCCCCATTGCCCAAATCCGCTCGCCATGAATTTACCCGCAGTAAAAAACGCGGATTGCCTGAATTTTCAGGACATCCATTCGACTCCGTGTGATGTAGCCCACTCACGCCTGGCTTGAAGTGGACTTACCCCGCATGTCGGCTCCAAGATCTGCTGGCAATTTGTCAACTCCCTGCGGCCCGCATTTTCGACACCCGGGCCGCAGCGGTATGGGGGGTACACATGTCGCCCTTTGCGGCGCGTAATTTGCGCCTACCCGGAAACGGGAAGGCGCGCAAACATCTGGCGCGCACCGGGATCACGCTCTCCGTGGTCCTGGTGTCCACTCTTCTGCCCACCCAGGCGTGGGCGGCACCACCCGGCAACCGGATCGGCGTCGAGCTGCCGGGCCTCCAGGAGGACGTGAAGGCGAAGCTCGACAAGGTCGAGGCCGCGAAGCTCGAAGGCTGGGACGGCGATGCGGCCAAGCCCTCGCAGGAGTACGAGCCGCAGAAGGAGCAGCCGCCGACGGGCGGGGCCGAGCCCGTCCCGCTCAGCTCCGAAAACGGGACGGACCTGGTCCAGGCAGGCACCCTGCCCGTCATGATCGGCAAGGCCTCCCCCACCGAGGCCGACCCGACTCCCCCGGCCCCGTCCGGTACCTGGTCGGTGGAGGTCAAGGACCGCGAGACGACCGAGGCAGCCGGTCTGGACGGTGCGATCATCAAGGTCACGCCGCCGGTAGAGGGCTCGACCCCGGTCGACGTCCAGCTTGACTACAAGCAGTTCAAGGACCTGTACGGCACCGAGTGGGCCTCCCGGCTGGAGATCAAGCAGCTCCCCACGTGCTTCCTCACCACGCCGGAGATTCCCGACTGCAGCAAAGCAAAGACCGTCCCGAGCACCAACGACCCGGAGACGGGTACGGTCCGGGCGACCGTCGACCCGGCCACCGCGCCCGGTCAGGGACTGCGCACGATGGCCCTGACCGGCGGGGGCGGTCCCACCGTGCTGGCCGCGACCGACTCCGCCTCCGGGGCGGGCGGCACGTACAAGGCCACCTCCCTCTCCCCGTCCGGCTCCTGGAGCGCGGGCAGCAGCGGCGGCGGGTTCTCCTGGAGCTATCCGGTGGGCGTCCCGCAGCCGCCGGCCGGCCCCGCACCCAAGGTCGCCCTCTCGTACAGCTCCCAAGCGGTTGACGGCAAGACCTCGGTCGCCAACGGGCAGGCCTCCTGGATCGGTGACGGCTGGGACTACCACCCCGGTTTCATCGAGCGGCGCTACCGTTCCTGCTCGGACGACCTGGCGCCGGCGCCCGGTGCACCCAACAACGCCAACGACGCGGACAAGAAGAAGAACGACCTCTGCTGGGCCGGCGACAACATGGTGATGTCGCTCGGCGGCAGCACCACGGCACTCGTGTTCCACGCGGCCTCCGGCAAGTGGATCCCGGCGGACGACGACGGCTCCAGGGTCGAGCGCCTGACCGACGCGAACGTCGCCAACGGCGCCAAGGACAACGAGTACTGGGTCGTCACCACCCGCGACGGCACGCGCTACTTCTTCGGCCGCCACGATGTCGACGGCTCCGGCACCCGCCCGGTGACCAAGTCCGTCTTCAACGTCCCGGTGTTCGGCAACCACGCCGGCGAGCCCTGCAACACGGACAAATTCGCCGACTCCTCCTGCAAGCAGGCCTGGCGGTGGAACCTCGACTACGTCGAGGACGTCCACGGCAATGCCCTCATCATCGACTGGGAACCGGAGGAAAACCGCTACTCGAAGAACGAGCAGTACACGGAGAAGGACCCCGCCAAGGTCGGCTACGTCCGCGGCGGCCACCCGACCCAGATCACCTACGGCCTGCGCTCGAACAACCTGTCCGGACCGCCGGCCGCCCGCGTCGCGTTCGACGTGGACGAGCGCTGCATCCCGGCCGAAGGCAAGTCGACGTGCGCGAAAACCGACTTCGAGTCGAAGGACTACGAGAAGAAGCAACCCTGGTGGGACACCCCGTCCACCCTGAACTGCACCTTCTCCGCGACAACCTGCCAGGTCTCGGTCCCTTCCTTCTGGTCCCGCAAGCGCCTGACCGGCATCACCACCTTCGCGCAGCGCACCGAGGGCAGCACCGCCCTCACCGAGGTCGACCACTGGGCCCTGACCCAGTCGTTCCCGAAGCAGCGCACCGACACCCACCCGCCGCTGTGGCTGGAGTCGATCAAGCGCACCGGCTACAGCACCAAGAAGGACGACAGCGGCAACCTGATCACCGCCCCGCTGCCGGCGGTCTCGTTCCTTGCGAACGAGCAGGACATGCCCAACCGCGTCGCCAAGAGCTCGGACGACGCGACCCCGGACTTCGACCGGCTGCGCGTGGAGACCATCCGCAACGAGACCGGCGGTGAGATCCACGTCAACTACTCCGATCCGTGCCCGGTCGGCCCCATCAGCACCAAGCCCGAGGAGAACACCAGCCGCTGCTTCCCCACGCACTGGTCCCCCGACGGCGACCTGAAGACACCGCCGCTGGAGTGGTTCAACAAGTACGTCGTCGAAGAGGTCGTCGAGAAGGACCGCGTCGCCCGCCAGCCCGACGTCAAGACCGTCTACCAGTACAAGGACGGCGCGGCCTGGGCCAAGGACGACGACCCGTTCACCAAGCCGGAGCTGCGCACCTACAACCAGTGGCGCGGCTACGCGACGGTGATCACCACCAAGGGCGTCACCGACACCGCGGTCGCACGTGAGGCCACCCAGGAGTCCCGGACGGAGGCCCACTACTTCCGGGGCATGTCAGGCGACGCCGGCCGGGCCGTGATCACGGTCAAGGACTCCACCGGCGAGACGCTCGGCGACGACCTGCGCCAGTACGCGGGCAAGACCGCGGAAACCCTCACCTACACCAAGGCCGGGACGGGCGGCACCGTCGCCGCCCGCGAGGTGACCCGGTACGAGAGCACGAAGACGGCCACCCAGGCCCGCCCCGGCACCACCGCCCTGGACGCCTTCCGCGTCAACACCAGGCAGACCGACCAGTACGAGGCGATCGACGGCGGCACCCGGCGCAACCGCGTGATCGACACCTTCGAGCCCGTCCACGGCCTGAGGACCACCTCGGAGGCCGAGGCCGCCACGTCGAACGGCTCGGGCGGCTGGACGGTCCAGGACCAGGCCTGCACCACCACCGCCTACGTCCACAACACCACCAAGCACCTGATCGGACTGGCGTGGGACGTGCGCGCCACGGCCGGCACGTGCGCCCAGACCGCGACCGGCACCCTGCTCTCCAAAACCCGTACCTCGTACGACGCGCTGAACGCCTTCGGTACCCCGCCCGTCAAGGGACTGGTCTTCCAGACGGACACCCAGGACGGAGCGGGCACCGGCTGGATCACCACCGGACGCTTCGAGTACGACTCCCTCGGCCGCACGGTCAAGACGTACGACCCCACCGGCAACGCCGTCACCACCACGTTCAACCCGACGACCGGGCCGGCGTTCACCCAGAGCGCCACCAACGCCCTGAACCACAAGTCGACCACCAAGCTCGACCCGGGCCGGGGCCTCGTCCTGGAGGTCACCGACCAGAACAACCGGAAGATCACCTCCGAGTACGACGCGCTGGGCCGGACCAGCGCGGTCTGGACACCTTCCCAGAACCCGGCCTCCGACAAGGCCCGGCAGACCTTCGACTACCAGGTCGCGGAACACGAGCCCCCGGCCGTCACCTCGCGCATCCTGCGGGACGACGGCACCTACGAGAGCTCCATCGAGATCTACGACGGCCTGCTGCGCCCGCGCCAGACCCAGACGGAAGCCGTCGGCGGCGGACGCGTGGTCAACGACAAGCTGTACAACGCGAACGGCACCGTCCGCCGGACCAACAACGCCTACTACGCGGAGGGCGAACCGAACCGGAAGATCTTCGTCCCCGAAACCGACTTCCACGTCCCGAACTCCACCACGACCGCATACGACGGCCTCGGCCGCCCCGTGCGCACCACCACTCTCCTCGGAGGAAACGACCACCACTCCGACACCGTCGCGTACGGAGGCAACTGGACTCTCCAGCGCAGCGGCATGTCGGCGAACGGCACGACCGCGCTGCCGGGCAGCCAGTCCACCAAGACCTGGACCGACGTGCTGAACCGCACGACACGGATCCAGAGGGCCACGGCCAGTGACCTGACCACCTGGAACGACACCACCTACACGTACGACGTCCGCGGCAAGCTGGCCAAGGTCACCGACGCCCTCACCAACGAGTGGACGTACACCTACGACGCCCGCGGCCGCCTGACCGGCTCCACCGACCCGGACATGGGTGCGGCCTCCTTCGGCTACAACACCCTCGACCAGCAGGAGTGGGCGCAGAGCGCCGCCGGCAAGCGGACCTACCACGTCTACGACAAGCTCGGCCGCAAGACGGAGTCGCGCGAGGAGTCGGCGACCGGTCCGCTGACGGCCTCGTGGACGTACGACACGCTGGCGGGAGGCAAGGGCAAGCCCGTCTCCGCCACCTCGTACACCCGCACGGAGGCGGACGGCGAGACGGCGTACAAGAGCGAGATCACCGGCTACGACAGCGAGTACCGGCCCACCGGTTCGAAGATCACCATCCCGGACAAGGCCGCCACCAAGGGCCTGGCCGGCACGTACGCCTACAGCACCACCTACACCCCCACGGGCGCGGTCCATTCGACGACCCTTCCCGCCACGCCGGGCGGCCTCGCCGCCGAGAAGCTGATCACCCGGTACAACGCCGACGGGCTGCCGCAGACCGTGTCGGGCCTGTCCTGGTACACCGGCGAGGTGCTGTACAGCCCCTTCGGGGAGGTCCTGCGGACCGCGTCGGGCCAGGCTCCGAACCGGGTGTGGACGACCACGACGCACGACCCGGACACGGGCCGCGTCACCCAGGCGATCGCCGACCGGGAAACTCCGAAGGACCACCGGATCTCGGAGCTGTCCTACAGCTACGACGTTGCGGGCAACCCCACCTCGATCACGGACACCCGCCCCGGCGGCCTGATCGACCGGCAGTGCTTCGCGTACAGTCCGCTGGGACAGCTCACCAAGGCCTGGACCGGCAAGACGTCCGCGTGCACGGGGCCCTCCCTGAGCGACGTCACCGCCGGTCCGGACGGTGACGGCTACTGGCAGTCGTACGCGTTCGACGCCATCGGCAACCGCACCCAGCTGGTGAACCACCACCTCACCAACCCGGCACTGGACCAGACGACGACGTACACCTACGGCGTCGGCCCCGGCGGCGGCCAGCCGCCGGTCGCGACCACCAAGCCGCACGCCCTCTCCAAGGCGGAGAAGAAGCAGGGGACGACCCTCCTGTCCCGCTCCACCTACGAGTACGACGCGGCCGGCAACACCACGTCACGGAAGATCGACGCCGACACCCAGGCCCTGACCTGGGACCGCAACAACAAGCTGACCGAGGCGTCAAGCCCCGGCATCGGCGCCGTCGCCATCACCGGCCTGGCCGGCAAGTGCCTCGACGTCGACGGGGGCCGCACCGCGGACGGCACCCCCGTCCAGCTGTGGCCCTGCAACACCTCCAAGGCGCAGGAGTGGCGCCTGACCGGCAACACCGTCCGCGCACTGGACAAGTGCCTGACCGCGCTGCAGGGCAAGGCGGTCCTGGCCACCTGCAACGGTGGCGTCGAGCAGGAGTTCGTCCACCGCGGCGACACTGACAAGGCCCTCTACAACGAGGACGCCAAAGCCTGCGTCGACGTCCCGAACGGCAACACCGCGGACGGCACCGACCTCCTGGTCTACGCCTGCAACAACGGCACCAACCAGAAGTGGAACCCTGCCGAGCCCACCACGAAGTACATCTACGACGCGAGCGGCAACCGCCTCGTCGAGGAGACCGGCACCGGCCGGACGCTCTACCTCGGCGAGACCGAGTTCACCGTGAACAAGGCCGGGCAGGCCATCGACGCCGTCCGCTACTACAGCGGCCCCGGTGGTGTCACCACCACCCGGCAGACGAACGGCAAGGCGACCGGCCACAAGCTGACCGTCCTGCTGGCCGACCACCACAACACGGCGACCGTCGCGGTCGAGCAGTCGACGGGACAGCCGGTCACCCGCCGCAAGTTCGACCCGTACGGCAACACCCGCGGCAACCCGGTCAACAACTGGCCCGGCAGCCGTACCTTCCTCGGCACCGGCAACGACGACGCGAGCACCGGCCTCACCCACATCGGCGCCCGCGAATACGAACCGGCCACCGGCCGCTTCATCTCCGTCGACCCGATCATCGACATCACCAACCCGCTCCAGATGAACGGGTACAACTACGCGAACAACAACCCGATCTCGCAGATGGACCCAACGGGTCTCGAAAGCTGCTTCGGGTACGGCTACTGCGGTGGCGGCGGCGAAACCAACGGAAAGACCATTGAGGAGCACAATAAATCCGAGGGTAAAAACGACAAGCCCAAGGTCACCGTCACCGTCGACAAGCGCGGCAACATCCACGTCAACGGCGGGCGGCTCCTCTCCGACAAGGAACTGAAGATCCGCTACCCCACCAAGAAGACCTATGTGGAGCGGCTGAACGCCTGGCTGAGTACGGAGAAGTGCTACCTCCCCAAGGATCAGGAGGGCGCCTTCTGCCAAGGGGCCGCGAGTCTCGGTCTGTTCTCCTACGGAAATTCCTCAGGCCGGATCAAGGAAGCTGGGAAATCGATCAAAAATGCGGCTTCGTATGTAATGTCCTACAGCAAGACCTCTGGCGTTTGCGTGAGCGCCAACGCCACGTTCGGCGCCGGGTTCGAGGGATCCGGGTGCTTCATGCGAGTGGGTGACGACTACGCCCTGGCCGCCGTCACAGAAGAGCAAGCAGGCCTTGAAGCCGGGGTGGGTATCACCGCGGGGCTCGTGTTCAGCAACGCGGACTCAGTTGATCAGGTAAGAGGGGAGGCCGCAGGTGTGGGTGGCACCCTCGGGCCTCTGACTCTCAGTCATCGGGGCACCTTCGGGACCAGAAACGAACGTGGAGACATCGTGCACGGCGTGACCACCTCGGGCGGTCTCAATCTTGGCCTGGGTGGCAACTTCGGCTCGGGGAAGACGCACATCGCAACAGTGGGAACTGTATTCGACCACGTGGGTGACTTCTTGCACCTCTGGTAACGTTCCGGCCGACACTGCCGTGATCGGTCCGAACGCCGCCACTTTGCTCCAATATCATGTTTCGTTTAACGAAAGAGGACATCATGATCACAGCCGCCCAGGGTGAAGCGGTCGGCTATTTGCACGCCATCTGGCAAGGAATAATGGCGGTAGTGGCTCTGTCCATCGCATTCAATGTTCGAGACTGCGCCTATCGAATTTTCCAGTATTCGATGGATCGCAGCCCCGTTACTCCTGGCGCAGGGTTCAGCCCGACGGTGATCCGTTTGGCTACGGGGGTCATAGGTGTCGTTCTGACTTTCTCGTCCATGAGCAACCTACTTGGTTGAGAGATAACGCAGGGAAGCACTGAGCACGAAGAAGCCCCGCCCGGAATCATCCGGGCGGGGCCTTCTCGATTGCGCGGGCGCGGAGCGCGCCTCAGTCCATCGGGCGCTTGGGGCTCGGGCGCCAGACCACCAGGGCGCTGCCCGGCTGCGGGGGCTGGTACGGGACCAGGTCGCGCCGGTACGAGGCGTGCACCTGGGCCTCGCGGGCCCGCAGGGTGGCCGCCGCGCCGTCCACCGCGGCCGAGAGCTCGGCGACGCGCTGCTGGAGCGCGGCCACCTGGTTCTCCAGTTCGATGATCCGCTTGATGCCCGCCAGGTTGATGCCCTCGTCCTGGGACAGCGCCTGCACCGTGCGGAGCAGCTCGATGTCCCGGGCCGAATAGCGCCGGCCGCGGCCGGCCGTACGGTCCGGGGAGACCAGGCCGAGACGGTCGTACTGGCGGAGGGTCTGCGGGTGCAGGCCCGAGAGCTGGGCGGCCACCGAGATCACGTAGACCGGGGTCTCGTCGGTGAGTTGGTAACCGCTTCCCAGACGGGAAGACTGTCGTCGGCGGCCGTCCATGTCATGCTCCCTTCGCGGACTCGAACAGCGCGGAGCGCGGGTCCTGCGACTCCGTCGCCTCGCGGTACATCTCCAGCGCCTCGCGTGCCTTGTCGGACAGCTCGGTCGGAACCGCCACTTCCACGGTAACCAGCAGGTCCCCGCGGGTGCCGTCCTTGCGGACCGCACCCTTGCCGCGGGCCCGCATCGTACGCCCGTTCGGGGTGCCCGGGGGCAGTTTCAGCGTGACCGACGGTCCGTTCAAGGTCGGGACCTTGATGTCGGCGCCCAGTGCCGCCTCCGCGAACGTCACCGGAACGGTCACCGTCAGGTTGTCGTCCTTGCGGCCGAACACCGGGTGGGTCCCGACGTGCACCACCACGTAGAGGTCACCGGCGGGACCGCCGCGCTCGCCCGGGGCGCCCTTGCCGCGCAGCCGGATCCGCTGGCCGTCGGAGACGCCCGCCGGGATCCTGACCTGCATGGTGCGGGAGCTGCGGGCCCGGCCGCTGCCCTTGCAGACGTCGCAGGGGGTCTCCGCGATCAGGCCGCGGCCCTTGCAGTCCGCGCAGGGGTCGGTCAGCGAGAAGCCGCCGCCGCTGCCGCGCGAGACCTGACCGGTGCCGACACAGGTCGGGCACACCCTGGGCGTGCCGTTCTTGTCGCCGGTGCCCGAGCAGGCCTTGCAGGGTGCCTGCGAGGACATCCGGAGCGGGACCGTGGCCCCGTCCACCGCCTCCGTGAAGGAGAGGGTGACCTCCGACTCGATGTCCTGGCCGCGGCGCGGCTGGGTACGGGTGCCCGCACCCGGGCCGGCGCCGCGATTGAACAGGCCGCCGAAGACGTCACCCAGGCCGCCGCCGAAGCCGCCGGCCTGGCCGCCCTGCTGGGTGCCCCCGAAGAGGTCGCCCAGGTCGAAGTTGAACGAGCCGCCGCCGCCCGGCCCGGGGCGGAAGCCGCCGTTGCCGAACAGGGCGCGCGCCTCGTCGTACTCCTTGCGCTTCTTGGCGTCCCCGAGGATGTCGTTCGCCTCGGAGATCTCCTTGAAGCGCTCCTCGGCGGAGGCGTCGCCCTTGTTGGCGTCCGGGTGGAACTCGCGCGCGAGCTTCCGGTACGCCTTCTTGATCTCGGCCTCGGTGGCGTCCTTCGGGACACCGAGGACCTTGTAGTAGTCCTTCTCGACGAAGTCCTTCGTGTTCATCCCCGGTGTCCCTCCTCCCGTGCCGCTACGTGTCCTGCATCAGCCCTTGTCGGCTGCATCCGCGTCCTCGCCGGACGGCTTGTCGCCCTCCGCGGACTCGGACTTGGGGGCCGCGCCCGGCTGGGGCTCGGCCACCGCGACCCGTGCGGGACGGATCGTACGCTCACCGATCCGGTATCCCGGCTGCAGGATCGCCACGCAGGTCGTCTCGGTGACGTCCGGCGCGTACGAGTGCATCAGGGCCTCGTGGACCGTCGGGTCGAAGGGCTCGCCCTCCTTGCCGAACTGCTGCAGGCCCATCTTGGCGGCGACCGTCTCCAGCGACTCGGCCACCGACTTGAAGCCGCCGACCAGTTCGCCGTGCTCCCGCGCCCGGCCGATGTCGTCGAGCGTGGGCAGGAGCTCCGTCAGGAGGGACGCGACCGCGATCTCCTTGACGGTGATCCGGTCCCGCTCCACCCGGCGGCGGTAGTTCTGGTACTCCGCCTGCAGCCGCTGGAGGTCCGCGGTGCGCTCACCGAGCGCGGTACGGGCCTGGTCCAGCTGCGCCAGCAGGGCCACATCCTGTGCGCTGTCCCCGGCCGGGGCCGCCCCCTCCGCCGTGTCGGCGGAGTCGGCGGCCTTCGGCTCGGCGTCGTCCTGAGCGGCGTCGGCGGGGACTTCGGGCTTCTCGTCGAAGCCCGGGGTCTCCTCCGACATCAGGCAGCGCCACCCTTCGGCTTCTCGTCGTCGACGATCTCGGCGTCGACGACGTCGTCGTCGGCCTTGGCCTGGCCGGCGTCACCGGCGGCACCGGCGGCGCCCTGGGCGGCCTGCGCGTCGGCGTAGATCGCCTGGCCGAGCTTCTGGCTGACCGCGGCGAGCTTCTCCGTCGCGGTGCGGATCTCGCCGGTGTCATCGCCCTTGAGCTTGTCCTTCAGCTCGGCGACGGCCGACTCGACCTCGGTCTTGACCTCGGCCGGGACCTTGTCCTCGTTGTCCTTGACGAACTTCTCCGTCTGGTAGACGAGCTGCTCGCCCTGGTTGCGGGACTCGGCGGCCTCCTTGCGGCGCAGGTCCTCGTCCGCGTACTGCTCCGCCTCCTGGCGCATGCGGTCGACCTCGTCCTTGCCGAGCGAGGAGCCGCCGGTGACGGTCATCTTCTGCTCCTTGCCCGTGCCGAGGTCCTTCGCGGTCACGTGCATGATGCCGTTCGCGTCGATGTCGAAGGAGACCTCGATCTGCGGGACGCCACGCGGCGCCGGCGGCAGGCCGGTCAGCTCGAACATGCCGAGCTTCTTGTTGTACGCCGCGATCTCGCGCTCGCCCTGGTAGACCTGGATCTGCACGGACGGCTGGTTGTCCTCGGCCGTCGTGAAGATCTCGGACCGCTTGGTCGGGATCGTGGTGTTGCGCTCGATGAGCTTGGTCATGATGCCGCCCTTGGTCTCGATGCCGAGGGACAGCGGGGTCACGTCGAGGAGCAGGACGTCCTTGACCTCACCCTTGAGGACACCGGCCTGGAGGGTGGCGCCGATGGCGACGACCTCGTCCGGGTTGACGCCCTTGTTGGCGTCCTGACCGCCGGTCAGCTCCTTGACGAGCTCGGCGACGGCCGGCATGCGGGTGGAGCCGCCGACCAGGACCACGTGGTCGATCTCGGACAGCTGGATGCCGGCGTCCTTGATGACGTTGTGGAACGGGGTCTTGCAGCGGTCGAGCAGGTCGGCGGTCAGCTGCTGGAACTGGGCGCGCGTGAGCTTCTCGTCCAGGTGCAGCGGGCCCTCGGCGGACGCCGTGATGTAGGGCAGGTTGATCGAGGTCTCCGTGGAGGAGGACAGCTCGATCTTCGCCTTCTCGGCGGCCTCGCGCAGACGCTGGAGCGCCATCTTGTCCTTGGACAGGTCGACGCCGTGGCCGCCCGCGAACTGCTTCACCAGGTAGTCGACGACGCGCTGGTCCCAGTCGTCACCACCGAGGTGGTTGTCACCGTTGGTGGCCTTGACCTCGACGACGCCGTCACCGATCTCCAGCAGCGACACGTCGAAGGTACCGCCACCGAGGTCGAAGACGAGGATGGTCTGGTCGTCCTTGTCGAGACCGTAGGCCAGGGCGGCGGCCGTCGGCTCGTTGACGATGCGCAGGACGTTCAGGCCCGCGATCTCGCCGGCCTCCTTCGTCGCCTGACGCTCGGAGTCGTTGAAGTAGGCCGGGACGGTGATGACCGCGTCCGTGACCTTCTCACCCAGGTAGGCCTCGGCGTCGCGCTTCAGCTTCTGCAGGATGAAGGCGCTCATCTGCTGCGGGTTGAAGTCCTTGCCATCCAGGTTGATCTTCCAGTCAGTGCCCATGTGGCGCTTGACGGAGCGGATGGTCCGGTCCACGTTGGTGACCGCCTGGCGCTTGGCCACCTCGCCGACGAGGACCTCGCCGTTCTTGGCGAAGGCGACGACGGACGGCGTGGTCCTGGCGCCCTCGGCGTTGGTGATGACGGTGGGCTCGCCGCCTTCCAGAACGCTGACGACGGAGTTAGTGGTGCCCAGGTCGATGCCGACCGCACGTGCCATTTCGATTCCTCCAGCTGACTTGAGTGGAACAGACTCAACCATGCCGCATCGCCGCGCGTGCGTCAACAGAACTGAGTCGGGTCGACTCAACCTTTAGCTGCCGCTTACGCGCAACCTTGGGTTTTCCCGGCGGCCGGGCGTCCGGACGAGGGACCCGCGCCGCGCGGCACGCCGGGGTCCGGGCACCCGTACGGCAGCGTGCTGGCATGCCGCTCACACTCACCGCCCCCCGACCGCGGGTACGGGTACCCGCGGCCCCGCCGGCGAAGCGGGTGCTCGACCTCGTCGGGGCGCTGACCCTGCTCGCCGCACTCGCCCTCCCGCTCGCGGCCGTCACCACACTGCTGTGCGCGGTCCGGGGCGGGCGCCCCTTCGCACGGGAGCCCGCGGCCGGCCTCGCCGGGCGGGCCTTCCGGACCTGGCGCTTCGACACGACCGGGGCGGGGCGGACGGGCGCCCTCCTGGAGCGCTGTGCCGTCGACGGGCTCCCCCAGCTGCTCAACGTGGTCCGCGGGGAGATGTCGCTGGTCGGCCCGCGCCCCGAGGCCCGTACGGACCGCCCCGACCGGCTCCTCGTACGTCCCGGAATGACCGGGTTGTGGCAGGTGAGCGCGCGCTCCGACCTCCCCTGGGAGGAGATGGCCCTGCTCGACCGGCATTATGTGGAGAACCACTGGCTCGGGATGGACCTCGCGATCCTCGCCCAGACCCCGCGGGCGGCCTACCGACAAAGGCTCGCCTGAGCGACACAGATCACCGCACGCTCAGCTACATTGCGGCGTCGGGAATGGGTAACCTCAAGCCTTGACTTCATAAGTTACCGCTTAGTAAGTGCCGCCCGAGGAGCCCTCCCATGCAACTCGCCGCGATCATCGTGTCGCTGGTCCTGACCGTGGTCGGCGTCGCGCTGCTCGCACGAGCCGTGGCGCAGATCTACCGCTTCGTGAAGATCGGCCAGCCCGTGCCGGCCGGCAGCCGCACGGACGACCCGAAGGCCCGAACGCTCACCCTCGTCCGGGAGTTCCTCGGCCACAGCCGCATGAACCGCTGGGGCATCGTCGGCTTCGCGCACTGGTTCGTCGCGATCGGCTTCCTGACGCTCCCGCCGACCCTGGCGCAGGCCTACGGCCAGCTCTTCCAGGCCGACTGGACGCTGCCGGTCCTCGGCGGATTCCTGCCGTTCGAGCTGTACATCGAGTTCATCGGCCTGATGACGGTGCTCGGCATCCTGGTCCTGATCGCCATCCGGCTGCTCAGCCTGCCCTCGCGGGCCGGCCGCAAGTCCCGCTTCGCGGGTTCGAAGGCCTGGCAGGCGTACTTCGTCGAGTACATCATCCTCACCATCGGCCTCGCGATCCTGTGCCTGCGCGGCCTTGAGGGTGCGATCCACCACGTGGACAGCTGGGAGCCGGCGTACTTCATCTCGTACCCGCTGGTCACGGTCTTCGAGGGGCTGTCGCCGAGCGCCCTGCAGAACGCCATCTACTTCACCGCGATGATCAAGATCGGCACCTCGCTGATCTGGATGATCGTGGTCTCCCTGAACACCAACATGGGTGTCGCCTGGCACCGCTTCCTCGGCTTCCCGAACATCTGGTTCAAGCGCAACGCCGACGGCGCGACCGCGCTGGGCGCGCTCCAGCCGATGACCAGCGGCGGCAAGGAGATCGACTTCGAGGACCCGGGCGAGGACGACGTCTTCGGCGTCTCCCAGGTCGAGCAGTTCTCCTGGAAGGGCATCCTCGACTTCTCCACCTGCACCGAGTGCGGCCGCTGCCAGTCGCAGTGCCCCGCCTGGAACACCGGCAAGCCGCTCTCCCCGAAGCTCCTGATCATGTCGCTGCGCGACCACGCGCACGCCAAGGCCCCGTACCTGCTGGCCGGCGGCGGCAAGACGATGGAGGGCGAGGAGAAGGCCTCCGAGGAGCAGCTGGCCGGTGTGCCGGCGACCGCGCTCGCCGAGGCCGAGCGCCCGCTGATCGGCACCGTCGAGGAGAACGGCGTCATCGACCCGGACGTGCTGTGGTCCTGCACCACCTGCGGTGCCTGCGTGGAACAGTGCCCGGTCGACATCGAGCACATCGACCACATCGTCGACATGCGCCGCTACCAGGTGATGATCGAGAGCGCCTTCCCGTCCGAGGCGGGCACGATGCTCAAGAACCTGGAGAAGAAGGGCAACCCCTGGGGCCTGGCCAAGAAGCAGCGCGTGGAGTGGACGAAGGAGGTCGACTTCGAGGTCCCGATCATCGGCAAGGACGCGGAGGACCTCTCCGAGTTCGACTACCTCTACTGGGTCGGCTGCGCCGGCGCACTGGAGGACCGGGCCAAGAAGACCACCAAGGCCTTCGCGGAGCTGCTGAACATCGCCGGCGTCAAGTTCGCGATCATGGGCGGCGACGAGAAGTGCACCGGTGACTCGCCGCGCCGCCTGGGCAACGAGCCGCTGTTCCAGCAGCTGGGCCAGGAGAACGTGGCCATGCTGAACATGGCCTTCGGCGAGGACGACGACGACCCGTCGACGAAGAAGCCGAAGACGGCGAAGCGCATCGTCTCGACCTGCCCGCACTGCTTCAACACCATCGCGAACGAGTACCCGCAGCTGGGCGGCGAGTACGAGGTCATCCACCACACGCAGCTGCTCCAGCACCTGATCGACGAGGGCCGGCTGACGCCGGTGACGCCGGTCGACGGGCTGATCACGTACCACGACCCGTGCTACCTGGGCCGCCACAACAAGGTCTACACGCCGCCGCGCGAGATCATGTCGGCCGTGCCGGGCCTGCGCCAGCAGGAGATGCACCGCCACAAGGAGCGGGGCTTCTGCTGTGGCGCCGGTGGCGCGCGGATGTGGATGGAGGAGCGGATCGGCAAGCGCATCAACAACGAGCGCGTCGACGAGGCCCTGTCCCTGAACCCCGACATCGTCTCCACCGCCTGCCCGTTCTGCCTGGTCATGCTGACCGACTCGGTCAACGGCAAGAAGAACGAGGGCCAGGCCAAGGAGTCCGTGCAGGTCGTGGACGTGGCCCAGCTGCTGCTGGAGTCGGTCAAGGCCCCGGGCCCGACGGAGGAGGAACTGGCCGCCCTGGCGGCCGAGGCCGAGGCGGAGGCCGCTGCGGCAGCCGCCGCGGCGGAGGCGGAGGCCAAGGCGAAGGCGGCCGAAGAGGCCAAGGCGAAGGCGGAGGCGGAAGCCGCGGCGAAGGCCAAGGCCGAGGCCGAGGCCGAGGCCGAGGCCGAGGCCGAGGCGGAAGCCGCGGCCGGGGCCGGTGCTGCGCCGGCCGCCGAGGCCGAGCCGACTGCCACGGCGGAAGCCGAGCCGGAGACCGAGCCCAAGGCCGAGGCCGACGCCGCGACCGAGACCGGCACCGAGACCGGGGCAGCGGCGGACGCCGAGCCCAAGACGGATGAGGCGGCCAAGACGGACGAGGCGGACGGGGCGAAGGCCGGGGACGCCAAGTAGGCGGGCCCCGCACCCGCAGGCGACACGACACGCCGGAACGGCCGGTCCCCACTCGGGGACCGGCCGTTCCGGCGTTTCCGTGCTGCCTCCCGTCAGCCCCGGGCCGACAGGACGGCGAAGCCGAGCCCCGCCGCGCCGGCCGAGGCCGCGCCGGCGACGACGGCGGCGGCGGTACAGGAGGGCGGTGCGGCGGGTGCTGCGCATGATGGGACTCTTCCTCATGCTCGTTCGTACTCGTTCGTGCTGAGTGGAGGCGACGGACACGAAGCTACGGGCCATACATATGGGCATTCCATAGGAAACGTGACGACGAGCTACAGAACACTGCGCAAGCACGTAAACCGGACACACAACGGAGAGGGTCCGGAGGGGCGGACAACCCCCCGGGGATCCCCTAGGGGATGTCACAGGTCAGCCGCAAAGGGTGTCCGTTCCCCCCGCCCGGCCACCGGGGCGCTCCGGACCAGGTACGTTCGATCACGTGGCTGGATTCAGGATCGGACGCGGCCGGGACGACAACCGCGGTCCGCAACAACCCCCGCAGCAGCAGCAGTCGTACGGTCAGCAGCAACCGCCGCCGTACGGCCGGCCGCCGTACCCTCCCGTCGGCGGCCCTCCACCGCAGCAGCAGTGGCCGCAGCCGAACGCCGGGGGGCACGGCGAGCCGGAGTACTTCGACCCGTACGGGCAGCAGCACCCGCCCGCGCAGCAGCCCCCGTACGGCCAGGGAGGCGGCGGGCGCTTCTCGAACGACAACCCCGGGCACACGCAGGCCTTCGCCGTCGGCGAGGACCCGTACAGCCAGGGCGGCACCTACCAGGCGGGTGCCGTCGCCGCGGCGCCGTCCGGTCCGCGGCTGCCGTGGAAGGAACTGCTCCGCGGCATCGTGACGCGGCCCGGCCAGACCTTCCTCCAGATGCGCGACTACCCCGTCTGGGGGCCGGCGCTGACCGTGACCTTCCTCTACGGCCTCCTCGCGGTCTTCGGCCTCGACGACGCCCGCCAGGACGTGATCAACTCGACGCTGTCGCAGGCCGTCCCGATCGTGCTGTCCGCCGGCGTGGCCTTCGTCATCTGCGGTCTGCTCCTGGGCGCGGTCACGCACACGCTGGCCCGCCAGATGGGCGGCGACGGCAGCTGGCAGCCCACCGTGGGCCTGTCGATGCTGGTCATGTCCATCACGGACGCCCCGCGCCTGCTCTTCGCCGTGTTCCTCGGCGGCGACAACATGATCGTCCAGGTGCTGGGCTGGGCCACCTGGGTCGCCGCGGGCGCGCTCTTCGCCTCGCTGATCAGCAAGTCGCACGACCTGCCGTGGCCGAAGGCGCTGGGCGCCTCCGCGATCCAGCTGATCGCCCTGCTGTCGATCATCAAGCTGGGCACCATCTAGCGGACATGCGTGCGCGAGGGGCCCCCGGCCGATGGCCGGGGGCCCCTCGCGCAGGCGGTGGGAGGATCCGCGATCAGGCGTCGAGGACCTGGCCCTCGCGCTTGACGACCGGCGGCTCGACCGACCAGGGGAAGTTGATCCACTCGTCGGTCTTCTTCCACACGTACTCGCACTTCACGAGGGAGTGGGACTTCTCGTAGATGACCGCGGAGCGCACCTCGGCGACGTGGCCCAGGCAGAAGTCGTGCACCAGCTTCAGCGTCTTGCCGGTGTCGGCGACGTCGTCGGCGATGAGGACCCTCTTGTCGGTGAAGTCGATCGCCTCGGGCACGGGCGCCAGCATGACCGGCATCTCCAGCGTGGTGCCGACGCCGGTGTAGAACTCCACGTTCACCAGGTGGATGTTCTTGCAGTCCAGGGCGTACGCCAGACCGCCGGCGACGAACACGCCGCCGCGGGCGATGCTCAGGATGATGTCGGGCTCGTAGCCGTCGTCGGCGATGGTCTGCGCCAGCTCGCGCACGGCGGCGCCGAAGCCCTCGTAGGTCAGGTTCTCGCGTACCGCGTCGCTCATGCCTCGTGCCTCACCTGGGTGCGGTGGAAGTTCTGGAAGGAGCGCGAGGCGGTCGGCCCGCGCTGCCCCTGGTACCTGGAGCCGTACCGTTCGCTGCCGTACGGGAACTCCGCGGGCGAGCTGAGCCGGAACATGCACAGCTGCCCGATCTTCATGCCCGGCCAGAGCTTGATCGGCAGCGTGGCCAGGTTCGACAGCTCAAGGGTCACGTGACCCGAGAACCCGGGGTCGATGAACCCGGCGGTCGAGTGCGTCACGAGACCGAGGCGGCCCAGGCTGGACTTCCCCTCCAGCCGGGAGGCGATGTCGTCGGGCAGCGTGATGACCTCGTAGGTCGATGCGAGGACGAACTCACCGGGGTGCAGGATGAACGCCTCGTCCCCATCGGGCTCGACCATCCGGGTCAGGTCCGGCTGCTCGACCGCGGGATCGATGTGGGCGTAGCGGTGGTTCTCGAACACCCGGAAGTACCGGTCGAGACGCACATCGATGCTGGAGGGCTGCACCATCGCCTCGTCGAACGGGTCGATGCGAACCCGTCCGCTGTCGATCTCGGCCCGGATGTCTTTGTCAGAGAGAAGCACGTCCCGAGGATACGCAGAGCGCGCGGGCCTCCCCCAATCGAGAGGGACCGCCCGCGCGCCCGGCCGTACGTCTAGCGCTTGACCGCACCACCGACGGGCACCGCCTGGCGCAGGCGCGCGCACCGCGGACACCGCAGCAGCCGCCCGGGCCCGATCCGGCCGGCACCGAGGTGCTGCAGCGGGAAGGAGGCGGTACTGAAAACGTGCCCTTCGGCACAACGGACGACGGTGTGCTCCATCGAGTCCCTTTCCCCAACGAGCCGTACTGCGACGAATCGCCACATTAGGGGATGATCCTCACCCGCTCCAGCCGCCGCTCCGCCACCCCACGGTACGCCCCAACTCCCGCACCCACACGCCTCCGTGCACACGACAGACAACAACGACCCCGGGGCGAACCCACCGGGGGTCGATCATGGGGTAGAGTGTGCAACGGTAGGGATCCAGGCAACTGGCCCACTGCGCGGATGTAGTTTAATGGTAGAACATGAGCTTCCCAAGCTTATAGCGCGGGTTCGATTCCCGTCATCCGCTCCATAACAAAGCCCCAGGTCACCGACCTGGGGCTTGTTTGTTGTCTAGACCTATCCGGGCCCGCGTGCCATTCGCGTGCCATAAGTGCCGTAACGGGGCGTCAGATTGGGCACCGAATCGTCACGCGCGGCCACCGGGTGCCGAGTCGTCTCGAATCGCGAGACGCATTTCGAGTGACCTGCGTCACGCGCCGCTGGCGTGCGGCCCGACTGGCTGCCGGACCGCACCCCTGCGCGTCACCTCCGCCGAGCCGCCCCCGCAGGAGCCGCGAGCGGGGGAACGATCCTGTGGACGGTGGCGTTCGCGCCGACGCCCGCCTCCCGGTCCGCCGACGTGCGCTGGCTGCGGACGTTGGCGTCGATGTCGTCGGCCAGCTTGCGCTGATGCTCCTTGGTGGAGTGCTGATAGATCAGCTGCGCCCGCTCGGACGACTGGCCTGCGCGGACCATCAGGTCCTTCAGCTTGGCGCCGGTGTCGGCGGCGAGGGTGTTGCCGGTGTGGCGCAGGTCGTAGAAGCGGAACTCCTTTGGCATGCCGACCGCGTCGCGGGCCTTGCGCCACTTCCGTCCGAACGTGGTGCCGCGCAGGGCTGCTCCCTTCTCCCCCACGAAGACCAGGCCGTCGGGCCCGTCCTTGGCGAACCACTCCAGGTGCCGGCGGACGTCGAGCAGGACGAAGCCGGGCAGCATGATCTCCCGTTTGCCCGCACGGGACTTGGGGTCGCCGATCACGCGGCGGCCGGTGTTCAACTCCGGAGCGGCCCTCCGCACCCGGACCGAGCCGGTGTCGAGATCGATGTCGGCTCGGCGCAGTTCGGCCAGTTCCTCCGGCCGCATGGATGCGAAGGCTCCGAGGAGGACCATCAGCCGCCAGCGGATCCCGATGGCCTCGGCGAGGGCGAAGACCTGCTCGATGGTGGCCACGGGCCGCTCGTCGGCGTCCTCGCGCCCCGCCCCGCGGATGGAGCAGGGGTTCCGTCGGATCAGCTCGTCCTCGACGGCCGTCTGCATGATGGCCTTCAGCAGCCGGTAGGACTTGGCCGTCGTGGTCTTACCTGTGGCCTTCAGTCGCTCGGCCCGCCAGGTCCTGACCTTGGCGGGGCTGATGGTGTTGACGTACTGCCCGCCGAAGGTCGGCTCCAGGTGCAGGCGCAGGAGCCTGCGGTACAGCTCGTCGGTGGTGGCCGCGATGCCGCGCTCGTCGATCCATCGCTGGGCGTACTCGGCGAAGAGCACCTCGCCGGCCATCGGGTCGATCCAGTCGCCACGTGCCTGGTCAGCCTGGATCTGGGCGAGGAAGACCTCGGCATCGCGCTTGGTCTCGTACGTCTGCGGCGCCGCGCGCAGGATCCCGCCCGCGCCAGGGTAGCGGGCCTGGTAGCGCCCGGAGGGGAGCTTGCGGATCGCGCCGAAGCTGCGGCGGGGCGCCTTCCTGCGGGTTCGGGTCATCAGGCCACCAGCCCGTAGCCCGTGCGCCGGCCGCGGATGGGCTCGACGGTCCGCTCCTCGATGAAGGCGGTCAGCACGCTGTCGGCGATGCGAACGTGCTTGCCGAGCTTGACGTAGCGGATGCGGCGTTCGGAGATGAGTCGGCGGATGTAGCGCACGCCGGTGCCGAGGCGTTCGGCAGCTTCGTCCACGGTGAGGAGGCGGTCGGTGGTCACCTCCTTCCCGTGGGTCGGCTGGGCGGAGGTGTGGGGTATCGCCGTGTGGCGCAAGCAGTGCTCCGTATCTGGCCTCGGCTGGGTGAGTCTGGGCGGGGGCGGCAACCCCCTGAAAGCCGGGCCGGTGTGTCGTTCAGGGATGGGATGGGTGGTGCGGGCCAATGGCCTGGGGGTTTGCGGGCCCAGGGTGGCCGGTGGAGCGGTCGGCTGCTACGAGGCCGGCGGCTGGCCGAACTGCTCCTGGTTGATCTTCATGGTGTTCTCGGCGATGGCGTTGCTGACCATCACTTCGGCTTCCTCGCGGATCTCGGGGTGCTCGGCGAGGTAGGCGGCGAGGGCGTCGGTGGCGCGCCGGTATGCGTGCTGGGCGCGCTGGGCGGTCGCGTTGGTGACGACCACGTCGTCGATGAGTTCCATGGCCGGGCCGGAGGCCAGTGTCGGCGGTCCGACCAGGTTGGTCAGGGACAGGCCGAAGATCT
The DNA here is from genome assembly GCF_044748225.1 of Streptomyces sp. NPDC090021. Classification (NCBI taxonomy): domain Bacteria; kingdom Bacillati; phylum Actinomycetota; class Actinomycetes; order Kitasatosporales; family Streptomycetaceae; genus Streptomyces; species Streptomyces sp. NPDC090021. The sequence goes on along the minus strand of NZ_JBIVFO010000016.1, from coordinate 123,893 downwards.
CCGCGAAGCCGATTGCCTCGTCGAGGTTGATGCGGCGCTTGCGGTTCTCGATGCGCCAGACCGCGGACGGGTTCATCTCGTAGCCGGCCTCGTTGAGCAGGTCGGACACCAGCGTGGTGCTCCATCCCCGCTTGTCACGCTCGACCTTGATCCGCGTGGCGACGTTGTCCTCGCCCTTGAGGAGCACGCCCTCGGGCGCCTCCTCGTCGTACTCGTGGTGAGCGTCTTGCGTCACCGCACCTCCGTTCTTTGCCGCAGGTCGACACCGAGTCGCGTCGACAGGAAAAACCATACCATGCAATCTGCCACAGGCAGGGACTTCCTTCGTGTCGCAGAATCATGTATGGTTATGCAGAAGAACGCATGAAGACTCGCCGCACGGGAGGTCCGTCACGGACGCAGACATGCAAAAAGCCCCTCGGTGCTACCAACACCAAGGGGCTCAAAGCGCAAACCTCACGCCGCCCATCCCTGAACGACTGGCCGCAGAACCGGGATTGCCGTCCCTTATGGCCCACAACCGGAGGAGCTCTTTGTCCAGTATGGACGAAGCCACCAACAACACGCCACCCCACACCGCAACCCCGGCCGTCTGGCCGCCGGTCGCCGTACCCGGCCGCCCCGCCGACCTCTCCCCCGTCGAGCCTCCCAACAACGAGGCATCGACCGGAGAGCGGATCCTGGACGAGCTTCGGGCCACGATCCGCCGCTACGTGGTCATGCCCAGCGAGGAGGCCCTGACCGCCGCCACCCTGTGGGCGGCGGCCACGCACCTGCAGACGGTGTGGCAGCACGCGCCGCGCCTGGCGGTGGTCGGGCCCGCGAAGCGGTGCGGGAAGTCGCGGCTGCTGGAGGTCCTGATCGAGGCGGTCCACGATCCGCTGATCACGGTCAACGCGTCCGCGGCGGCGATCTTCCGCTCGATCAGCGACGGCAACCCGCCCACTCTGCTGGTGGACGAGGTCGACACGATCTTCGGGTCGACGAAGGTCGCGGAGAAGAACGAGGAGATGCGCGGCCTGCTCAACGCGGGCCACCAGCGCAACCGCCCCACCCTGCGCGTCTCGGGCCCGAACCACGACGTGCAGAAGTTCTCCACCTTCGCCATGGCCGCCCTGGCCGGCATCGGGGACCTGCCCGACACGATCATGGACAGGTCCGTGGTCATCCGCATGCGCCGCCGCGCCGACGTCGAGAAGGTGACCTCCTGGCGCTACGGCCGCGACGACCTGAAGGTCAAGGCACTCCGGGAACGGCTCGCGGCCTGGATGGGCAGCGTCCGCGACGAGGCCATCGCGCTGGAGCCCAAGCTCCCGGTCGACGACCGCGCCGCCGACACCTGGGAGCCGCTGATCAGCGTCGCCGACCTCGCGGGCGGACGCTGGCCGCTGATCGCCCGCACGGCGTGCAAGGCCATGACGGACTACGAGTCCGGACGGGACCAGGACGGCGGGCTGAAGATCCGCATCCTGACCGACATCCGCAAAGCCTTCGCCAGCGTGGGCAACCCGCCCGCCCTGCGGACCGCCGACCTGCTGAACTTCCTCAACGCCGACCCCGAGGCGCCGTGGGCCGAGATCAGCTCCGCCGGGCTTACCCCGCTGAAGCTGCGAGCCCTGCTGACCGACTACGGCATCAGCTCCGGCAACCGCCGCTTCCCCGGCGGCAACCAGGCCAAGGGCTTCACCCTCGCGCAGTTCACCGACGCCTGGACCCGGTACTGCCCGCCGGAACGGCCCTCCCCCGAAGCAGCACCCGCCCCCGACGCGTGACCCGTCGCGACCCGTCCCACCCGTCCCCGCGCAGGTCAGCGCGGGGACGGGTCAGGACGCCGCAACGGGTCAACCCGACATCACCACCCTGCTGACCTCGCCGAACACGTCAGGCGCGGCTCACAGCCACCCCCGAGGACTGTCGGCGCGGTCTGCGAACCAAGACCCGTACCGACCCGTACCCACTCGTCCCACCGACCGTCTCCGCGCCGGACGCCCCGTCCCTCGCAACGAGTCGGGTCGACATCAGCCGCTCACCCGTACCTGCTCTGACCAGCGACGGGACGAGTGGGACGAGTCCGCGCCCTTCACGGCCACCCCGCCCCCGTGCCCGCTTCCACCCTGGAGACCGCCCCTTGCCCTCCCCTGCCCCAAGCGCCCAGGCAGCCATGCGCAGCATCCACGCTGGCATCGCGGTGCTGCCCTCGGCCTCCGAGGACGAGGCCCTCAAACAAGGTGACGATCCTGGCGATGCTCGCCGAGTACCCGCACCCGCTGGGGGTCGGCGCGTGAACCGCCCGGGACGCATCGCCCTCGTCATCGGCCTGGTGGCCGTCGTCCTCATGGCCTTCCGGGTGTCGTGGAACGCACTGTCCGACGTGGCCCGCGCCATCGGCGCCGACTCCACCGCCGCCCTGCTCTACCCGATCGTGGTCGACGGCCTGATGGCCCTCGCGCTGATCGCCGCGCTCGTGCTGACCGGCGCCGACCGGAAGTTCGCGCTGCGGGTCCTGGCGGCCTACACGATCGCCAGCCTCCTGCTGAACTACGTGCACGGCCTCGTACCGGCCCTGCACACCGACTCGATCCAGTGGGGCCGACTGACCGACTTGGACTACGCGAACTGGGCCCTCGTACTGCTGGCCACCTCGCTCCCGGTCGGGTCGATCTACTTCGGGTCCGACCTCGTGGCCAAGGTGCTGCACCACAACCCCGAGTCGCCCGACTCCCCCGACATGGCCTCTGGCCAGTCGGCTGGCGAGCAGGCCCCACAGTCGGCGCCTGACCGGGCCGAATCAATCCCCGATCAGCTGACCGAGTCGACCCCCACGAAGGTCGTCGAAGCACCCGTGACGAGGCCGACCAAGGGTGCCGAAGCGGCCCACGCCACCCGACCAGACCGGCCGACCACGGTGGCGGAGTCGACGGGAGCCGCCCCGCGTCGGGCGACCGGTCGGGTCCCCACCGCCGCCAAGTCGACCGCCGACCGCACCCGCACGGCCGCCGAAATCCTCGACAAGGCTCGACTCCTGACCGCGGACTGGACCGACGACCAGCTGACCGCCGAGCGCCTGCGCACCGAACTGCGGATCGGCCAGAAACCGGCCCGCCTCCTACGCGACCAACTGCGGGCCGAGCGCACCGGCCAGGCCCAGCCCGTCGCGGACGACGACATCAAGGCCGAGACCACTCAACGGACTTGAAGAAGCCGCCTTCCCCGCGGCGGCACCGCATGACCGCCGCAAAGGCACCGCCCCCCTTCCGGCGCACCCCGTGTCCCCGTGCAGCCGAGCACGGGGCACGGGGCCGCACAGCCAAGCACCCAGCACCCCATGGAGAACCGATCCATGCACGACCCGAACCACGAACTCCCCACCACCCAGCAGGAGACGATCACCGGCCTTAACAGCGCAGCAAGGTATGGCGTTGGACCGTCCAAGGGCCGGTCCAACACAGCCTCCGCCCCAGGGGTGGCGGAGGAGGAGCCCCGGCGCGAGGGCGCACCGGAGCAGAACCCGTCGGGCCTCGCCGCCGTCGGCAGCAGTCCCGTCGTGGTGGTACGGGCCGCCGACAAGGCCGCCCTCTACCGGGTCGCCCGCCGCCGCAGGCGCAAGCAGGTCCAGCGCAAGGAACGCGTGGATGTCCGCTGGAGCGTAGAGGAGAAGGCAGAGATCCTCGGCGAGGCCCGCCGGCTGAATCTGGCCGGCGCGCACTTCGTCGGCGCGATCGTCATGGCGCACCTCCACGGCGATCTTGCACTGCCCGGCCAGCGCACCGGGCTCGATGACCTGATCGACGAACTCGCCGCCCTGGGCTTCGAGGTCGGGGCGATCGGCAAGAACCTCAACCAGATCGCCAAGAAGCTCAACTCCGGAGGCCATCCACACCCTGGGGACAGCACGGTCCTCGCCGCGGTCGGTGACGTCCTCGACCGGGCGCACGCTGCCGCCAGGGCGATCGACACCGCCGCGGATATGGCCGCCACATCGAAGAAGGCGGCCTGAGGCTTGATTGCGAAGATCGGCAAGCCCGGCGCCAACACGCGAGGTGTCCTGCGCTACCTGTACGACACCGTGCGGGCCAAGGATCACACCGACCCGCACCTGGTGGCGTCCTTCGACGGCTTCGCCCCGGATCCCGGCCGCGACGAGACGGCCACGCTCGCCCAGCTCGCCACCGTCCTGGACCTGCGGGTGAAGCAGGCCGGCGACCGCGCGCCCGACAAGCACGTGTGGCACTGCTCGGTCCGGGCCGCGCCCGAGGACCGGATCCTGTCGGACGAGGAATGGGCGGTGATCGCCCGCCGCGTTCTGAACGCCACCGGCATCGCCCCCGCCGGCGACCCCGACGCCTGCCGCTGGGTCGCCGTCCGCCACGCGGATGACCACATCCACATCGTCGCCACCAAAGTCCGTGGCGACCTCAGCCAGCCCCGGAACTGGAACGACTACCTGCGCGCTGACAAGGAACTCGCCGCCATCGAGAAGGAGTACGGCCTCCGCCAGGTCGTACGCGGTGACCGCACCGCAGCCAAGCGACCCACCCGCGCCGAGCAGGAGAAAGCCCGCCGCACCGGCCACACCACCACGCCCCGGGAGAGGCTGCGCACCACCGTCCGCACCGCACTGACCGCAGCCACCAGCACCGAGGAGTTCTTCGCCATCCTCCGTGGGGCGGGCGTGCGGGTGGAGGTCGAGCACTTCCCTTCGGGGGACGTGCGCGGCTACAAGGTCGCCCTCGACGGCGACACCAACAAGGACGGGCAGCCGGTGTGGTTCTCCGGCTCCAAGCTGGCCCCCGACCTGTCCTACCCCAAGATCGCAGAGCGCTTCACCGACGCCCCAACGCCGTCCCGCTCACAAGCCGACCCCAAGCGTCCGGCGTGGCAGCAGCTCACCGACGCCACCGACCGCATCCCCGACCTCCTCACCCAAAGCGAGGACGGCGCCGCGCAGGCGCACATCGCCGTCCTCGCCGAAACACTCGACGCCCTCCCCCTGATCGCACCCGCCCACCTTCAACCACAGCTCATGCAGGCGGCAGCCGCGTTCGAACGGGCCAGCCGCTCCCGCATCCGCGCCCGCCACGAGCAAGCACAGGCCACGCGCCGGGCGGTCAAGGCGATCGTGCGCGAACCCGCACCGAAGGACGGAGCAGCCCTGGCGATCATGCTCGACGTGATCTGGCTCGCGGTCATCGCCGCCCGGCACTGGCACCAAGTCCGCCAGCACGACCAGCAAGCCGAAGCCGCCCACCGGACCGCGGAGCACCTACACGCCGCCTACCAGGCAGTCGCAGCCCAGCCCACGGCCGTGATCGCCCGACGGGGCCAGCGCCTGACCGTCCAGGTGCGGCATCGGCAGGTGGCCATCCTCCGCCAGGTGCTGCCGGAGCTGGCCGAGCAGATCCTGGCCGAGCCCGGCTGGCCCGCCCTCGCAGCCACCCTCGCCGACACCCAGACCGTCGGCCGTGACCCGGCTGTCCTACTCACCGAGGCGGCCACCCGAAGGGAGCTCGATACCGCCACCTCCATCAGCGACGTCCTCGTCTGGCGCCTGCGCCACACCGCCGACCTCCCCACCGACACCCCCGACAGCACCGACACACCCACCCAAGGCAACCGCGCCGTGTCCCCAGCTCCCGCCGCGCAGCCCACCAACCAGGCCGCGAACGGCGCCGCCCGTCGGCGCTGAGCCGGTGAAGGTAACCGGCGATCCCCGGTTAGCCAAACCGGGGAACTTCCAGACCATGGATTCCAGGGCCCGACGCCCAACCCCACCCACCCAGGCCGCACGGCACCCCCATGCCGTCGGCGCCCCTACCCCCGTAAGGAGCGCACCCTGAAGGTCCACCCCTTCGCCGATTCCCTCCCGATGCTCGACCAGGACGAGCTGCTCGACCTCGCCGAGTCCATCAAGGCAGAGGGCCTGCACCATCCGATCGTCCTCGACCCCGGCGGCATGCTCATCGACGGCCGCAACCGCCTCGCCGCCTGCAAGATCGCCGGAGTCGAACCCCGCTTCACCACCGACGACAGTGATCCGCTCCGGTTGATCGTCTCGCACAACGTGATCCGCCGGCACGTCAGCAAGGGCCAGCAGGCCATGATCACCGCGATGGCGTGTTCCTTTTCGGGACACTCCCTGCGCACCCTGGCCAAGGAGCACGGGCTCAGCCGCAGCCGCCTCTCCGCCGCCAACGTGGTCCTCCAGCACGCCCCCGACCTCGCCGAACGGGTCCGCGTCGGAACACTCGGACTCGACGCCGCCCACGCAGCCGCCCTCGAACGCAAAGCCCACAGCGAAGCCATCGCCGCCCAGCACGAACACCTGCGTCGACACGCCCCCGACCTCGCCGACCAGGTCACTGAAGGACACCTCACTCTCGACGAAGCCCGCCTCCGCCAGGTGGTGAGAGATACCGACACCACGCGTGCCGCCGACGGCGACACCGCACCCGCCCTCACCCAGCTCGCGGATCGTGGAGAGATCACCTGGGATCAGGCGGCTCAGCGCGCCGAAGAACACCGCGCCCACCGGCATGGGGCCATCCTCCGCGCCCAGCAGGCCCTCCAGCTCATCGCAGAGAACTGGACCGCCGTCCACGACCTCACGACCCGACCCGGAACCCCCTACGCCCAGGAGATCATCAACGGCCTCACGCCCGAAGCCCGAGCCCTCATCACGCAGCTGACGACGGGATCCTGACCCCATGAGCACTCTGGGGGCCAACGCCGAAACGCGTTGGCCCCCAGAGGTGTTGCACGCCGACGGTCGCCGTCAGCGGTTCAAAGCAGAGTCGAGGTGTTCCTGCACCGGCTCGAACAGCCCGTACGGGACGTACTGCGGAATCTCAGCGTGGGCAACCCACGCAAGCTCGGCCAGCTCGTCAGTGTCCGCCACGTGTGCGTCACCGCTGACCACCTCGCAGGCGGTGTACGACATCAGGCGGCTGGTGGCCGGGTGGATCCGCTCGCCGAGCAGCTTCACCGCCTTCACGGTGAGACCCGTCTCCTCCTGGGTCTCCCGTACGGCGGCGTCCTCGCGGGCTTCGTTGGGCTCGACCTCGCCGGCCGGGAACTGCCAGGAGAGCTGGCCCTCGCTGACCCGGCGCCGCACCATGAGCACACGGCCCTCGTGCACCACGATGGCCGCGGCGATGCCCGGTCGCTCGTCAGCGTTCTGCTGCGTCACGTCTGCTCCTCCAGGACGGCCAGGATGGGCCGGGAGATCGTATCGACGCCCAGCGCGCCGATCAGTGGAAGTGCGGGATGCAGTCGGACAGCCCGGCTATTCCGACAGGCACCACGCTGGCGTAGCCCTGCCAGTTGGCCGCCTCTATGACCTCCTCATGGACGTCGTGGGGGCGACCGTCGACGGCGATGCGGTGGACGCCGTTGGGGCGGTAGCCGAACTTTCGGGACACCGCCCGGGAGGCGGCGTTGTCGGCGAAGGCAGAGGAGGTGACGCGAGCGGCGCCGAGGCCGTCGAAGGCGAGGGCCAGGGCGGCGGCGCGCATCTGGGTGCCGTAGCCCTGGCCCTGGAAGCGGTGGCCGAGCCAGAAGCCTGTGCGGGCTTCGCCGGTGGTGGCGAAGTCGCGGGCGGAGAGGTTCTGCTGGCCTACGACCTGGCCATCGTGGAAAACGGCCAGGAGGAGACGCCAGTTCTCGCGGGTCCAGTCACCTCGCGCCCACCAGTGGTTCTGTACGACGCTCCTGGCCCGCTCGTCGGGCGGCGCAGAGGCCCAGGGCTGCGGGAAGTACACGGCGCCCTCGGGGACGACTCCATCGGCGGCCACCTGGGCGAGGGCGTCGAGCTCGTCGTCCGAGGGGAGGCGCAGAACGAGATCGGCGGTGGTGAGCTGGAGCGCGGTGAGGGGCCAGTGGCGCATTGGGGGCTCCGGGGGGTCAGGGCCCATCGAGTCCGAAGACAGTGCCGAACGGGTCGATGAGCTGGCAGATGCGTCGGCCGGGCTCCACGTCGAGGGGGCCGCGGTGGTGGGTGCAGCCCGCTTCCAGGAGGCGCTTGCGTTCGGTGTCGAGGTCCTCGACGGACCAGTACGGGACGGTGCTTCGCCCGTGGACGTTGGCCTTGGGGGACGCTGGGTGGAAGCCGAACTCGAGTCCGTCGAGGTCGAGCCAGGCGTAGACGGAGGTGCCGTTGATGTCGAGCTTGACCTCGGCTTCGAAGATCTCGCCCCACCAGCGGGCGGCGGCTTCGGGGTCGTCGACGAAGACCATGACGGTGCGGATACCGCGCACTTGGGATTCTCCTTGCGTCGGGAAGTGGCACGGTACCGCCGGGGTGGTCACTCGTGGGCGCCGTGCAGGGAATGCAGGCCGGTGGCGGCGTCGAACGCCGTCAGGGCGCGTGTGAGGTCGTGGTCGTTCCACTGGGCGCCGAGTTCGCGTACGTGGTGCAGGTAGGCGTGGCGTACCCAGCGCGGGGACGGGTGTCCTTGCTGGCCTGCCATGTGGGCGAGGGTGATCAGGTCGGGCAGGCCGGTGATGTCCGGGCGGAGGGTTTCTGCGTCGATGAGGGCGAGGTGCCCGTCGGCGCGGCGGCGGACGTGTTCCGGCTTGAGGTCCAGGTGGCCGAGCGGTACGTGGGCTGGTCCGTGGGCGCCGGTGACGAGCTGGAGGAGCCGGCGCCAGGCGTCGGGCCGCGTGATCCAGTTCGGGGATGGGGCATCCAGGGCGGTCGCAGTGTGCCAGAGGGCCATGGTTTCGGCGACCTCGGGCTGCCAGCGGGCAGAGGCGGTGTGGATGAGGGCGACCGACCGGACCAGCTCGTCGAACGCGTCGGTGCCCGCGAGCATGACCTCCTCGTCGAGGTGGTCCACCAGCAGGGTGCGGGAGGTGTCGCAGGCGCGGTGGAGGTCCGGCAGGACGCTCTCGTCGGCCAGGAGTTCGTAGGCGAGGACTTCGCCGAGGTAGCCGGCCTCGTCCGCGTGCCGTTTCAGGACCCGGCGGGGAGGGACGCCGAGGGCGAAGACGGCTGTGCGGTAGCGGGCGGTTAGGCAGCGCACCGGTCCCGGCTCGCCCGCGTGGTGGCGAGCGAGGATCACGTGTGCCTGGCGCTCGGCGGTGGCGTGGTCGGTGGTGAGCGGGTTGGCCAGCCACCCGTCGGGCCGTGTGCGGGCGGCGCCGTCCAGCGGCCCGGCGGGGGCTGGGGTCATGCCGCGGTCTCCTGGGCGATGCCGAGCGTGGCCAGGCTGTGGGCGTAGCAGCGGGCGGCGAGGTCGGGCCGCTGGTGCTCGCCGTAGATCGCGAAGAGGGCGTAGACCGGGGAGTCGAGGTTCTCGCCGATGTGCCAGCCCTGGTACGAGCCGCCGACGACGTCCCAGATCTGGGCGCGGCCGAGGAAGACGGCGGCGAAGTCCTGGAAGTAGATCTCGATGCCGAAGGGGTGGGCGGCCATGGCCTCCTCCCGGCTGGTCGTGGCGATCTTGTCCCAGGTGGGGCCGGTGATGTTCCAGGCATACGAGTCGATCTCGCCGGGCCTGCCAGGCGGGTCGAGGAGGCGAAGGACGGCGCGGTGCGCTCCGAGAGGGCCGGCGAGGTAGTCGTGGATGCTTGTGGCCAGGGCGCCGGTGCGGGTGGCGATCAGCTCCCGGGCGAGCCGGGGAAGCTCCTCGGCCACCAGGGCATCGGCCTTCTCCCACTCCTCCTCCGCGAGCGGCGGGGTGATCGGTGTGGGCTCGACGTGTTGTGGGGAGTCGAGGAAGTCAGCGAGTGCGGTGAGCGCGGACTTCTCCGCTACGGGGTCGGGGGTGACCCAGGGGACGCGGGAAGTGGTGACCGGCCCGTCGCCGGCCGGGACGGTGAGGCGATCGCCGGGCCGGGGGCCGTGGACGCGGAAGAGGTGCTGGAGGTCGTTGGCGGTAGCGGCCAGAGCCTTGTGATCGGCGTAGAGGAACGGGCCGTGGGGGCTGCGGGGCGCGGTGAAGCCGTTGCCGCACAGGGCGACGTCCCGTACGCCGTCGAGGGGCTTGAGGTAGTCGATGAGCAGCCCGTTGAGGATCTGGATCCCGGTGGTGCGGTTGCGGGGGCCGTCCATGCCGGGCAGCAGGTTGTTGTCCGCGCCGAGGGCTCCGTACGGGACGGTCTGGGCGTTGTTGGAGACCACGGCGAGCCGGGGCGGGGCGAGGATGCCCTGGGCCAGCTGCTCGATGTAGAGGTCGGAGACATCGGCGTCGACGCCGATGAAGACGTCCTTGCCAGTGGTGCCGGCCAGGCGCACCAGGGGTTGGGCGACGCGCTTCTCCCAGAACAGGGTGCGGGCGCCGGCGGGGTAGAGGGTGATCTCGATGTCGCCGACGTGCAGCGGCTGGGAGTGGTCGGTGCGGTGGACGGTGAAGCCCAGCGCCTCGATGGCGTCGGTGACGGCGGCCGGGGTGGTGGTGCCGGTGTAGATCGGGACGGTCCGGGCGAGGAGGTCGAGGGAGGGGAGGTGGAAGTGGTCCAGGTGCTCGTGGCTGAGGATCACCGCGTCCGGGCCGGGCATGCCCTCGGTGTCCACGGCGCGGGGCGGCCAGATCTCGAACTCCAGGCTCCCCGCGCCGAAGGCCGGCGCCAGGATCGGGTCGAGGAGGACGGAGGAGAGGCCGTCGGTGATGTGCCAGGTCTGGTGGCCGAGGAAGGTCAGTTCCAGGCCGACGGGGGCTGCTGCCATGACGAACTCCTTTGCGCGGTCGGGAAAGGGTGCGGCGGTGGCGCGGAGGGGGATAGCGGACGTCCCCCTCCGCACTTGTCTGCGGACCGGCAGGTCCTACCGGTGGTAGGTGGTCGGGGAGTTGTGGGTGGTGCCGGTGGCGGCGAACGCCGTCACGCGCTGCTGGAGCCGGCGGACCGCCTCCGCGGTCACGGGCGCGCTCGGCTTCGTCTGGGGCTTCGGTCGGTTCATGACGTGCCTCCATCACTTCGGTTTTCGGCGGTGCGGATGCAGCCGCCGTTCCCCGCCGCCGCAAGCGGCGGGTGGTCAGTGTTCGGTGGCGGACAGGAGACTGCCGACGAGGGCGCTGCAGAGGAGCACGTAGACGATCACGGCGATCCGCTGCCTCACTGTGGTGCCACCACGTTCGTGCCGTGCCGCGCGTGACCGGCTTCGCTGCCGCGCTTCCGCCTCACCTGGCGTTCGATCAACAGGACGCGGCAGATACGGGCAAGGGCACGCATGTGGATCCAGGCACCGAGCCGCCCCTCGCCGGGCCCGTGCGACAGGAGCAGCTCGGCATCCGTACGGGCTTGGGTGCCATTGCCCGGCTCGCGGAGCAGCAGTCGTACGTAGCCGTAGAGCTGGTTCGTGGTCTCCCGTACCTCACTGCCCGGTATCCGGTACGTGTTGGGCGTGAGGACTCGGGCGCACAGGGCACGAACGCTGTCTGCGACTTCCGGCGCTTGGGGGGCCGGCGACGTCATGCCGGGTGCCCCGCAGCCGCCTCCCGCATCCCGATCGCCCGATCCATCTGCGCGTGCAGGACCTCCAGCTGGGCGGGGTCGAGGAGGAGGGTCGTGGTCTCGGTGGTGCCGTCAAGGCGGTGCAGCGCGATCGGCAGGGTTGCCTGCTGGTCGCCGTGGTTGTACGTGATGTCGCGCCGGACCGGAGTTGCGTGGGTGATCACGAGGTCTCTCCCGGGGCTGTCTGTGCGGGGGCTGGAGACCAGTCAACGCCGCGGCCTTAACCCCGAACAGGGCATTCCACTAGGCACGTTGTAGGCACGGACTAGGCAGAATCCCGCTAGGCTTCCGGGCGCCCAACTCGACCAGTGGACGGCGGGATGATGGCGAACGAGACCCTGCGCACACTCAGGCGCAAGGAGCGGTGGACGCAGGCACAGGTGGCGGAGCGGGTCTGCGCCCAGGTTCAGGCGGCCACGGGCCGCGACCCCGAACTCGATGCGAACTGGATATCCCGGCTGGAACGCGGAGCGATCACCTGGCCCTCGGGCGACTACCGGGCGGCGCTGTGCGTGGTGTTCCAGGTCGGCAGCGAGGCGGAACTGGGCCTGCACCCGAAGGGTGAACCGGCAGCGGTTCCTCCCACACACGATGGATCTTCCGCACCCGCCAATGAGACGAGCAACCTCCACGCCGACACGGAGCTGTCGGCCCGGCTCTCGCGGCTCGCTGCCGCGACCAACGTCAACGCCTTGGTGCTGGAGCAGTTCGACGCCGACGTGGAGCGGCTCGCCAGGGAATTCGTCAGCCGGCCCCTGCCCCTGCTGGTCCCGGAGATCCGTACCCTGCGCACGGACGCGTTCCGATTACTCGAGGGACGCCAGCACCCCAGTCAGACGCGACACCTGTACGTACTCGCGGGATGGCTGTCCGGCCTCGCCGCACACGTGTCCCTCGACCTCGGCCACCAGCCCTCCGCCTCCACCCACGCGCGGACCGTCGTGCAGTGCGCGGACATCGCCGAGCACCCGAGGCTGCGAGCATGGGCCCGCTCCTTCCAGTCGCTGGCCGCCTACTGGACGGGCGACTACCGACGGGCCTCAGATCTGGCACGGACCGGATGTGAGGACGGCCGAGGGCCCGGCTCAGGGACAATCACGGCTCGGCTGCTGAGCCTGGAAGCGCGTGCCCTCGCAGCAGGGGGAGACGGCCGCAGCGCGTTGCGCTCCCTCGCACTGGCCCACGAGGCACGCAGCAACGCGGAACCAGATGAACGGCCCGGCATCTTCGCCTTCCCCGAGGCCAAGCAATGGGCCTACACGGGCACCACCCTGCTGGCCGTCGGCGGCAACGAGCACATCCAGCGGGCGATAACAGCGTCCAACCGCGCCGTGGAGCTGTACCAGTCCGGGCCTGAAGGCGACCGGTCCTCCGGAGACCTGCACGCTGCACACCTGGACCTGGCCACCGCCTACCTGGCGAGCGGCGAGGTCGAAGGCGCCGGTACGGAACTCGCCGCGGTCCTCGGCGCGGATCAGTACACCGCGAGCATCACCATCAGGCTCCGCAAACTGGACACGCTCATCAGCAGCGGGCCGTACCGTGACTCACGACCGGTGGTCGATCTCCGGGAGCACATCCACGAGGTGACCGCCCGGCCCGCTCTCATCAGCACACCCACGGAGCCGCGATGACCACCCAGCCCGCGAACAACCCTTCCGTGACCGACCGGCGCCTGCTCTCCACCCAGGCATACGGCACCGGCCAGCACCTCGCAGCCCGCCAGTCCCTCTACCAATGGCAGACCCCACGACACGACCTCCCCGGCATCGTCGTGGGCGAGCTGGCCGGCACACGCGGAGCAGTAGCGGACGTGGGCTGTGGCAACGGGAAGTTCGTACAGCGGGTACGCGCCGAGCGGCCGGACCTGAGCGTGCTCCCTATGGACATCTCTCCCGGCATCCTGGCGGGCATCGCCGGAGCCGTGGCCGCGGACGTCCAGCGGCTTCCGATCGCTGACGGGGCCTTGGGCGCGGTCCTGGCCATGCACATGCTCTACCACGTCGAGGACCAGGCCCGAGCCGCCCAGGAGCTGGGCCGCGTCCTGGTCAAGGACGGGATCGCCATCGCGTCCACCAACAGCAGGACCGACAAGCGGGAACTGGAGGACCTCTGGCGACGATCCGCCGGCGACGTACTCGGCGTCGCCGAGGGCCCCCCACGCGTCCAGCTCTCCGCCCGCTTCACCCTGGAAGACGCCCCCGCCATCCTGGGCAGCGTCTTCCAGGATGTCCGGACGATCCCCCTCCCGGGAGTGATCGAAGTGACCGACGCCGTGCCTGTGATCGCCCACCTGGCCTCGTACGAGGCGTGGGCCGACAAGATGGGCGTCCCCTTCCAGGAAACGATCGAACGAGCCCGGCAACGGGTCGACGAGACCATCCAGACTGAGGGCGCATTCCGGGTCACTTGCCTTGGCGGAATCCTCGTCTGTCGAGCAGTGCACCCCTAGGCGATGAGGGGCGGTAAACAGCGGTCAACAGGGGGTACGCCCAAGGTACCCAGAACGGGGCCGCCGGGGGACGTTTTCGCAGCTCAGACACCATGCGCATGCCCAAGTGCCGGGTGATTCCCAAGCTTAAAGCGCGGGTTCGATTCCCGTCATCCGCTCAGATACGAAGGCCCAGGTCAGCGACCTGGGCCTTGTTGTTGTCCAGACCGGTCTTGGAATCCCGCACCACTCGCGCACCGGCATCGGACTGAGGTGCTCCCGCCTGCGACCTCTTCCGTCACACGGCCCGGCCACCGACCCCACGGCGCCCACCGATGAGGCTGGGCCAAACGGCCGTATCTGAACACCGCTTCGGAGGAGCATGACGCCACAGCAATCCTGAGCGCCACCCTCCAAGCCATACTGCTGCCGATTTCCCCGCCCGAGACAAGGAAACGCATGCGCCTCCGCACTGCCCTCGCCAGCAGCACCGCAGCCCTCGCACTCGTCTTGTCGGCCGCCAGCCCCTCCTCGGCTGCCATCGGAGAGTTCCAGTACACCACCGTGGACCTGAACAACATCCAGGTCAGGCAGAGGCTGATTGACCCGGTGGATGAGGAATGCATCAACCTGGACAGCACGGCCAACCTCCCCGCCCTCCTCGGACGCAACTTCACCAACAAGCAGGCCACCGTCTTCCGGGACGCCGACTGCGAAGGCGACGTCTGGTGGGTCGTGAACCCCGGCGGCGCGCGAACCCCCGTCCCCGCACGCTTCCGCTCGGTCGTCTTCAACTGAGAAGCCCACCCTCCTCCGAGCTTTGCGGCGTCGCGTGCCACAACGTGCCAGTAGGGGCGGTCAACAGCGGTCAACAAGGGTGAGCAGGGAGCGACCACAAGCAGGCCCGTCACCGCCGTTTTCGCAGGTCAGAAGCCGTATGCAGGCCCAAGTGCCGGGTGATTCCCAAGCTTATAGCGCGGGTTCGATTCCCGTCATCCGCTCCACGACAAAGCCCCAGGTCAACAACCTGGGGCTTGTTTGTTGTCCAGACCTTCCGGCGTCCGAGCTGCCCTTCGCGTGCCATAGCGGCCCTCACCGTGCATCAGGTTGGACCCAGCCCCGTACGCAGCAGGTCCAGGAAGACGGTGGCGGCGGGGCTGGAGGGGCCGTCCGTCCGCCAGGCCACGGCGACCCGGCCGCGTAGCCGCGGCTCGGTGATCTCCAGCGTCCGCAGCCCGAGGGCCGACGCCGCACCGGCGGGGAGGGCCGGAACCACCGCCACGCCGAGACCGCGGGCGGCGAGCTGTGCAAGGAACAGCGGAGCGGCCGCCTCGAAGGCGATGCGGGGCCGGAACCCCGCCTGCACGCACCCGCGGTCGAGCACTCCACGGATACCTGTGCCACGCGGCAGGCTGATCAGCGGGCGATCGCGGAGCTCGGTCAACGGAATGCTCGTGCGATCCGGGGGCATGAGGGCGGGGTCGTCCGGGGTGACGGCTGCGACCAGGGGTTCGTCGACCAGGACTTGGATGGAGATGCCTGGCGGGGGCTCCTCGTCCGCGAGTCCGATCACGGCGATGTCGAGTTCCCCTCGGTGCAGTGCGGTGAGCATCCGCTCCGAGGTGTCCTCGGTCAGGGCGATCTCCACCTGGGGGTGGTCCTCGTGGAATCCGGCCAGGACGGCCGCCAGGCCGAACTCGTGGGCCGCCGCTGCCGCGCCCGAGACGAGACCGAGGTTGACGTGCCCGCGCAGCAACCCGGTGAACTCGTCCGCGGTCTGCCGAACCGCTTCGACGGCGGTGAGCGCGGCCCGCGCGTACGGCAGTACGGCCTCGCCCACTTCCGTCAGGGTCACCGACCGGCCGGAGCGGTCGAGCAGCGGGTGCCCGAGCTCCTTTTCGAGCTGGCGGACTTGGGCACTCACCCCCGGCTGAGCCAGGTGCAGACGGGCGGCGGCGCGGGTGAAGTTGGCTTCCTCCGCGACCGTGACAAAGTACCGCAACTGCCGGATGTCCATAACTGATCATGCTAGTTGCGAGACATTCAAACTCTTGGACTTATGGTGGGCCTGCCGAGAGCCTTGAGGTCATGGGGAACACGACTCGCACGACTCACCGCAGACCAGCCGCGGACATCAGAGCCGCGATCGCTGCCGAACGCCGCGAGCTGGCCGCCATGCTGGATGGTCTGCCGGCCGCGCAGTGGGACGCGCCGACCCTGTGCGGAGGGTGGCGGGTACGGGAAGTCGCGGCCCACATGATGATGGGGTTCCGGTACTCCATCCCCAGGGTGGCGTGGGAACTGATCAGGTCGCGAGGCAACCTCCATCGGATGACCGACCGTTGCGCCCACCAGGACGCGGCTGCCCATTCGACGCGTGAGCTCGCCGCATTGCTCGCTGACAACGCGGACCACCCTTGGAGGCCGCCGGTCGGCGGGATCGAGGCGGCCTTGGGCCACGACGTGATCCACGGCCTGGACGTCACGGTCGCGCTGGGCCTCGGCCGCCGGGTTCCCGAGGATCGCGTGCGCATCCTCCTGGAGGGCGTCAGCCCCAGGACCCTCAAGTTCTTCGGAGCCGACCTGGCCGGCATCGAACTCCGCGCCGACGACCTGGACTGGTCCTTCGGCACCGGAACGCCTCTGTACGGCGCCGCACAGGATCTCCTCCTGGTCGCATACGGCCGACGGCTCCCCGCAGGGCACCTTCGCGGCGAACCGGGCGTCCACTTCCTTGCTGCGGGAGCGTGACGGCGGCACGCCTGACCGTCGCCCGTCCTCCTACCGGTGACGCACCACAGGCCCGGCTCCGCCCCGCCTCGACCACTCAGAGCCGTCGACCGGACCAAGCCACACAAGCACCCGTCCACTGGAGCCAACGAACATGCGCATCCGACTCCTTCAGGGACTCGCCCTACTCGCCACCGGCCTCCTCGCCGGCGCGTTCGGCTATGGAGCGGCCACCTCGTCCCCACCTTCAACGCGGTACCGCTCGACATGCGGCTGTCATTCCACGCCGAGCTGATGAAGATGAACGGCATCACCATGCAAGCGGCGATGGCCGTGTCGACGCTGAGCTCCCTGGCTCTCGCGGCCCTGACCCGCGGACGTGCCCGGCTGATCGCGGGTACGGCAGGTCTGCTGACCCTCGCGTCCTTCCTGATGACCCGGTTCGGCAATGTGCCGATCAACGGCCGGATCAAGGAATGGGCGCATACATCGGCGCCGGTCGACCACACGGAGATCCTGCGACGCTGGGAACTCTTCAACAACCTGCGCACGCTCACCGCCGTTGCCGCATTCGCTCTGCTGATCGCCCTCTCCCCAAGGCAACCGCCGACTGACCAGAAACAGCCGCGGACCACCTCCGGACCACAGAGGAACCACTGAACCGCTCTGACCGAAAGCCTCCTGCAGAACGCCGATCAAAGCAGGTGCAGTGGCGGCACGACCAGGACCACGGCGAGGAGGCGTGGCCTCATCCGCGGGAGCGCCTGAGTCTCGAACCATCCGCCGGAAGGGAGCATGTGACGGCGAGCCGTGCCGGGGGTGGGATCCCCTAGCTCCGCCGGGTCAATGCCCAGGTTGGCGAGTTCCACGATCTGGTCGGCGACGGCTTTCACCTCATCGCGCACAGCCTTCGGGAAGCCGACCTCATCCTCGGCATGGAAGGCGTACTCCCACACCCAACAGTCGTCGGTCACCGGGCGGCCTCGCCGGCCGTACGGATACCTGCCTCGGCGGCGGCGGCATTGCGAATGCGGCTGATCTCGGCGGCGACGTCGCGCGCCTCGGCCAGGTCGGTGACCTCTCCGGCACGGGCCTCCAGCGCGCGAAGCCTGGCAGCGGTCTCCGGGTACCGGGCAATGGCGACCTCGACAGCCCACGCCTCGGTGAAGGTGCGGAGGGGAACGGCGGACACCTCGGCACGCGCGCGGGCCGTGCTGGCCGCGCGGTCGCGGTCGAAATCGGCGAGCAGCTGTGGGGCGACCTGGGCGAGGGCCGCGCGGATGGCCTCAGGCTGAGCGGGCGGCTGCGGGATGGCGGACGGCTGGGGCGCAGTGCTCATGCGGCTTCGACCCTCTCCTCTTGATCCAGTGCGCCCGCCCGGTAGGCATTGGCGAGGGCGGTGACGTGCTGGCGGGACCAGCCGACGCGGCGACCTACCGCCGCCTTCTGCCCGTAGCGGTCAGCGGAGCCGATGCGACCCGCCATGTGGTTGAGGTGAGCCTGCGCCCGCGCCAGGGCCTGCTCGGCCCGCCGGACGGCCTTGAGGGCCTCGTCCAGCTCGGTCTTCTCGTCTGCGGTCAGGGGGTCGCTCGTCGCTCGCACACCCCGAGCATAAACCGTCACCTTGACCTGACGCTATGAGACCCTCTGGAAATGCACCCAAGCCGAGGGACGACGGCTCCTGAAGACGACGGGGCGACCGCTGATCCGTGAGGCACGGCCGCCCGACACCAAGGACCTCTTCTCGCCCGGCAGGAAGCGCGTCAAGTCGGCGGCCGTGCCACAACGTGCCAGTAGAGGCGGTGAACAGCGGTCAACAAGGGGTTCACCGAGACAGCCGGACCAGGTCCATCAGTTGACGTTTCCGCAGCTCAGATGCCATACACAAGGCCAAATGCCGGGTGATTCCCAAGCTTATAGCGCGGGTTCGATTGCCGTCATCCGCTCCATAGCAAAGCCCCAGGTCAGCCACCTGGGGCCTGTTTGTTGTCTAGACCTATCCGGGCCCGCGTGCCATTCGCGTGCCAGGAATGCCGTAACGGAGCGTCAGATTGGATGCCGAGGCGCCGCTCACATCCACCCGCGCCGCGGCGCCTCGAATTCTCACTCCCACTGCCACCAGGCAGGGGGAGTGGAGGAGCCATGTTCGCCGGCTCAGCGGACCGCCGGTTCCAGCAGAGTGAGGGTCGTGTTGTCGAGCTGGACCGGCACGCCGGTGGGGAGGGTCAGGACCGGGTCGGTGTGGCCGAACTCGAACTCGGTGACGATGGGGAACGCCGTACCGTGGCAGACGTCAAGCAGGATGCGCTCCAGCTGCTCCCGCTGATCGTCGGACCATAGCCGCGGCCGGCCCAGGACGAGCCCCTCGACGCCGTCGAGCAGGCCCGCGTGGCGCAGCTGCCACAGGTCCCGGGCCGCCTGGCCGGGGCCGTAGCCGTTGTCGTCGGTGAATTCGAAGGCGAGGACGTGGCCCTGGTAGTCAGGCAGCCAGGGCGTGCCGAGCAGTTGCAGCGCGCTCGGGACGCATCCGGCAAGCAGGGGCCCCTGGGCCAGTCCCGGGCGCAGCACCTTGCGCGGGGGTGCCGGGACGGCGTCGCGCGGGCGGCTGTCGTCAGCCCAGTCGACGAACTCCTCGATCACCTCGGATGCGGTCGGGAACCGTCCCGTCCAGCCCTGCATGGTCAGCTCGGCGAAGGAGCCCACCGTGAGCTCGGGGGTACCGCCGTTCTCGGCGAACTGGGACAGCAGCGCCGGGCCGTAGAAGGTCGTGGCGCCGGTCCGGGCGTACAGGGCGTGGTGCAGCACCGTCGCGTCCGAGTAGCCGCAGAGCACCTTGGGGCGGGCCCCGAACGCCTCGTAGTCGATCAGGGGCAGCAGTTCGCAGGCGTTCAGGCCGCCGATCATCCACAGGATGCCCTGGGTTCCGGGGTCGCGTACGGCCCGGTTGAACTCCTCCGCGCGGGCCGTGCGGGACTCCGGGCAGAGCCCGGGCTTCACGGACGAGGTCACCACGGTCAGGCCGGTGCGGGCCGAGAGATCGGCCGCGCCGCGGACCACCCGCTTCGGGAAGACCTCCCCGCCGCGCCAGGACGGGGAGACCACGGTGACCGTGTCGCCTCCCTTCAGCCGCGGCGGACGCAGCCGGGTCTGCCGCAGACGGCGGGCCTGCCCCTCGGAGACACCGTAGGTGGAGCGGAGGTCCGCGTCCGTGGTGTGCGGGTTCCGGTCCAGCAGGAAGAGCGCGGCGCGCAGGTTATCGGCCATCGCGCTTTCCCTGCGCTGCCGTTCGGCGCGCAGCACGTCGAACAGCTGCCGGGTGGCTCCGAACCGGGTCAGCAGTTGTTCGCCTCCTTCCACGCCGAGCGTGCCGTCGAGCAGGTCCAGCAGTCGCAGGACGAACTTCCGCACCACCGACCCGGGGCCCTTGCCGGAGAGCCGGGCGCCGTCCTCCACGAGCATGGTGACGGCGCGGAAGAGGTTCACCGCGTCGGCGGCGGCCGCGTCCGGGAGGCCCGCCCTGGTGGCCATGGCAAACCGGTCGGCGATCTCCGGCAGGGAGAAGGGGTTTGGACCGTACGGGATCGCGGCGGTGACCTCGGTGCCGAATCCGACCTCGGCGTACCGGCGTTCGCCGTTGTGGACGACGATCAGATTGGACAGCGGTTGCCAGCGCGGGCACCGGCAGTCGGGCCGGCATTCGGGTTCGCAGCCCACGTCCGGGCGCCGGTAGTAGTAGGTGATGCCGCGCCCGGTGAGCGGGCTGTCGCTGCCGTACGTCCACCGCGTGCCGACGGTGGAGTCCGGCAGGACGTGCAGGACACCTCCGTGGCGGGCCGCCGCCTTGCCCACGGACTCCTGGAGGTCGGTGTCCCGGGAGTCGATGAGGATGTGCAGCCGGTCCGCCGGGGGGTGGCCGAGCGCGGCGAGGGTCGCCAGGTGGGTGTCCTCGGCGATCCGGTCGAGGTCGTCGGGGCTCTCGACGTCGGCGAGCAGGCCCACCATGCCGAAGGCGAACAGCCAGGGGTGCTCGCCGTGCGCCCGGAAACACGGCTGGTAGTGGCAGATGGATCCGATGCGACCGCCACGGGCCAGGGCCCGCTTGTACGGGGTGATGGTCGCGTTGACGAAGGTCACCGACGAGTCCGCGTCGGTGAGCCGGGCCGCGGGGGTCAGTTCGTATCCGCGCTCCGTAAGGGTGTCCAGGAACGCGGTCACCACACCCCGGGTCGCCGAGCTCCCGCCCACGGACGATGCGGTTGCGAACATCCGCTGCCGAATGGCCGGTTGGCACGGCGGCGGTGCCGTCCGCGTCGGATGAGGGGCGACGTCAATCATCTTCGTCTTCCTTGATCGGTGATCCACCCTGAAGAGAGCGCTTACCGCCGGCGCCCAGCCGCCCCGGGGACTCGGGGCGCGGGCCGGGGTCGGTGACCCCCGGCCGTTCCAGCATTCGCCAGCGAGCGGGCGGCGGACAGCGCTCCGCTGTGGCACCTACTCCCCTGGCAGCTTGGTGCCCGGAGCGCAGCCGCCCACGATATGTGGATGAATCGGAAATAAATGGGCGTTTCGCTGTCGGGCTTGTGCCATCATCAGCTGCGCGGGCACGGCGGTCCGGCGTTCGGTGTTCGGGGACTCGGCATCGGCGAGGACGGCCCGACGCGCCACTCGTGGAACTCGTCGAATTCACCTGGGCCTGGGAGTTGTTCGGGTCGGTACGGCACCGATGTCCGCAGCCCCGCCCACGGGCCCTGCCTGCCCCACACCCGTACGCATCATTCCCCAGGAATCAGGCACTCCACATGATCCGAACATTCACCAGCGATGAAATACGGGACACGTTCCTGGAATTCTTCGTCGAGAAGAACCACACCAGGATCGACTCTGCGTCGGTCATTCCGGTGAACGACCCGTCTCTTCTCTTCATCAACGCCGGTATGGCGCCGCTCAAGCGCTATTTCCTCGGCGAGGTACTGCCGCCCGCGGCGGACCTCTGCAATGTCCAGCCGTGCGTGCGAACCAACGACATCGCCGATGTCGGCGACCGCCACCACCTGACGTTCTTCGAAATGCTCGGCAGCTGGTCGATCGACAACTACTTCAAGGAACGCGCCGTCGAGTTGGCTTTCGAGCTGCTCACCGAGCGCTTCGGATTCCCCGCGGACAAGCTGTACGTCACCGTCTACCAGGGCGACCCGGCCCTCGGCCTGCCGCCGGACGACGTATCGGCCGCCGCCTGGGAGCGGGTCGGCATCGCCCGCGACCACATCGTGTACCTCGGCGAGGACAACTTCTGGTCCACCGGCGACACCGGCCCCTGCGGCCCGTGCACCGAAGTGTTCTACGACACCGGCGCCGAGCACGGTGAGGAGTACCGGCCGGGCCTGGAGTTCGACACAAAGAGCCGGTACATCGAGATCTGGAACGCCGGCGTCTTCATGGAGTTCGACAAGCAGCCGGACGGCCGCTTCGAGCGCCTGCGTTTCCCCAGCGTGGACACCGGGTCCGGACTGGAGCGCATGGCTATGGTGCTCCAGGGACATGACTCGGCGTACGAGACCGACCTGCTGGCCCCGATCGTCCGGGCGGTCCGGGAAGGCCTGGGCGGGGCGGCGGCCTCCGAGCGGGACGTCCGGATCGTCTCCGACCACATCCGGTCCTCGACCTTCATGCTGAGCGAGGGCGTCGTACCCTCCAACGACGGCCGCGGCTACATTCCGCGGCGCCTGCTGCGCAAGGCGATCGCCGTGGCCACCCGCAGCGGCTTCCACGAAATCGACGTGCCCGAGCTGGCGGGGGTCGTGATCGACGGGCTGAAGGGCGCCTACCCCCAGCTCGGCCGCAACCGGGACCGCACACTGGAGCTGCTCGGCCGGGAGCAGCGAGACTTCGGCCGGGTCGTCCGGCGCGGCCTGGACCAGCTGTCCGGGCTGGCCACCGGCCCCGGGTTCCGGATCTCCGGCGAGGAAGCCTTCAACCTGTACGCCACCCAGGGCATGCCGGTGGACCTCATCCGCGACTTCGCCGCGGAGCAGGGCGGTTCGGTGGACGAAGCGCGCTTCACGGAGCTGTTCTCGGCCCACCGCGAGCTGTCCCGAGGCGGTACGGGCAAGGCCGACGCCGGTGATCCGAAGGGCGCCGTACGGACCCTCGCGCCCGAGTTCACCACGGCCATCGGCTCGGTCACCACGGAGTTCCTCGGCTACGAGCGGCTGGAGTCCGAGTCCCGGGTCGTCGCCCTGGCCGGCCCGGACGGGCCCGCCTACAGCCTTGGCGAGGGCGAGCAGGGCCTGGTGGTCCTGGACCGCACGCCCTTCTATCCGGAGGGCGGCGGCCAGGTCGGTGACACCGGCACGATCACCGGACCGGAGCTGTCCGCAGAGGTGACCGACACCCGCCGGATCGACGGGCACCATGTGCACGTCGTCCAGGTCTCGAAGGGCGTGCTGCGAGCCGGCGACACCCTGGACCTGTCCGTGGACGCGGCCCGCCGCCGGGCGACGATGCGCAACCATTCGGCGACCCACCTGCTGCACGCGGTGCTGCGCGAGGTGCTCGGCGACCAGGTGCGGCAGGCGGGCTCGCTCGTCGCGCCCGACCGGTTGCGGTTCGACTTCGAGCATCCCCGGGCGCTCACCGAGGAGGAGGCCGACCAGGTCGAGCGCCTGGTCAACGGCCGGGTGCTGGTGAACGCCGGCCGGGACGTGCAGGTGAAGCCGTACCAGGACGCGGTGCGCGACGGAGCGGTCGCCTTCTTCGGCGACAAGTACGGCGACGACGTCCGGGTGGTCTCGTTCGGGGACGTCAGCAGCGAGCTGTGCGGCGGTACGCACGTGTCCGGCACGGCCGAGATCGGCCTCTTCCGGATCGTCGGCGAGGGCAGCGTGGGCGCCGGCGTCCGCCGGATCGAGGCGGTCACCGGTGAGGCCGCACTCGCCTACACCCTGGACCGCGACCGGACCCTCAAGCAGCTCGCCGGCCGGCTGCGGGTATCGGCGGAGCAACTGCCCGCGCGGATCGAGGCACTCGCGGCCAAGGAGCAGAAGCAGGCCCGGCAGACCCGGATCAGTGCGCAGTCGCTGGCCGCGGAGGTCCGCGAACCGGGGTCCGGACGACGGTACGTCCTGCTCGTCGATCCGCCCCTGGACCCCAAGCAGATGGCGGACGAGGCCGGCCGGCTCGGCGAGGAGCTGAACGCCGTCGTGCTGTTCCTGCTGCCGGACGGCACCGGGACCCTCCGTATCGGCGTGGGGGTGCCGGCCGCACTGGGCGGGCAGGGCACGGCCAAGGAACTGCTGGAACAGGTGCTGGCGGTGACCGGCGGCCGGGGCGGTGGCAGCGCCCGGTTCGCCCAGGGCGGCAACATCACCGTCCCCCTGGCCGAGGCCGCGGCGGCCGTCCGCACGGTGCTGGAGGACGCTTCCGCATGACGGACGGCTGCCCGTAGCCGGGCGGCGGGCGCACCGCGCGCACAGGGCCTCCCACCCGTGGGTACGGGTGGGAGGCCTTGGCCGTTGTCCCGGGCGCAGCACCGGTACGGAGGCCGGTACGCGAAAGCGAGGGTTCCGGGTGGACCGCCGATGACGGCGGTCCACCCGGAACCCTCGCGACGCAGGACAACGGTGTACGGATGGCAGAGGTCAGAGCCCCACGGCGACCCGTTCCCACACCGTCCTGCAGAACGCGGCCGACCGGTCGGCCGTGATCGGGCCGACGGGCCGTCCCGCGGTCCACTCGGCGAATGCCGCGATGGCCTCGGTGAGGGTCACCCGGGCGATGCCGGCACCCAGGCAGAAGTGGTGGCCCGCCCCGAAGGACAGGTGCGGGCGGTCCCGTTCCCCCTCCACCGGGATCCGGAACCGGTCCGGGTCCACGAACACGGCGGGGTCCCGGTTGGCCGCAGCCACCACGAGGGCCACCCGTTCACCGGGCCGGACGGTCGCCCCGGCCACGTGGATCGGCTCGGTCGCACTGCGCGGCACGAAGTGGAACGGGGCGTCGTACCGGAGCGCCTCCTCGGCCACCTGACCGGCGTCGATGCGCCCCCGGTGCAGCCCGTCGAGTACGTCCCCGGCCTCGTCCAGAAGGCTGACCAGCGCGGAGCCGAGGCTCGCCGCGACCGGCTCGATGCCGCCGGTGAGCAGCTGGGCGTACAGGGCGGCGCCCTGGCGCGGCTCCAGGTCGAGGAAGGCCTGGATCTGCGGGGGGCCCTGTCCGGCCCGGGCCATGGGCAGGATCACCGTACGCAGGTAGTCCTGGAGTTCGCGGATCGCCGCACGGGAGCGGGGCGCCCGGTCCGGTTCGCACTGCGGTACGCCGATGAACTCGATGATGTCGGAGGACCAGGAGAGGACCGACTCGCGGTGCTCGTCGTCGATGCCGAGCAGCCGGCAGGTCACCGACACGGCGAGCGGATGGACGAAACGCCCGAGCAGATCGGTGGTCCCGGGATCGCAGTCGGCGAGCAGCTCCCGCGCCTCCCGCGCGATCCGTTCGCGCAGGGGGCGGACGCCGGCGGGGCGGTAGCCCGGGCCTGCCGCAGACCGGATCCGCGTGTGTGCGGGAGGGTCGGTGAACATGGGCCACGCGTCGAAGAAGTCCACCACGTCCTGGATGCCGGCGCGGGCGGAAACGTCGAGGTCCCCGAAGAAGCCCGCTCCGATCCGGGCCGACAGCCGGGAGTCCCGGAGCAGGGCGTTGACCTCGCGGTAGCCGGTGGCGTACCAGCATTCCGTTTCGGCGTCCCACCACACCGGCGCCTGCTCGCGCAGGCGCCGGTAGTGGGGGTGGGGGGCGCGGGCGAACTCCTCCGACAGCAGCGACAGCGGCTCGGCCGCCAGTGTTGCGCGCATGATCAGTTCAGCTCAGCTCGATGCCGGGTCATCAGGCCGGGCGGCGGCTGACGACGAAGAGGTTGTTGCCGCGCGGGGCGATGCCCGGGGTGGTGCGCAGCCGGTTCTCCATCTCGAAGATCCGGTCGACGTTGTCGTCGGCCAGGATGTCCACCAGCTTCTCGGTGGAGCCGTGCAGCTGGGTCTCCTGGTAGCCCGGGTAGATCAGGTTCGGGAAGCCGGAGACCACCGCCAGCTCCAGGCCGGCGGCCGCGTGCATCTTCTCGATGCGCTCGAGGTCGAACAGGTGCATGTCCGGCATCTGGGTGGTGAAACGGCCGCGGCGGCCGAGGGCCTT
The DNA here is from genome assembly GCF_044748225.1 of Streptomyces sp. NPDC090021. Lineage (NCBI taxonomy): Bacteria > Bacillati > Actinomycetota > Actinomycetes > Kitasatosporales > Streptomycetaceae > Streptomyces > Streptomyces sp. NPDC090021. Next base: position 98,095 of record NZ_JBIVFO010000016.1, on the reverse strand, counting down.
CTCGGCCTCGTCCAGGTTGCCCACGCTGATGTTGAAGAAGGCGGTGTGCCAGACGCTCGGCAGGAACGACACGAGCAGGCCGCCCGGGTTGAGCAGACCGGCGATGTCGGCGATGACCTTCTCGGGGTCGGCGACGAAGCCGAGAACGTTGTGGAAGTTGAAGGCGAGGTCGAACGTCTGGCCGTCCAGGGTCTCGGAGACGTCGGCCAGGTCACCGCGGACGAACGAGACGCGGTCGGCGAAGCCGCGGCGCTGGGCCTTCTCCTCGGCGACGCCCAGCATTTCGGCGGTCAGGTCGAAGGACGTACCACGGCTCGTCGGCGCCTGCTCGGCGAAGAAGGTGGTCCAGCGCCCGGTGCCGCAGCCGGCGTCCAGGAAGCGGAAGCCCTCGGGCAGCCGCGAGAGCACCTCGTCCTTCAGGGCAGCGGCCAGCAGCCGGTCGGACAGCATCCAGTACGGCTGGAGGTCGACGTCGTCGTAGGCCTCGGCCTTCACGGAAAAGTAGTCCTGGACCTCGGCGAGCAGGGTCTCGGTCATGAAAGGTATCTCCTCTGAAGGTGATGCGTTGCTCCGGCACGGCCCACCGCGACACGAAAAGTGAAATGGCCGACGCGGCACCGCAAAGGCACGGTCTGACGGCGCGGGACACGAAGGGCACGCGGAAACTCGGCGAATCTTCCGCCGAAGGGGCCCTGCCGAAGGATGATGACGTGAATGTATCCCCGGACTTGTGCGGCAATCAACGACGGAATACGTCCCGGGGCAGGCACCAAGCTGCCACGAACATAGCTGCCACCCATATCACTTGGCCCGCCGAGACCGCGCCGACATATTGGTGAGCGGGGGAATCGTCCTGTCTCCATCACCGGGACCATTCGCGACATCCGTGCGCGACTCTCCCTCCCGATCACTACGTATGCCAAGACGGCGCCGGAGAACCCACGAGATCCTCCGGGCGGCCGGTCTGCCAGCGAACAGGAAGAAAACATGAGCCTCAAGAACGACTTCTCCCACGGCGGATGGCGTCCTTCGGCGGACCGGTTCCTCGAGATCGTGGACCAGCCGCTGTTCCGGACCCTGGTCGACCTCCAGGACCTCGTGACCACCCGGACGACCTCCTTCTGGAGCGAGCGCGGCGTCAAGTCCGTGCACCTGCCGATCACCACGAACAGCATCTCCAGCCCGATGGGCCTGGGCAGCGACTCGCTCCCGGTGGAGATCGACCTGTTCGGCGAGCGCACGTTCCTGGCCGACTCGATGCAGTTCATGCTGGAGTACGGCTGCCGGCTCAGCCGCAACGGCGCCTGGTACCTGATGCCCAGCTTCCGGGGCGAGGACGCGGACGAATCGCACCTCAACCAGTTCTTCCACAGCGAGGCGGAGCTGCCGGGCGGCCTGGAGAACTGCATGGACGTCGTCGACGCGTACGTGCGTTCGCTCGCCGCCGGTGTCATGGAGAACCTGTCCGAGGAGATCCGTGAACTGGCGGGCTCCACCTCGCACATCGAGCAGATGCTCGCCATGGACACCTTCCCGCGCCTGACCTTCGACGAGGCGGTGGCCCACCTGGGCAACGACCCGTACGCGGTGGAGCAGCACGACGGCTGGCGGACCCTGACCCGGCACGGCGAGCGCCGGCTGATGCAGGAGATCAGCCCGGTGCTGTGGGTCACCCATTTCGACCACCTGTCGGTGCCCTTCTACCAGGCGTACGGCGACGCGGAGCAGCGGACCGCGCTCAACGGCGACCTGCTGTTCGGCATCGGCGAGACGGTCGGCTGCGGTGAGCGCCACGTGGACGGCGCCCGGACCCGCGCCGCCCTGGCGCACCACAACGTTCCGGAGGAGTCCTACGACTGGTACGTGCGGATGAAGGAGGGCGCGCCGATGCACACCTCCGGCTTCGGCCTCGGTGTCGAGCGCTGGTTCATGTGGGTGCTCAACCACAAGGACATCCGCGAGCTCCAGCTCGCCCCCCGCCTCAACGGCGTGGCGCTCACCCCGTGACCCGACCGCCTTCCTGGCGCGGGACCGATCTCACCACCAGGATCGCGGAACTGGCCTTCGAGGTACTGGAGGTACCGATCGGGTCCGGCACCGACCTGGCGGAGGCCGGGCTCGAACCGAGCGCTGCGATCCGGCTGGCGGCCTGCGTGTACGAGGAGTTCGGCCTCCGCCTGTCCGTCGCGGACATCTACACGGGACGGACGCCCGGCCGCATCGCGGCCGGGCTCTGCCGGCCGGGGGCGGGAGGCGGAGCCCCCACCCCCGGCCGGTACCTTCCGCACGTGGGAGCGGAGTCCGGGCGGCCCGCCGATGTCGTGTCCCTCGCCTATACGGGCACCGGGGACCTCGGGATCGACCCGGGCCGCCTGACCACGGCGCTGAGGATGGTGGCCGCCCGCCAGGCCGCCCTGCGCACCCCGCCCGGCGAGGCGGGGCACGACGCCCACCGATCCGCGGTCCTGCCGGACTGGGACCGGCTGGGCGTCGACGTCGTACCCGTGCCGGACGCCGGCTGGGAGGCCCTGCAGCAGGCCCGCGACCTCGCCGCGGCGGGAGCCCTGGAGGGGCTCGACACCGTCCGTGGCCCCCTGGTGCGCTGCGCCCTGTACACCTGGAACGGCGGACGTCTGCTGGCCGTCCATCTGCACCGCAGTGCACTTGACCCCTGGTCGCTGGACGCCTTCGAGCGCGAGCTCGAGAGCGCCTACGCGGCCGCCCGTCCCTCGGACCCCGAGGGCTCCGGACGGGCGGCCTGCGCCGTCCACCCGTCGGCGGGCGGCACCGAGCCCCGGCCCGCGGTGGCCGACTGGCAGCAGCGGCTGGCGGCGCTTCCCCCGATCGCGTGGCCGGCCGGAGCACCGGACGAAGCCGAGGACGGAGACGAGGACGGCGGCGCCGACGGCGGCGAGGACCGCGGCGACGTGGTCGAGTGGGCCGTCCCGGTCGACGACGTGCTGCTGGGGCGGCTTCGTGCGGCGACCCGCGCCCTGGGCGTGTCCCTCACCTCCCTGGTGCTCACCGCGTACGCCCGTGGTCTGGCGGAGTTCACCGGGCAGCAGGGGTTCCGGGTCGGCCTGGTGGTCTCGGGCCGGGTGGAGCCGTGGCAGGAGCCGACGCTCGGCCGCCGGGTGCTCACGCTCCTCGTCCACGTGCGGGGCGTACCGGGCGAGTCGCTGGTCTCGCTGGCGCGGCGTTGCGACCGGGAGCTGCTGTTCTCGGCCGATCACGGGTGGTACGGCGACACGTCGGCACCCCTGCTCCAGGCGACCCTGTGCGTGGAACCGGGCGAGCCGGCCAGGGGTTTGCGTCTCGGCACGTCGCTGCTGGCGCCGGCACACCTGCCCCGCTCCGCCCCCTCCACCGACCTTGCCGCTGAGCTCCTGCGGGCCGACCGGCCCGGCGGCGCACGGCAGTTGATGCTCACCGCGGACCCGTCCCGGCTCGGGGCGCGGGGCCTGCGCCGGCTCGCGGGAGCGATCCGTACCGCGCTCATGGAGCTGGCCGTGGAGGCCGTGGCCGAGGTCTGAAGCGGGGGCAGGACGAAGTCCTGCCCCCCTTCGGACCGCTTCATCCCGCCCCGGCGTCAGACCGCTTCGGGCTGCCGCGTCGGCTCCGCGGGCTGCGTCGTGCCGGACAGCCGGAGCACCCAGGCCAGCAGTGCGGTGGCCGCGGTGGTCACCGCCGCGACGAGCACCCAGGTCCGGGCCATGCCGTGGTCGGCGAGCAGACCCGCGGCAAACGGCCCGGCGGTGAACCCCAGCGAGGTGGAGATCCCGAGGAGGGCGTTCGCCCGCCCCCGGTCGGCGCTGGTCGCGGCGGCGTTGACCAGGGTCGGCATCGCCATGGAGTAGAAGGCCGCACCCACGGAGGCCACCGCCACGCCCGCACAGATCGAAGTGAGCATCACGACCCGGGACCCGGCCTCGAGCGCCCCGAGCAGCACGACCCAGAACACCATCCAGGTCAGCGCGGCGATCGCCAAGGACACCCGGTGCGGGGTGCGCTTGACCACCGGCATCAGGGCGATCTGTGCGATCACGGCGAAGGCGGTGTCCGCCAGGCAGATCAGCGCGATGTCCGAGGGGCGGACGTCCGAGAGCGCGACCAGCACGGCGGGAATACCCGACTCCAGCTGTGAGTAGCCGATGGCGAACATCAGGAAGGCGACGAGCAGCGCCGCGAGCAGCGGCCGGTTGGCCAGCACCCGCAGGTAGGAGGACTGCCGCACGTGCTCCTCCGGCTGATTCGCCGGGGCCGGCAGGCGCCTGCCCGCGACGACGGTGATCAGCCCGGCCAGGACGAAGGTGATGGCGTCGGCCAGATAGACGACCTGGAACGTCCACAGGTGCTCGATGCTGACGACGATCCCGGCCAGGATGCCGCCGATGCCGAGCGCCGCGTTGGCGACACCGAAGGAGAACCCGAACACAACCGGGTGCCGGTCGGCTTCCACCGCCTCGGCGAACAGCCCGTGCCAGACGCTGGTGCCTCCCACGCCGAGCCCGAAGACCGCCCCGGCCGCAAGGGCGTGCCAGGGCGCCGTGACCCACGCGTACAGTCCGGTGCCGGTCGCGGCGAACAGCAGCGCGGTGAACACGGTGCGTACGCCGCCGAACCGGTCGGCGGCCCAGCCGGCCACCAGCCCTCCGGCGAACGCGGTCACGGAGGTGAGGGCCATCGCGCTGGTGGCGACGGAGATCCCGAAGCCGCGCCCCTGGACCAGATAGATGACGAGCAGCGGGAGGACCAGACCGGACCCGAAGGACGTGACCGCTCTGGCCAGCAGCAGCAGCTTCGCCGGGGCGGGCAGCTCCCGGAAGTCCTGGACGACGGTCATGCGGCGGCCCCGTCGGCGGGCGTCGTCTCGAGGACGAGGGCGGATTCGAGGACGAGGACCCGCTCGGTGAACTGCTCCTCGCTGTCGGCGCCGATGACCAGGGTCATGCCGGGCGCCAGGCTGTTCGTCCAGACGACGTCACCGACACGGGCGGTCCGGTCGACGTCCAGGACGTACGGGAACGCGCTGATCTCGGCGTCCGCGGGCTCGCGGGTGATACGGCCCGGCGTACGGGGGGTCAGCATGACCCAGCCGATGTACGGGTGGGGCGGCTCGGACAGTGGCTGCGACCGCCGGTCCGGGCTGACCAGGGACTCGGCCCACACCTCGCGCAGGTCGGCCCCGCGGGCCCGGAAGGCCTGGGTGGTGCCGCCGCCGCCCGGACGGGTGGCGATCTCGGAGAACCACAGGCTGCCGTCCGGGGAACGGAACAGCTCGGTGTGCGTGATGCCGTCGGTGATCTCCAGCGCCTCGTTGACCCGGCTGTGCAGTTCCTCGACGGCCGCGTACAGCTCGGGTTCGCGGGCTGCGGGGAGCTGGATCGCGCCGTTGAGGTGGCCGGGGTCGTCGAGTTCGATCCGGGGGCGCAGGTACCTGCTGACGGCGAACTCCCAGGCCTTGCCGTCCACCCAGACCGCGTCGACGTGGAACTCCTCGCCGTCGATCATCTGCTCGGCCATGAATTGACCGTCCGCGGCGTTCACCGCGAGCCAGGCCTCCAGTTCCCGGGCCGTCCCGACCCGGGCGGTGCTGACCACCCCGGCACCGGCGACGGGCTTGACCACGGCCGGGAATCCGATCTCCCGCTCAACATGGCGGGCAGCCGCCCCCGGGTCGCCGGACGGGACCGTGGTGAAGCGCGCGGTGGGCACGCCGAGCCGCCGGACCGCGGTCTTCATCGCGCGCTTGTCGCGGACCTGGACACTCTGGACGATGGTGGGCCGGCCCAGGCCGAGCAGAGCGGCCAGGTACGCCGCGGCGAACTGGCCCCGCTCGCAGACGCTCAGCACCCGGTCGAAGGCCAGTCCCTCCTCCTGGAGACCCGTGACGAGCAGGGCCAGTTCGTCCATGGCCTCGAAGCTGTCGATCCGGATCAACCGCTCCAGCCGGCCGGTGATCCCGGGGTCGAGATGGCGGTGCTCGGCCTCCCAGGCGTCGATGAGCAAGACGACGTCCACGCCGCGGGACAACAGGGCCTCGATGGCGCCCACTTCCCAACGACAGACCAGATACCGCATGAAACACCTCGTGCAATCTTCCGTGGGCGGGACCCGCCGATGCCGCCCCGGACAGGGAGATGCATACCGCGGATTTCTCTTCCGATATCCCACCCCTACAGATGTGAATTCCGTGAACAAATTGTCGTGGCGGGATTATCGGGAACTCAATCGATCCGCCGGGCAGCTTGGGGACTGGCACCTTGATGTCACCTCACACCGCACCCCTACCCTTCCGATCAGGGGTGATCACACTCTGTGACGACCTTGAACATGGCAGCACCTGCGGGCTACAGTTCCTCGGCGGTGCGATGCCCTGAATCGACCACCCAGGGCTGAAGAAAGAGAATGTAAATGATCTTGGAGCGCCTCGGGGGCGATGCGGCGGATTCGACGGATTCGGCGGACCCCGTACTCGAATGCCTCGGCCTGACCCGGCTCGCGGAGTCGATGTACCAGCTGCTGCTCCAGCGTCCCGAATGGGACACGCCCGAGCTGGCCGTGGAACTCGGCAGCACCGAGGAGGCGGTCGAGGCGAGCCGCGCCGAGCTGGCGGCGCTGGGCCTGATCTGGCCGTCCCACGAGAACCCCGGCCGCATGGTCGCCATACAGCCGAACCTGGGCCTCGGCGCGCTCATCGCCGAGCGGGAGGCCGCGCTCCTGAAGGAGCAGCACGAGCTGCAGCAGGCACGCACGGCGATGATGAACCTGATGCGGGAGCGGGAGGCCGCCCAGGGCGCCCGCGAGACCGGCGAGATCGAGTACCTGCGCAGCCTCGACTCGACCAGGAACCGCATCGCCGAGCTCTCCAAGGACGTACAGTCGGAGATCCTCGCGCTGATCCCCAAGGCCGGGCTGTCACCCGAGAGCCTGGAGGCCAGCCAGAAGCTGGACAGCGAGGTACTGGCCCGCGGGGTGTCGCTGCGCACCCTGTACCTGGACAGCGTCCGCAACCACCCCGCCACCCAGCAGTACGCGGTCTGGCTCACCGGTCTCGGCGGTGAGATCCGCACGGTGCCCACCCTGCCGATGCGCATCATCGTGATCGACCGCAAGACGGCCATCCTGCCCATCGACCCCAAGGACAGCCGCGCCGGAGCGGTGCTGATGCGCGAGGAAAGTGTGATCGCCGCCGTCATCGCCCTCTTCGAGCGGCTGTGGGAATCGGCGCTCCCGCTCGGCACCTCGGGGCAGCGCGACGACCAGGGCCTCACGGCGCAGGAGCGCGAGCTGCTGCGCATCCTGGCCTCCGGGCTGACGGACGAGGCGGCGGGCAAGCGGTTGGGGCTCTCCCTGCGCAGCGTCCGCCGGGTCATGGCGGACCTCATGACCCGGCTGGAGGCGCGCAGCCGCTTCGAGGCCGGGGTGCGCGCCGTGGAGTGCGGCTGGCTGTAGGCGAAGGCCGACGGCGCCGGACCCCCTGATCGAGGGCCCGGCACCGCACGGGCTCACGGCCTCGCGTTCAGCCGGCCGGTGCCGCACCGGCCGCCGCGTGTACCGGAACCGGGCGCATCCAGCCACGGGGGTCCTGCTGGACGCCGTACTGGATGGCGGCCAGCTCGTCCCGCAGCATCGTGGTGATCTTCCCCGGGCGCCCGTCGCCGATCCGGACACGCCCCTCTGCCGTGGTCACTCCGCCGATGGGCACCACCGACGCGGCGGTGCCGCAGGCGAACGCCTCCGTGACCTTCCCGTCGCCGGCCGTCAGCTCGTCCAGCGCGACGGGCCGTTCGACGACCCGCACGCCCAGGTCCGGCGCGATGCGCAGCAGGCTGTCCCGGGTGTTGCCGGCCAGGATCGTCCCCGAGAGCTCGGGAGTGACCAGGAGTGGAGCGCCGTCCTCGTCCCTGGTCACACAGAAGAAGTTCATCGCACCCAGTTCCTCCACCCAGCGGCGCTCTTCCGCGTCCAACCACAGCACCTCGTGGCAGCCCTGGGCCACTGCCTCCGCCTTGGCGGCCAGGCTGCCCGCATAGTTGCCGGCGCACTTGGCCGCCCCCGTGCCCCCGCGGGCGGCACGGATCTGGTCGCTCGCGCACCACACTTCGATGGCCTGGTAGCCGTCAGCGAAGAAGTGGTCGACGGGGGAGGCGATGACGGCGAACAGGTACTCCAACGCCGGCCTGACGCCCAGCGAGGGCTCCACTGCGATCATGAACGGGCGCAGGTACAGGCTCTGCCCGGGCCCGCGCGGCACCTGGTCGGCGTCCGCCCGGACCACCGTCTCGCACGCCTCGACGAACAGCTCCTCGGGCAGTTCGGGCATGGCCAGACGAGCGGCGCTGCTGTTGAAGCGCTCCGCGTTGACCCCGGGCCGGAACAGGGCGAGTGAGCCGTCCGGCTGCGGATAGGCCTTGAGCCCCTCGAAGATCGCCTGGCCGTAGTGCAGGGCCATGGCGGCGGGGGACAGGGCCAGCGGACCGTGCTCGGTCAGCTCCACGCCGGACCATCCCGCCCCGTGGATCCACCGCGCGACCGCCATGTGCTCCGTGAAGTGCCGGCCGAAGCCGAGCCGTGCCGTGCTCACCCGGCTCACTGCCCTATCACGTAGGACGGCAGCAGCGCTGCCTCCAGCTCCGCGGCCCGCCGGCGGAACTCGGCCTCGCTGTCCGCGCCGAGGACCAGCAGCGTGCACCAGACCGAGGGGTGCAGCTCGCCGATCTCGGAGCCGACCGGGCGGCTGCGGACTGTCTTGAGCACGTACGGGAAGCGGGAGATGAGTTCGTCGGACGGATCCTCCAGGATCCGTCCGGTGCCGGCAGGCGCGAGGTTGATCCACCCGATATAGGGGTACGGCGCCGTCTTCACGGGCAGCTCCTCGCCGGGCTCGCCCAGGGCCGCGGCGATCCACAGCTCCCGCAGGTCAGCACCCTGCGGCCCGAAGCTCTCCGGGATGGCGCCGCCGGCGAAACGGGTGGCCATCTCGGAGAACCACAGCTCACCGTCCGCTCGCCGGAAGATCTCCAGGTGGGTGATCTCGTCGGTGATGCCGAAGGCGGTGTTGATGCGCTCGTGCAGCTGCTCGATCTCCTCGTACAGCGCGGCCTCGCGGTCGCGGGGGAGGAGGATCGAGCCGTTGTCGCGGCCCGGCGTCGTGACCGTCATCCGCGGGCGGAGGTACCGGCTGACGCCGAAGACCCGCGCCTTCCCGTCCGCCCAGACCGCGTCCACGTGGTACTCGTCACCGTCCAGGACCTGTTCGGCCATCAGGAACTTGACCGTCGCGTCACGGCCCGCCTCCCGCAGGGCCTCGGTGAGCTGCGCCGCGTCCTCGGCCTTGAAGGTGTCGACCGAGCCCAGGCCCGCGGCCGGCTTCACGATGACCGGGAACCCGAGCTCCTGCTCGACCTGCCGGACCGATCCCTCGATGTCCCGGGTGGACAGGGAGACGTAGCGGGCACAGCGGATGCCGGCCTGCTGGGCGCGGTCCTTCATCGCGCGCTTGTCCCGCATGAGCACGGAGGTCTCGACGGCGGGCAGCGCCAGGCCCAGCAGCTGTGCCAGGTAGGCGGCACCGAACTGGCTGAACTCGGAGAGACTGAGCAGCCGGTCGATCTTCACACCGTTGGAGCGGATGTCCACGGCCAGCTGCGCCAGCTCGTCGAGGGCGTCGAAGCTGCGGATCACGTAGTGGCGGTCGACCCGGTCCAGCAGCTTCTGGTCGATGCCCCGGTTGGCGGCCTCCCACTCGTCGAATACCAGGGTCACAGAGGCGCCCCGGTCGAGTACGGCCTCCAGCGTGACCCGGTCCCATCGGCACACCAAGACATTCATTTGCTTCTCCCTACGTCCTTCTCGCGATGCCGGATCAGTCCCAGTTGAGGCTTCTCAGAGGGGTGGTGGCCACGCCGGCCGTGGTCTCGGCCGACGCGGAGTTCACCGTGTCCCCGGCTCCGAATTCGGCCGCCCCGAACGCGACGGCGACGAGCGCGACAAAGACGGCAACGGCATTCCCGACACACTTCATGTGCAGCTTCCCCCGTGGTTCACTACCGGTATTCGGCCGGATCGTTTTGCGTTCCGGCCCGATTTCCCCTTGTGGTGATCCTGCATGAGGAGCCGCGGCGGGCCCAAGGGATGTGGCTGGCAGCATGGAGTCTGGCACCTTGGTGTCACTCTGCTGCGGGCCCTCGCCCAGGGGCTCGGCGGTTGCCGGGACCCGCATCGTTGCCCGTGCTCCCGCGGGAGATGCCGACATCCGTAGGCGAGAACTGCGCCGCCCGCGCGTACGGCAGCGCGGCGTCGCCCACCTCCGTCAGGGTCACCTACCGGCCGAACCGGTCGAGCAGCCGGTGCCCGAGCGGGCGAGGGCCGCGGCGGCCAGGCGGCGCGGAGCTGAGCGCGGGCGAGTGCGGCGCCGACTGGAACTTCACCGCCGCCGACGTGTGCATTCAGGAACTCGCCGTCGTGCCCGCCCTGAGCGACTGGACCGGCAACCACAGGAACAACTGCTCCAACGGCAACGTCATCGACCACTCGGGAACCTCGATGCCGTCCGGCGACTGACAGACAGCGCGGTCACCCGACACGACGACCGAGCGCTGATCCCGGTGACGACCGTCCAGAGCTGTGCCCGGAACCGCCCAGACCGCCGTAACCGGGTGGACACCCAACGGGTTGCACCCTGCGCAAGATCATCGTCGGCGTGAAAGCAAGCTCATGACCAACAGCACGACCACCACTCCCGCCATCGGCCGAAGCCTGCTCCCGGCCGCGTTCGCCACCGCGCTGATCGTCGGATCCGGGGCATCGGCAACCGCCGCGCCCGGCGACGACGGCTGGAAGGGGGAGGGCGGGCTCACCCTGAGCACCACGGACAGCGCCAGGGTCGACGCCTACCTCGACCGGGCGAAGGCTGCCGAACGGTCGATCAGCGTGGACGTGCGCACCGCCGCGCTCGCGTCGGGCGCGGAGCTGGTCGGCTTCGAGTACCGCCTCAAGTCGCCCGACTCCCTCAAGCGGAAGGTCGCCACCTCCCTCAAGGAGCACCCCGAGCGGAACGTGGACACGGTCCTTCAGGGCTTGGGCGACGCCGTCCGCTACACCCTCCAGTGGCCGGAGGGCACCTACACGGACGGCGTCGCCACCGCGTCCACCCTTCTGTCCGCCTGGGGCAACGACAACACCAAGTGGTCCAACACCTGGGGCCGGACCAACGGCTACAAGGGCCTCAACACGGGGTGGCGAGCACCCGGCTCCGGGCAGCTCTTCGAGGTCCAGTTCCACACCCCTGCCAGCAAGCACGCCCAGGAGGTGACCCACCTCCTGTACGAGGAGCAGCGCCTGCCCTCCACCACCCCGGCCCGGAAGAAGGAACTCCAGGCCCAGCAGGACGCCGTGTTCGCTGCCGTTCCCCTGCCCCCGGGTTCCGACAGGCTGACCAGGACCACGCCTCTGCCGGTCCCGGGGACAAGTTGAGAGAACGAGGGCACGCCGCCAGGAACCCGACGCCGGATCCTGTCGGAAGCCGCCGGAGAAGAACAGCGAGGACCTGATCGGCATCGCCGATTTCCCCTCGCGAACCGGGTGCAGCATCGCAGTGGAAACCGGTTGCACCGCCGAACCTCCTGGTTGTGCGGTCGAACCATGTTCAAGGACCCCAGGGCCGATGACCTGGCCGTTCTCCAGGCGGCGCTGACGTACACCACCGAGGATTCCGCGCTGGTCGACGCCTTGCACGACTGGTTGGAAGCCCAGCTCGGCGACCACGGCGCGCACGCCGAGTCCGGCCACTGAAGCGGATGAGAGAAGAGGGGCAAGCGCGCGGCCGGCCTCTGGGGTCATGAGCCTGGCCGGCGCGCACCTCGTCGGCGCGATCGTCGTGGCCCGCCTTGCCGGTGACGTCGTCGCTCCGCCTACGCTCGTCCGCCCCCCGCCCCAGTGGTCGGCAGCCCCAGTCCGGTGCGCACTCGTGTCACATCCTCCTGGATCGGGTGTTCGTCGACCTTCGCCAGGGCCTTCCGGAGCTCGTCCACGTTCTTGGCCGCGCCCGCGTCCACCCAGTCAGGCCGGGAAGCGCGGAGCTTCTCCGCCAGGGCTCTGGCGGGACCGCGGGCGGCGGCGGGGAGTTGCGCCTGCTCCAGGAGGCGAGCGGTCTCGTCGATCGCGCCGGGCATCATGCGGGCCCACTCGCGGGCACCGGCCAGGTCCTGGGCCGGACTCTTCGGAGGACGACTCAGCAGAGCGGTGCTGAGCGGGCGGATCGCCGTCAGATAGGCGCGCTGCCCCGGCTCCATCGCGGCGAGATCCTGCTGTATGGAGGCACTCGTCGAGTGGCCCGAGCCCGACACCCAGCACACCACGGTCCGTCGTCCGGCCTGCCAGCCCTGCTCGTCCGGGTGGTAGAAGAACGTCTTCGTGCCAGGCTGGGCATCGGGGTCGGGGATGTAGTCGAGCAGCAGCGGTACGCAGCGGGTGCGCGCCTGGGCGGCGACGGCCTCCGTACCGGGGAAGGCTGCCGGCCCGTCGATCCGGGTGATGCCGTAGACCTCGCCTTCGTGCGGCCGGTCGCAGGGGATCAGCTCCACGGCGAGGTTGGCCATGGGGTCTCGGTCCCCCTTGGGAAGTCCGCTCCCCGGTGTGAAGCAGTCGCCCTCCCGCAGATCGAGCACAGTTGCCGTGCTCCGCTGCTCGACCTTGCCGTCCGTACCCCGGTCGGGGGAGGAGACGGTCCACACCCGGAAGTCGGCGAAGGCCATCAGCAGCGCGGCGATCACGATCACCGACGCGGACACGGCGACGCCTGCGATGGCCAGGCCCCGGCCTCGCTGGGGTCTCCCTCGGCGGGCACCGCCTGATATCTGGACCAGGGCGACGATCCCGAGCACCAGTCCGAGTGGGGTGAGGCACACGGTCAGGGACAGCACGAGGGCAGCGACCGCGAGTCCGTTGAGCGTGGGAACAGGACTCGGCTGCGACAACCAGGGGCCGCCGCCGTGCGTACCGTACGGCGGAGGTCCCGGCTGCTGCGGCGGTGTCGGTCCCGTCGACGGTGGGGGTACGGACATCTGCGACTCGCTCTCTCTCAGGGGCACGCGGATGACAGCCACGCCAAGGAGCTCCGCTCAGGGTTCCAGGCAGGCTGTGTCGGCACCCGAAGGCTGCCGGAGCCACCCCTACGTGCACATCGGCAGGGACCTGGTCTGCCCCGTCGTCTGTGACAGTTCAGGGGTCTCAGCGCAGTACGCCACGGGCCCCACCAGCCGCTCCGCACCACGTCCGGGATCGGGACGTGATGCGACCGTTAGCGCCGCCGCTGTCACGAGCACGGCTCCGAGTGCACAAGGCCAGGCGGCCACGCCCCCAGAAACGGAACTGACCTGAGACGGATTGTGGCAGCTCCCACTCACGCAATCACTGCCGGAGCCCGGCAAAATCCCGAGCCACTCATGCCCGCCGACCCCTACTTTCCCTACCCCTTCGACATCAGTAGCCTGCGCAGGAGCCGCATCGGAAAATGAGCAGGGCGACCACGCGGACCTCGAAGCGGAATACCCCGCGGCCCACATCAGCCACTGGCGGACCCATCGCCGAAGGGCTGTCCCGTAATCCCCGGTGGATCAGCGCACGGCGTCAGATGCGGTGCATCGCAAGGCGGAGGAGCGTCCCCATACTGGGCGTATTCGGGCGTTCCGACAACGCAGCGAGGTGCCGTAGCTGGCGTCGTGCGCCCGCCGGGGATTGCGGGACAGCCCTGAGACGCACTCACCTTAAGGAAGCACCCCATGAAGTGGCAGTGGATCGGCCTGATCGCCTTCTCCCTCACACTGCTGCCCGCCGCAGTGGCGATGACCGCCGATCGGGTGCCGCGGCGCCTGCGGAACAGGCTGGCACCCGTGCGGCCGCGCGGCTGGGCCCTCCTGCTGATCTACGCCACCGCACCCGTCAATGCCGTGCCCCGACTCGCCGGAGCCTCCCCCGACATCACTCTGGCCTGCACTCTCGTCGGCGGCGGGCTCGCAGTGGCCGGGTGCCTGGTACTGGGTGTTGCCACCCTCCGGCGCCCTCACCGTTCCCCGGCCGCACCTCCTGAAGGGGCCTGGCGTTGAAGCCGACCGCAGCCTCCCTGCCGCGTCTGTGGCGCGAGGCCGCATCACTGGTCGCGTGGTGGGCAATGATCACCCTCACCCTGTGGGTCCTGGGCCGGATGCTCGGTGTGCCGACAGCACTCGGTCCGTGCGCGGCATCAGCGGCTCTGATGGTCGTCATCGGAGAGGCCGGCGACTGGACACGTCGGCACTGGAAGTCGCGGCGACGCGGAGCCTGAGCAAGTCCGCACCCATGACGCCTCCGGCACGGCGGTGCCACAACGTGCCGGTAGAGGCGGTAACCAGCGGTCAGCAAGGGACTGTCCAAACCCCTCCCGACCAGCACCGAGGGTAGTATTTCTGCAGTTCAGAGGCCATGTAGCAGCTCAAGTGCCGGGTGATTCCCAAGCTTGTAGCGCGGGTTCGATTCCCGTCATCCGCTCCACGACAAAGCCCCAGGCCGGCGACCTGGGGCTTGTTTGTTGCCTAGACCCATCCGGACCCGCATGCCATTCGCGAACCACAAGTGGCCTCACCACGAGGCGGGTTGGTCTCCGGTCGACACTCACTGCGATGGGGTCAGTGCGCGATCCTCGCCAAGGCCTGAATGCCTTCGAGCACCTCAGCAGCCGTGGGCGCGCCGGCCGGGTCGCTGAGGCACTGGAACATCACACCCGACACGAGCGCCAGTTGTACGGTCCCGAGGGTGCGGACGGAGGTTTCCGCCACGTCCTCTTCGCGGACGCCGTCCAGGATGGCCGCCATACCGCGCCGCCCCTGGGCGGTGCCGTCGGCCAGGGCGGGTCGCAGCTCCGGCTGGCGCCGGGCCTGCATGAACAGCTCCACCGAGGCCAGCCACAGGTCAGGGTGCGCGCCGAAGTCCTCGATCAAGCCCTCCCAGATGCGCTCGAAGTGCGCCCGGGTGGAGCCGTCCGCATCAGGGACCAGTGCCCGGCCCATCGCATCGCCCCACTCGTCGAGGATCTCGAACAGGGCCTGGTTGAGCAACGTCTCCCGTGAGCCGTAGTGGTAGCCGACGGCGGCCGTGCTCACGCCGGCGGCCGTGGCGATGTCACGTACGGAGGTGCGGTCGTAGCCCTTTTCGCGCAGGCAGGCCTTTGCGCTGACGAGCAGGGCTTCACGGTTTCCCATGCCCGGAGCCTAGCGCCCCTGTGATACGAACGTCTCACACGATCGAGTTATACATACGTATTGCACGATCGTTTCACTCTGTCGTAGCGTTCGGGGTATGAGACGCACCAGGAACGTTTCCACGAGGTTCACGGGCGCCGCGCTGACACTGGCCACGCTGAGCATGGGCCTCGGGCTGGCCGGCCCTGCGCAAGCGGCAGCGGGCAGCAGCGATGCCGGTACGGTCGTCGCAACCACCGGCGGCACCGTGCGCGGCACCGTCGACGGCAGCGGACTGCGCAGCTTCCAGGGCATCCCGTACGCCGCCCCGCCCGTCGGTGACCTGCGCTGGGCCCCGCCCCGGCCCGCAGCGGCCTGGACGGGGGTGCGAGAGGCGACCGCGCCGGGATCCTCTTGCGCTCAGCCGGAGGGGCTCCCCATCGGAGTCCCCAGCGAGGCCGAGGACTGCCTCTATCTGAACGTCACCGCCCCGGCGCAGCAGACCGGCAAGCGGCCGGTCATCGTGTGGATCCACGGCGGCAGCCTGATGTTCGGCAGCGGCGACCTCTACGGTCCCGAGCGGCTGGCCTCCGAGGGCGCCGTCGTCGTGTCGGTCAACTATCGGCTCGGCGTCATGGGCTTCCTGTCCCACCCGGCGCTGGGGACCTCCGGCGGCCTCGGCCTGGAGGACCAGCAGGCCGCGCTGCACTGGGTCCGCGCCAACGCGGGCGCCTTCGGGGGCGATGCCCGCAACGTGACGATCATGGGCGAGTCCGGCGGCGGCTACAGCGTCTGCGGCCACCTCGCCTCGCCGAAGTCGGCCGGACTGTTCGACCGTGCCATCCTGCAGAGCGCGCCCTGCGCCACGGGCGGCTCCCGCACGCGGGCGGAAGCAGAGGCCGAGGCCGAGGCCACCGTCACGCGCCTCCGGGAGCTGAAGGCGTGCGATGCGCACGAGGACGCGGGGGCCTGCCTGCGCCGCACGGACCCGGGCACGCTCATGAAGGCGTACGGGACCTGGAACGAGCCGCGCCCTATCGCCGGTACGGACCTCATGCCGTTGACCCCCGCCAAGGCATTGCGCACAGGCAAGTTCAACCGCGTCCCGGTCCTCATCGGGGTCAACCACGACGAGGAGCGCGGCCGGATCCTCGGCCAGGAACTGATGGGTGGTCCCATGCCGCCCGAGGCGTACGAACCCCAAATCCGCAAGGAATTCGGGGAGCAGGCCGATGCCGTCCTGGCGCGCTACCCACTCAGCCGCTTCGGCTCGGCGGGTGAGGCCCTGGCTACCGTACTAACCGACCACACCTGGTCGGTTCCGACGCTGGACACCGCCCGGCTGCTGTCGCAGTGGACACCAACCAGGATGTTCGAGTTCAGCGAGCGCGAAACGCCCGCGTGGGCGGGCGCCCCGCAGCTCAGTTTCGAGCTCCGCGCCTCGCACATGTCGGAGCTGCCCTACCTCTTCGACCTCAAGCTGCCCCTGTACGAGAAGCTTACGGAGACGCAGCAACGCCTCGGCAAGCGGATGACGCGCACCTGGGCGAACTTCGCCGAGTCCGGGAAGACGGACTGGCCCAGCTTCCGCAGCGGGGGCTACGTGCAGTCGCTGACCTCGGGGCCGTGCAAGCGTGCGGAGTTCACCAAGGACCACGACTACGCGTTCTGGAAGAGCCTCCGCTGAGGGGCAGCGCACGGCTCGTGCCCCATCCGTGCCCTTCAGACCGGTGAACAGCGGTCAACACGGGCCCCTCGCACACCCCGGGAATGCGCTACCGGTCCGCTGTTTTCGCAGGTCAGGAACTACCTCGACGCCCAACGCCGAATGGCATCTCGCCCCGCGCGCTACCCGAGATGCCCGGCCAAGAGGTCGGCGAAGCGTGGTACACCGGCCTTCGCAAGGCGGGTGATGGCATCGGCAATCGCGACCGGTGGATTCTGCCGCGTCACTATCCGGCATGGATTCACAAATTTGCCACGCCAAAGACGGCAGCCAATCACTGCCCCGGGAGCACCACTTGCCGGCACCGGATCGAGGGCTCGCCCGCCACACCGGGAGCGGCGGGCGAGCCAAGCCCGGCCCGGCGAGCCGAGCCTCGGAAGCCGCGGCCGGGGAAGAAGCCCGCAGGCAGCAGTCATCCGAGCGGATCCGTGGGGAGCACGCCAACGCCGGGCACAAGCAAAGGCGGTCCCTCCAGCGGTACATCGGACGCCGCGAGGACGACGACGAGACCCGCCTGGCGATCGCCGGCCTCGTCTCCAGCCGCGCCGCAGAGCGGTGATCACCCACCAGCCGACCAGCCAGGTCGGCACACCCCAACCTCAGCCGCGCACTGAACCGTTACCGTTGCTCTGCGGCCTCCCGGGACCTCGTCCTCACCTGTCGCTCTCACCGGGGAGGAGGTCGGCCATCATCTCCCAGATGCGCTTGCTGCCCACCGGACGGAGCACCAGAGGGCTGTCCGGTCCCACCTGGCCCTCGTGCACCGGCTCGGACGGGGATTCCCGGTGCCAGTAGCCGAGCGGGCCGCAGTCCCAGATACCGAACCCGCGCACACCGACCGTCAGCTGCCCGCCGTCCCGGCCATGCCACGCCGAGGTGAGACGCCAGTGCACACGCAGTTCGGTGAGCAAGTGGGAGAAGAGGGACAAGGCGGGCTCGGTGAGGTTTCCCGCTTCGGCCAAGGCACGCTGGACCCGCTCGGGCGCATCGTCGTCCGCCGGGCCGTCCAGGGCGGCGAGCCCTGCGTCCATCGTCCCGATGGACGTCTCTATGTACGGCACCGCGACATCGAGCGCATCGGCCTGCCGCAGGTTCACCAGAAGGGCCAGCGACCATACGAGCAGTTTCGGCTCGACCTGCGCATACTCGACCTCGCGCTGCCCCGGCCATTCCTCGTGCGAGAAGACGTACGTCTCACCGACCACCAGCCCGTGGTTCAGCACACCCTGCTGGCCGATCACCTCCGCGCTGATCGCCACCTCGGGTGCGGCCAGAGTCTCCAGCAGAGGAACGAGCTGGACGGAGACCTCTCCCGTCTCGCTCACGAGCCCGGAGTGCTGGAGTTCGGCAGCGGCGGCGCCGTAACCGGCTGGCAGCGGCTCCCCGCTCACCATGTGGGTCAGCAGCGCCAGGTGGTCCTGGGCCAGCCGGAAGCGGGATCGGGCGCTGTCGTAGGAAGGCATCAGTCAGCTCCGTGCTGCGTTGTCGGCCCAGAGGTTGAAGACCGTTGAGAAGCCGGCGCGGAAGGCGCCGCCCATAGTCAGGTGCGAGCGGTTGACACCGGCGAAGAGCACCGCCAGGGACACGTCGACCGGCACGGCGGCGCCGTCGATCACCACCCGCAGGCGGCGCCGCTTCGTACCGATCCCCGAGTCGGTGACCGTTACGGCGAGTCCGGGCCGCGTGAGGACGTACCGTTTCCGGCTGATCGCGCTGCACCGGTATTCGGTTCCGTCGTGCGTCATGCGAAGGGCGCGCCCTTTCCGGCGGACCGCCCATCGATTCCGCCGCAGCTTCACCTCCTGACCGTCCACCCAGAGGTGGGCACCGTTCAACCGCGGCTTGTCCTCGAAGATGGACCAGCCGATCAGGAGCGTGGTCGGAATCGCGCTGCCTTCTGCCCTGGCGCCCGTTCCCGTCGCGGGGCGGATGTCCGCCGGGTAGCACACCTTGATGTCACCGAACTCCTCCGAGGTGGTGGACCAGTGAAGCGCGCGCCGCTCGTCCCGTATTTCTCTCATCTCGAACGATGTGGTCAATGCGTGCTCCTAGTCGAAGGGGTTGAGGAACTTGCCGACCTTGCTCGCGCCTGATGCGATTCCCTTCCCAAGATCCTCCGCCTTGTCCCCCACCCAGTCGGTGGACGTGTTCCACGCGTCGGCGATGTTCTCCCGGTTCTCCCAGGCAAGGGCACCCGCATAGATCACACCCGTGCCGACGGCCAGGCCCACCGTGACCGGGTTCGGCGCGACCATCGCGGCGGTCAGGGTCGCGTTGAACGCTGTACCCGTCAGGTCGGAGGCGAACTTGTCGGGGTTGTTGGCTATCTTCTCCGAGTCGTAGGTGGAGAGGTTCGCAACTCCGTAGAGCGTCGCACCCGCGGACCCGACGATGCCGAGCCCCCGCATGGCACCGGCCGCCTTGGCCGCATTGGCCAGCCCGCCGCTCTCGGCGACCGTGATGAGGTTCGCCTGGGCTGCAGTCGTGGGCGTGATGAGCGCGCCGTTCTTCATGTACGAGCCGTACTGCGCAGCCACCGCATTGGAGCCGCCGAGAACCGATCGGGCGGCAGAGGAGGCGTTCAGGGCATTGGCGGCACCGGGAATGTTCGGGCTACCGCCGATGAGCCGCGCGGTCAGTGTGCCCGGCGCGTTCAGCAGGGTTCCGGGCTTGCGGTAGGCCTGGATCAGGGCGAACGCGCCGGGGACCGTGATACCGGTCGCCCTGGCGAAGGCGGCGAGGGAGACGGCACCTGACACGTAACGGGAGTAGAGCCTGCCCCACTCCGGGTTGCCCGAGAGTCTGGCGACGATGTCACCCTGGGCGCGCGCCGACCACATGCTCAGCGTTTCCTTCTTCGGGTCCATCAGCAGGCCGCTGAGGTCGAGTGAGACCTCATCCTCGGCCTTCGGCGGGGCGGCCGCGATCATGTCGCCCTTCGCCTGGCCGTTGAATCCGCTGCCGAAGGTCATATCGTTCGCGTTTCCGCCGCCGATGGCGTCCGTGACCACGGTCTCCAGGGACGCCTTGAGGTCCTTGTCCGCCTCGTCGAAAGACTTCACGCAGGCATCGATGTACTCGGCCCAGGCCCCTTCGTTCTCCTTGACACTCTGGAGGGCCTTGGAATCCGCCTGGAGGTCGGCGCGCTCCTGACCGGTCAGTCGGTCGTAGCCGTAGGCGACACGGCCCTGCTCCGACACCTTCATGCCCGCAGCCACAGCGTCCGCGCGGGCGGATTCAAGGATCTTCTTCAGCTCAGCGAATCGCTCACGCCCCGCGCGCAGCACCTTGGCGGTGGCCTTCGCCTGGGTCTGCGCCGCCAGATACTCGTAGTGGGTCCCGACGAACCGGCGGTTGGCGGCGATTGCCGAGACGCCCACCCAGCCGGAGCCGGTTGTGATGGGCAGGACGGCACTCTTGTAGCGTCCTTCGACCTTCTTCAGTTCCTCGGCGACCTTGTCCCACCCCGTCGCGGCGGTATCGAGAAGACCGAAGTCGGTGGTCATGACCTCGTGATATGTCAGCAACGCCCATCCCCCGAGAGCATCTCGCCGGCAGAAGGCGCACCAAAGCCCGCTTAACCGATCTTACGTTCGGGACAACCCTAACCAACCCGACCAGTCCACGTGCCAGCACACGAACCGAGGAAGCATGCCATGCAGTGGCAGTGGATTCGGCCTGATCGTCTTCTCGCTCACCGTGCCGCCCGCCGCGGTGGCGGTGATCGTCGATCGGGTGGGGGACCGGGCACGGCGGCACTGGAACTCGCTGCGGCACCGCAGTGCGGCAAGCCCGCTCCCTGCCATCTCCCTTACGGGCCATGCCACAACGTGCCAGTAGAGACGGTATCCGGCGGTCAGCAGAGACGTTTCCAGAGACCTCGAGACTGCCATCGTAAGCAGCGTTTCCCAGGGCAACAGCCATGCAGACGGTCAAGTGCCGGGTGATTCCCAAGCTTATAGCGCGGGTTCGATTCCCGTCATCCGCTCAGATACGAAGGCCCAGGTCACAGACCTGGGCCTTCGTCGTTGTCCGGACCTCTCCGGGTCTGCCGCACCCTCCGCGTGCCACAGGCTCCCCGAGGCGGAACGTGCGTCGCGATGGTCCGGCCGAGACTCCGGGCGGGCGCCCTCCCGGGTCCGACGACCGCGCTCTGTGGCTGGTCGCACAGTTGTGGGTCTGGCGGGGCCGTGGCCGGTTCTGCGATGCTTCCGTCCGACAAGCGACGGCGGAACGAGGAAGCCGGTGAGATTCCGGCACGGTACCGCCACTGTGTAGGGGGAGCGACTCCACCCATGGCCACCGCCCCAACCGGGGGCGGGAAGGCCGGAGAAGCTGTGATCCCGAGTCAGGAGACTCACGCCGTCGCACCTCGATGTACGGGGCGGATTTCCCCAGGAGAGGCGGTGGCACTCGTGTGCCTGCGTATGCGTGGGGGCGGCTTCGCGCCGCCTGTGGTTCTTTGGAGCCGGCCTGCCCGGGTTGATTCCCGCGCCCGTTCCCTCCTCAGGTTCTGACGACCCCCTCCCCCAGCGGGTTCCTTCCCGTACGCCGCATCACGCGCCCGCCATACCGGCGCTGCGCACTGTCCACGCATGTCACCAGGAGTCACCTTGTCCGTACGATCCGCCATGCCTGCTCGCCGACCGGCCACCGCGGTGGCCTTCCTCGCCGCCGCTCTCACGCTCACGGCGTGCGGGGGCGAGCCCGGCCCGCCCGCCGACGCCAAGACCCAGGTCGCCGGGGAGGGGTGCATCAAGGACTTCGACCCGGCCAAGGACTACTTCCCCGTCAAGTCGACGGTGGAGCACGCCAAGAACTTCACGCTCCGGTACGAGAAGAGCTACCAGGTCCTCACCGTCAACGAGCCTTTCCCCAAGGGCAAGCCCGAGTCGTACGTGCTGGTCAAGTGCGGTGCGCCGAATCCGGAGCTGACCGGTGAGCTGGCATCCGCGCAGCAGGTCACGGTTCCGGTCAAGAGCCTGTACTCCGCCTCCACCACCCACCTTCCGCTGCTGACCGAGACCGGCACGCTCGACGTGCTGACGGGGGTGGCGAGCACCGCGACCGTCTCCTCCGCCCAGGTGATCGAGCGGGTGAAGGCGGGCAAGGTCACCGAGTACGCCAAGGACCGTACCCTCAACGCCGAGACGGTCATCGGCGCGAAGCCGGACGTGCTGATGACCCAGGGCACCGACGACCCGCAGTACCCCAAGCTGCGCCAGGCCGGAATCGCCGTCGTAGCCAACGCCGAGTGGCTGGAGTCCAGTCCGCTCGGACGCGCCGAGTGGGTCAAGGCGATGGCCGCACTCACCGGGGCGGAGCAGCGCGCCGGCGAGGTCTTCGACACCATCGAGACCGACTACCGGAAGGTCGCCGAGAAGGGCGCACAGGCGGTCAAGGACGGCAAGACCGTCGACGTTCTCCCCGGCACGATGTACCAGGGCACCTGGTACATGCCCGCCGGCGGCAGCTACGCCGCCCAGCTGATCAAGGACGCGGGCGGCACCTACCCCTGGGCCGGCGAGCCGGGCACCGGCAACGTCCAGCTGAACTTCGAGGCCGTGTACGCCAAGGGCGGCGAGGCTCCCGTCTGGGTCGCCGACCAGAAGTGGAAGTCCACCGCCGACGCGGTGAAGGCGGACAACCGGTACGGGCAGTTGAAGGCCCTCTCCGGCGGTGCGGTCTGGACAAACACCAAGGCGCTCGGCCCCGGCGGCGGCAACGACTACTTCGAGCGCGGCGTGCTGCGCCCGGACCTGGTCCTCGCCGACCTCTTCGCCCTGATGCACCCGGACCAGGCGAAGGACCACACCTTCACCTTCTACCAGCCGGTGCCCAAGGCGTGACGACGCACACGGCAACCGCGCCGGCCGCCGCATCCGCCCCGGACGCCCCCGACACCCCCCGGGCGCCGCGGCCGGGGCGGCGGCGCCTGGCCGTCGTCCTCGCCCTCGCGGCCGGCACCGCCGCCCTCTTCGTCCTCACCATCGCCACCGGCTCCCACCCGGTGCCGGTCGCGGAGGTGGTACGCATCCTGTTCGGCGGCACCGCCGAGGACCCGCGCTGGACGGTGATCGTCGAGCAGGTCCGGCTGCCGCGCGCGCTGACCGCCACCGCCGTCGGCGCCGCTCTGGCGGTGGCGGGCGTGCAGATGCAGACCCTGTTCCGCAACGCGCTGGCCGACCCGTTCTCCCTCGGGGTGAGCTCGGGCGCCAGTATGGGTGTCGCCGCGGTGGTGGTCGGCACCGGCGGGGTCGCCGGCAGCTTCACCGGAGACCTGGCCGGGCTCGGGCGCGTGGGCGTCGTCCTGGCCGCCTCGCTGGGCGCCGCCGCCGTGCTGGCCCTCGTCCTGCTGCTCTCGCGCTGGGTGCAGTCGGCCGTCACCCTGCTCGTCATCGGCGTCATGATCGGCTCGGCGGCCACCGCCGTGGTCGGCGTGATGCTCGTCTACGCCCGGCCCGAACGCGCCCAGCAGTTCGTCATGTGGGGCCTGGGCAGCTTCAGCGCCACGACCTGGCCCGACCTTCAGGTCATGCTGCCCGTCATCGGAGCCGGACTGCTGACCGCCCTGCTCACCGCCAAACGTCTCAACGCCCTGCTGCTCGGCGAGGACTACGCCCGCACGATGGGGCTGAACGTACGGTGCAGCCGAGATCTGGCACTGTTCGGCACCTCGCTGCTGGCGGGCGCGGCAACAGCGTTCTGCGGTCCGGTCGCGTTCCTCGGCCTGGCCGTCCCGCACCTGACCCGGGTGGCGTTGGGGACCTCGGACCACAGGGCGCTGATCCCGGCGTCGATGCTCGCGGGAGCGTTCCTCGCACTCGCGTGCGCGCTGCTCAGCCAGCCGCCCGGCACGGAATCCGTGCTGCCGCTCAACGCCATCACCTCACTGTTCGGTGCTCCCGTCGTCATCGCTTTCCTGATCCGCAGCCGTCGCGGCGTACAAGGAGTGGCCTCGTGACCGACACCATGACCGGCCCCGTCACGCAGACGGCCGGCGGACCGGACCCCACCGGCGGCCTGGTCACCCAAGGCCTCGCCGTCGGCTACCGCACCCGGTCACCACGCCGCCTCGGAGCGGGGCGGGCCGTGCTCTCAGGGCTCGACCTCCAGGCACGGGCCGGCGAACTGACCGTTCTGCTCGGCCCCAACGGCGCGGGCAAGTCCACGCTGCTGCGCACCCTGTGCGGGCTCCTGCCACCACTCGACGGCCGGATTCGCATCGGCGGGACCGACCTCGCACGGCAGCGGCCGGCCGCGCTCGCCCGGCGGCTCGCGGTCGTCCTGACCGACCGGGTGGACCCCGGACTGCTGTCCGTACGAGAACTGGCCGGGCTCGGCCGCCACCCGCACACCGGATTCAGCGGCCGTCTCACGGCCGCTGACCACGCGGCCGTCGAGTGGTCGCTGAAGGCGGTGGGCGCGGAACACCTCGCGGACCGGCCGGCCGCCGAACTCTCCGACGGCGAACGCCAGCGCGTCCTGACCGCCCGCGCCCTCGCCCAGGAACCGGAGGTCGTCCTCCTCGACGAGCCGACCGCCTTCCTCGACGTCCCCTCGCGGGTGGCACTCACGGTGCTGTTGCGCGACCTCGCCCGGGACAAGGGCCTGACCGTCGTGGTCAGCACTCACGACCTGGAGCTGGCCCTGCGGGTGGCCGACGCCGTATGGCTCGTCGACCGCGACTCCCGCGTCCACGCCGGGGCGCCCGAGGACCTGATCCGCGGGGGCGCCGTGGGCGCCGCGTTCGACGCCGACCACCTCGCCTTCGACCTGGTCTCCGGCACCTTCGGACTGCGCCGAACCGAGCGGGCCCGCGTGACGGTGGACGCGCCACCCGACATGCTCCCGCTCCTCGAACGCGCCCTCGCCCGGGAGGGACTGGCCGCCGCGGCCCCGAGCGACCCGGGCGCGGGCACGGGCACGAGGGTGAGCTGGGAGGGAGCGGACCAGCTCATCCTCACCGGACCGGACGGGCGGGTCTCCCGGGTCCGCAGCTTCCACGAGCTGACGCAGGCGGTACGGACGTGGTGAACGCGGCCATCACCCCCGACACCCTGGCACGGATCTCCACGATCGGCCCCTACTTCGCGGTGGCCACCGGCCCCAGCCCCGAGGCTGGGGTTACCTCCCAGGCCGAAGGCCCCGGGGGAGGGTTCCGCCCGATGACCGAGCTGCACTCCGACCCGGACGTGCTGGACGCATGCGTACGGAACGTTTCCCTGCGGCTGGGCACCGATCAGCCCAGGGTGGCCGCGTCCACCCTGCACCTGGGCACCGTCTCCCGGCTCTGGTCGATCGCCCTGGCCTGCGCCGCGCTCACCGGCCGCGTCCCCGATCTGGAGCCCGACCGCCTGTGGTGGCGCCTGCCCGCCTCCGGCCCCCTCGCTCTGTGGCTGCCCGACATACGGGAGGTGGGCCAGGATCCGCTTCCGGCCCTGCACCACACCATCACCGTCCAGAACCTGGCCCCATGGGCCGACGCCGTCCGGCACGTGTCCGGCGTCTCCCCGCACACGCTGCGCGGCAACGCCGCCTCGGCGCTGATCGGAGCCCATCGCGTCCTGCTCGCCAGGGAGCCGCACGCGCCGTTCCCCGTCGTACCGCTCGTTCGAGCCCTGCTGGACCGGCCTCCGCTGGCAGACGCCGGCACGTACCGCGTCGTCCCGGCCTCACCTCTCGCGTTCCGGCGCCGCAGCTGCTGCCTGTACTACCGCGTGCCGGGTGCGGGCACCTGCGGCGACTGCGTCCTCAACCCCAAGGAGAAGACCGCATGACCACCACCGAGCCGACCATCGTCGAAACCCCCGGCGGCGGCACCCAGCACGTCTGGCCCCTCCCCGTCGACGAGGCCACTCTCCTCGACCTCGTCACCACCGTCTTCACCGACCACTGGCAGCACATCCACTTCGGGCCCATCATCGAGGGCGCCGCCTGGGAGGTCGGCGCCCCGGGCGCCCCCACCGCCATCACCATGAACGACGGCTACGCCACTGTCGACTTCGGCGCCTGGCACTTCCACCTGTGCATCGGCGATCACACCGCCTCCGGTCCCGAACTCGGCCGCATCCGCCGCTGCTCCCGCGCCGAGCTCTACCGCAGCCTCGGCTCCGACGGCGCCCCCGTCAGCTGGGGAGCCCGCCTGTTCAACGGCCGTGACGAGCAGATGATGACCGTCCTGCTGCCCAACCCGTTCCTCACCGACCGCCAGGACATCCTCGACACGCCCGACTTCACCCGCCTCGCCGCCTGGGACGCCCTCCGCGACCGCTTCCTGGGCCTTTCGCCCGACCCTCTCGACCGCACCGGCAAGGGGTTCCGCCACAGCGGCTGACGCACGGGCCGGGTACCGCTTGCGAACGCAACAGCATGGACTGGCGTGCCGGGCCGGGCGGCAGGACAGGGGCACCTCGCGTTTCGCCCCGGAGAGCTGTCCGGCCGGGTCCGGCGCCCGTGCCCCAGCCGTGCCCTTCCGGGCGGGAAACAGCGGTCAACACCGGTACGACAGGACCGTCCGGACAGGTCGCCGGGCAGAGCGTCACCGCAGGTCAGGAGCCCTTCGGGCACGCTGCGCGCCGTAGATTCCCAAGCCTAGGGGCGCGGCCGGGCGGCCGCGAAGCTGGGCGTCACCGCGGCGCCGCCGGCCTCGCTGCTGGGCGTGGCCGCACTGGACGTACCTGACCATCTGGTCGAGATCGAGGCAACCGCCGTTCTCGGCTGAGCAGGCACTCCTCCTCCCGGGCGGCGGCCTGTCCCCATACGTCGGCGCCTCAGCCGTCGGCGGCGAGCCGCTCCAGCCACTCCCTCAGCAGATGCTGCTCCGCGCGGCTGAGGGTCGTCTGTTCGGGCAGCGCGGCGCGCAGGGCGCGGGCGGCGCCGACCGGGCCCGGGTCCTGCACGACCGGCTGCCGGTTGGTCACGGCGGTGACCATGGTCTCCCGTAGCGTGGTCAACAGGGCCGGGTCACGCCCGTGTTCCGGCAGGGACAGCCAGGTGAGTACTGCGCCGCGGGCCGTGGCATGAATGACCTGGGCCGCGAGTTCCTCGTCGACACGGAGCCAGCCGCCGACGGCGAGGCGCCGGATACGGCCCATGAGGATCTCCATGCCTGCCTTGAAGGAGGCGGAGGCGGACCTCGTGGGTTCGCTGTACATCAGCGTGTACAGCGCGGGATTGGCCAGACCGAACTCGACCGCGACGTCCCAGCCGGCTCTCAGATCCTCGATCGGGTCCAGCGGGTCGGGGTCGACGTGCTTGGTGGCGAGGAACGCGGCGAAGCCGTGCTCGGCCACTGCGTCGAGCAGCCCGTCCTTGTCGCCGAACAGCCGGTAGATGGCCGGCGGCTGCAGGCCCGCCGCTTCAGCGACCGCACGGGTGGTGACCGCCTCGCGTCCCCCGCGCGTCAGCAGGCCGATGGCGGCCTCGATGACCAGTTGCCGGGCCTGTGCGCGGCCGATGGTCGCGACTTCGGAAGCGCTGCTCCCGCTCTGTGCGCGTGTTGACATGTATCGACGATACCGCGCCTCCGAAACCATCGTTATTATCATCGATAACATTTCTACGATTCCAATGGAATCAGACGGTGGAGGAGCATCCCATGCCCGACCGGCTGCGGATCGTTGCACTGGAGGAGCACATCGTCGTGCCGGCGATCACGAAGGCGTGGTCGCGTGCCGGAGTCCCGGAGCTGCCGAACCTGGGATTCGGCGACAGCCCCGTCGCCCGGCGACTGCGCGACACCGCGGAGACGAGGCTCGCGCACATGGACGACCAGGGAGTCGATGTGGCGGTGCTGTCGATCTCATCACCAGGCGTGCAGAACCTGCCCGACTCGGACGCGGTCGCCGTTGCCCGCGACACCAACGACCAGCTCGCGGAGATCGTGGCCGGCAACCCCGACCGGTTCGACGCGTTCGCAGCGATCCCGACGCAGTCGCCGTCGGCCGCGGCTGCGGAGCTGGAGCGGGCGGTCACCGAGCTGGGCTTCCCGGGCGCCATGCTCTACGGGCGCACCGGATCCAAGCTCGCCGACGACTCCGAGTACGACGAGCTGTACGCCGCTGCGGAGCGGCTGCAGGTCCCCCTCCACTTCCATCCGCAGATGCCTGTGCAGGCGGTGATGGACGCCTACTACTCCAACATCGGCCCCATCGGAACCACGCTGGCAGGGCCTGCGATCGGCTGGTACTACGACCTGGGCGTGCAGTACCTGCGCATGATCTTCTCCGGTGTCTTCGACCGGCACCCCGATCTCCAGGTGATTGCCGGCCACTGGGGAGAGGTCGTGCTCTTCTATCTCGACCACACCGGGTTCTTCGCCGACGCCGGTGGCCTGGCCCGCCCGCTCACCGACTACTTCAAGCAGAACTTCTGGATCGCCGGCAGCGGCACCGTCAGCCCCCGCTACCTCCGCTGGACAGCCGAAGTCGTGGGGACCGCACGGATGCTGTACTCCACCGACTACCCCTTCACCTATGGGTTCCGCCCCGGCGGCTTCCCCTTCGTGGACACCAGCGCCGGCGTCGCCCGGTCCTTCCTTGAGGACGCCCCCTTCACGGACGAACAGAAGGCCGACATCGCGCACCGCAACTGGGAACGCCTCACGTCCCGCGGCACGGACCACACCCAGCGGTCCCGGCCAGGCCCATCACCCGCCTGACCAGGCCGTACCATCACGAGGCGCCCCGCAGCCGAGGTCTCGAGGCCTTCGACACTCGCGCCTGCACGGCCACGTAGGTGATCCGCCGCTCGCGGTTGCGGTGCACCGCAACCACTACCCCACGTCGGGGCATCTCCCATCGCGAGACGGACTCCAGGAAAGCCGCGGGTGCTCGGTGGCGCCCGCCGTCGGCAGCGCAGCGGCAGTGCCGAGGCCGTGCATACCGAGCAGCCCGACGACGACTCCGAAAACGAGCAGCAGTCCGAGCCGCAGCACCGGCCGGGACTGCGGCTGCGTGCGGGGCTCGTGGGCGGTCACGTTTCCCGCCGTATGACGCGCCCGCACCCGGCGCGGTGCGACCTGGGCCCGGCTACCCGCCATGGTCGTCGCCTCCGTCCGCCGGGGCGTCAGGGGCAGCCGCGCCGGGCAGGCGGAGGCGCTTGAGGGCGAGGGCGTTGACGGCGACGATCACGCTGGATCCGGACATGGACAGGGCGGCGATCTCGGGGCGGAGGATCAGTCCGGTGGCGGGTTCGAAGACGCCGGCGGCGATGGGCAGGGCGATGGCGTTGTAGCCGATGGCCCAGCCGAGGTTCTGGCGCATCTTGCGCAGGGTGCCCCGACCGATGCGCAGGGCGGTGGGGACGTCGAGCGGGTCGGAGCGCATCAGGACGAGGTCGGCGGTCTCGATGGCGACGTCGGTGCCGGCTCCGATGGCGATGCCGAGGTCGGCCTGGGCGAGGGCGGGGGCGTCGTTGACTCCGTCGCCGACCATGGCGACCTTGCGGCCGCCGCGCTGGAGCTCGGCGATGGTGGCGGCCTTGTCGCCCGGGAGGACCTCGGCGATGACGGTGTCAATGCCCAGGCGCTGCGCGATCCGTTCGGCGGTGGCCCGGTTGTCCCCGGTGAGCATGACGACTTCGACGCCGAGTGCGTGGAGTTCGCGTACGGCGGCTCGGGAGGTCTCCCGCGGCGCGTCGGCGATGCCGACGAGGGCGGCGGCCAGGCCGTCGACGGCGGCGATGCCGACGGTGCGGCCGGTGGCTGCGAGCTCGTCCCGCCGGGCAGCCAGTGAACCGAGGTCCACGCCTTCACGTTCGGTCAGCCGGCGGTTGCCCACGGCGACCCGGTGGCCGTCCACCACTGCGGTCGCCCCGTGGCCGGGCACGTTCTCGAAATGCCGGGCCGGCACCGGCCCCACGCCGCGCGACTGCGCGTAGCGTACGACCGCTTCGGCGAGCGGGTGCTCCGATTCCCGCTCGACCGCAGCGACCAGCCGCAGTACCTCGTCCTCGTGGCGGTCGGGTGCGGTGATCACCTCGGTGACCTCCGGTTCTCCCCTGGTGAGAGTGCCGGTCTTGTCCATCACCACGGTCTGGATACCGGCGGACGCTTCCAGGGCCATCGCGTTCTTGAACAGGACCCCTCGCCTGGCCCCCAGCCCGGTACCGACCATGATCGCGGTGGGAGTGGCCAGGCCGAGCGCGTCCGGGCAGGTGATGACGACCACGGTGATCGCGAACAGCATCGCGCTGCTGAAGGGCCGGTCG
The DNA here is from genome assembly GCF_044748225.1 of Streptomyces sp. NPDC090021. Lineage (NCBI taxonomy): Bacteria > Bacillati > Actinomycetota > Actinomycetes > Kitasatosporales > Streptomycetaceae > Streptomyces > Streptomyces sp. NPDC090021. The sequence continues at coordinate 67,939 of NZ_JBIVFO010000016.1, read as the reverse complement.
GTGGCCAGCAACCAGACGGCGAGCGTGAGTGCGCCTCCTACGAGGGCGACGAAGACGAGCCAGAACGCGGCCCGGTCGGCGAGGCGCTGGCCGGGGGCCTTGGAGTTCTGGGCCTCCTGGACCAGCTTGACGATCTGGGCCAGTGCCGTGTCCGCACCCACCCTGGTCGCCCGTACCCGCAGCGTGCCGTTGGCGTTCAGGGTGGCACCGACCACGGAGGATCCCGGAGCCTTGTGCACCGGAAGGCTCTCCCCCGTCACGGTCGACTCGTCGACCTCGCTCTCGCCCTCCTCCACGACCCCGTCCGCGGCGATCTTCGTCCCGGGGCGTACGAGCAGCAGGTCCCCGACGGCCACCTCTGACGTGGCGACCTCGACCGTTTCCCCGTCCCGCAGGACGACGGCCTTGGGCGGGGCGAGGTCGAGCAGGGCGCGGACGGCGTCGTTGGCACCGCCGCGGGCGCGCATCTCGAACCAGTGGCCGAGCAACACGAAGGACGCCAGGACGGTGGCAGCCTCGTAGAAGACCTCCCCGCCGCCCGTGAGGGTGATGATCAGGGAGTACAGCCAGCCCGCTCCGATGGCGACGGCCACCAGCACCATCATGTCCAGCGTCCGGGCGCGCAGGGCACGGACGGCGCCGACGAAGAAGATCGAGCACGAGTAGAAGATCACCGGCAGGCTCAGCAGGAGCGCCCACACGTCCTGACGGAGCCCGAACGGCACGGGCACGTGCCAGCCGAAGACCTCCTCGCCGATCGGGGACCAGATCACGATCGGAACGGAGAAGATCACCGCGACGAGGAAGCGGTTGCGCATGTCGGCCACCATGGCCGCCATCGACATCTGCGCATGGCCGCCGTGGCCCATCGCCTCCTCGGGTGACGGCACCCCCTCTGCCTCGTGCCCCGCGTGCGACGGCACGCCCTCCACCTCGTGCCCCGCGTGCGCGGGTCGCACGGCTTCGGCCGCCCTCGCGGGATCGGGCGGATCCGGCTCGTCCATCGGGTCACAGATGTGCGCCGGCACCGACTGGCCGGCGCAGTGGTAGCCGCACTCGGTCACCCATCCGCGCAGCTCGGCGAGCGAGGTCCGCCGCGGGTCGAAGACGACGTTGGCCGACTGCGCCACCGGGTTGACCTCGACGTCCAGCACACCCGGCCGACGGCCCAGCACGGCGGCGACGGTGCTCTGCTGGGTGGCGCGGAGAATGCCCCGCACGTCCAGTACCGCCGTGCTGCGTTCCTTGCCCGCATCGCTCGGCTCGGGGTCCCGCGGGTCTCGCATACCCGTTCACCTCGGTACGTCGGCGGCCCCCGCTCGGCCAGGGCACTTCCCTTCGCCTACCAGCAGCCTGTGCCCGCTGCGGCGGCCCTGCAACGGCAGAGCGGCCGCCCGAAGCAGCCGCTCCCGCCCCTGGGGTGGCGGGAGCGGACCGGAGCCAGGGGGCACCGGTCCACCAAGCAGCGACCGAGGGCGGATCGCAGCCGAAGTCCGAACCCCCGGCGGGGGCGCTCCCCGAAGCGGACGGCAGCCCGAAGGGCCGCCACCATCACCGGCGGCGGCCATGTTCCTCCGGGAGCACAGCAGGTGTTCCTCGAAAGCACGCCCGGTCGTTCAGTGACCGAGCAGGGCGAACGTACCGGCGCTGATGGCGCCCCTGAGGACCTGGGCGATCTCCTCGGGCTTGAGGTCGATGCCGTCGAGCCCTTCCGCGGTCAGCGGGATCTCCTCCAGCGCGTACTGGCCGCGTCCCTCGACACTGAACTCGGGACCCGTGCGGTCCTCGAAGGACCAGGTCTCGATGCGGGCGAGATAGAAGAGCTGACGCTCCTCGTCGGACTCCATCGTGTGGAGGAGCCGGACGATGTCCGCCTTCCCCGCGATCTCCTCGTGGATCTCCCGGTGGAGGGCGGCCTCCCGGGACTCGTCGCCGGGCTCGACGCCGCCGCCGGGGAGCACCCAGTACTCGGGGATGTCGGGCTTGGTGCGGCGGATGACCAGCATCGTGGCGTCAGCTGTGACGAGTACGGCGCGGACTCGTTCCTTCATTTCGGTCTGTCTCCTTGCTTGTTGTCGTTCTCAGTGCAGCAGCCGGCCGCCGTCGACGTGGACGGATTGCCCAGTGATGAACGACGCGGAGGGGCCCACGAGAAACGCCACCAGGACCGCGACGTCTTCGGGGCGCCACAAGCGGCCCGGCGACCCAGCGCGTCACATGCGCCACCCGGCCCGGCTCCCCACCCGACCGCCATCAGGTCACCGTCTCGACGGTGAGCTCATCGGTCCTGGAGTGCCGGAGCGGCATGTCGGCCCCGGCCCCGAAGCTCACGTCGGCGCACGAACCACCAGACCGCGGGCAGCGGAACGAGCCAGGCGACCATCTGAAGCGGGACGCCGGTGAGGTCCCCGACGACCATGGCAGGCACAGCGCACACCATCGCGCCGAACGCCGCCTTGCCATGGACCACGAGGAGCCGGGGCAGCCCTCGTTCCCCGTAGCGGCGCGCCCTGGTGAACACCCGCCCTCCGGCATAGGCGGTGAACACGCCGGCCGGCAGCAGGGCCGTACCCACCGCGGTCGCGAGCTGCGGCTCACCCACCGGGGTGTCGGCCGTCTCCTGGAGCCGGCCGTCCTTGGCCACCGCGACCACGTAGTCCTGCCACAGCGTGACGGTCACGACATCACCCGGCCGCAGGTCCTTCAGCAGCGGGCCTGGCGCGCCCATGTCGACGTCGCCCGCGACCTCGCGCGGGCCCCTGAGGCGTACCGAGAACTCTGCGTACTTGACCTCGTCCTTGATCACCGTGCTCACGACTGTCGCCGTCACCTCACGGAGACAGTCGTCGGCCGCGCCCGCGGCGGCGGGACACGGAGACGCAGCGGCATGGGCCCGTTCGTCGTCGATCAGCTCCGGCACCACGCCCAGGAGAACCGCCCCCGACAGCAGGGTCATCGCGAGACCCAGAAGAGCCGCGCACGCACCCCATACGCGATGCCAGACCGTACGCCGACGTACGGAACCCTCAGCCGTCGGCCGAGCGGGACGCGGTGAACCGTCAGACATGCGACCTCCGCACCCGAACCGCTCGTGCCGACAGCAGTGCCCCGCCCAGGCCACACACCGCCCAGCACCCCGCGAGCACCCACCACGCCTCACGCCACGTGCCGCTTCGGCGACCCGTCATCGTCCCGGCCCCCCTCCGTCGTCCCTTCGAGCGTGCCGGAAACCGGCAACCGTCTGTCACCACGCCGTCCTGCTCCATGGGGAAGGCGCCAGAAGACGACAAGGTAGAGCATCGGGCCGGCGGCACGGCAGAAGCCGACCACCCAGGGCTCCGGCAGCCCCGTCAAGCCGTACACACCACTGCTCCCCATGCCGATCCCCAGAAGCACAAGGCCCGCCACCCAGCAGCGCACCGCCCACCGCGGGCCACGAGCCATCCACGCGGGAGCCCGATCGAGGTGACGCCGCCACTCTCAGGCGGTCCACGCCACCAGCGGCCCGAAGAGCAACAGAGCGACATCGCCGAACGCGTCCCACAGCCAGTCCATGACTCCCCTCCCTGGTTACGCCCGGCTCCGAACCTCATGCCACGAGGGAGCGCCTTGTCGCCTTGCCCAGCTCTCAGGAAGGGGCCCGACGCCTCCAGAAGCGAAGCCGCAGCCGGTATGGGTGCCGCGCGAGTCGGCGAAGGAGAAAACAAGACCTCCTTGCTCGTCCGCGACCTCGCCTCGGCGCAGGACCGAGCATGCCACCCCACACCGGGGAACACACTGCCGGGTTCCGGCAGCATCGGCGCACGTAGACAGACGGCTCGGCCCCTGATGCGGCCCTCCGCAGCCTGGGTGGGGTCGCCGTGCCACAACGTGCCAGTAGGAACGGTGAACAGCGGTCACCAGAGGCTTCGGCGAGTCGACCCCCGCGAGGCCGCCCATGACCGTTCTCGCAGGTCAGACAGTGCGCGCCCGCCTGAGTCCCGGGTGATTCCCCAGCTTGTGGCGCGGGTTCGATTCCCGTCATCTGCTCCACGACAAAGCCCCAGGTCAGCGACCTGGGGCTTGTTTGTTGTCCAGATCTCTCAGAGTCCGCGTGCAATAAGCGCCCTTGAAGGACGGGACGCACGTGCAGCCAGGGAGCAGTTCCTGGATTCCGGTGATCCCGTGGAGCTGACCGGAGACCGCCTCACGAGGGCGGCCCTCGACTTCCATCAGGCTTCGGCAATCACAACGAGTACGAGATCACCTCCGGGCTGACCTCGGTGGGAAGGCCATCACCGGGGCAGGCTCGTTGACAGCGAAAACGGTGTCGCAGCGGTCACGCACATAGTCGTTGTGGGTGGCGATGACGACGGCGCATCCGGCGTGGCTCATCTCGCGGAGGATGTCGACGACCATGGTGGTGTTGGCGTGGTCGAGGGCGCCGGTCGGCTCGTCGGCGAGTACGAGTGCCGGCTGCTTGACCATGAGTCGGGCAAGGGCCACCCGCTGCTGTTCTCCGCCGCTGAGGTAGTGGATCTTCTCCTTCTCGCGCCCGGCGAGGCCGACGCGGTCAAGGGCCTCGGCGATGGTGAAGCAAGGGGTGTGCTTCAGGGACCGCCGGGGTTTGATGGCAGCCTCCAGGTTGGCCGCGACGGTGGCGTTCTCGATCAGGGCGTAGTTCTGGAAGAGGTAGCCGAGTACCTCGCGGCGGAACCGCCGGATCCCGCGCCGGTCGAATCGGGTGATGTCCTTGCCCTGGTGTCGGATCGCGCCCGCGCTGGGTGTTTCCAGGAGACCGAGGCAGTTGAGGAGGGTGGATTTACCCGAGCCGCTGGGGCCGACCAGGGCGAGCATCTCTCCGCCGTTGATGGTCAAGGTGACGTCGGACCACAGGGTCCGGGGTCCGAAGGATTTCGACAGCTTCTCAATATCGATCACGGCGCTGCTCCTCCTGAGTGAAGGGGGGTGGGTGTGGGTGGCTTCATCCTTCGGTCGCCCCTTCCTTGACGATTCGGCGGTGGAAGACCATCAGCGCCAGGAGCACGGCACCGGCCTCGAAGGCGACCAGCCCTGCGGTGAGGCCCAGGTCCAGCGCGGTGATCTGCGCGGGTTCGCTGGGGGCGGGAATGCCCAGGGCCGTGTACTCCTTCAGCTCCTGGTTCTGCTGCCACACGTCGAACGGGACCCAGCCGGCCAGGAGAACGGCGAGGACGCCCTCAACAGCCAGCACGGAGCGGTGACTGGCCGCAAACCTCCAGCCGCTGATGTGCTTGACGAAGATGGCCTGGGCGTTCTTGCGGGAGTAGACGATGCAAACGCCGATGCCGGTGATGACGAGCACGGCCACGGCCACGGCCAGGTTGAACAGATGGAGCCGGAAGTCGTTCAGCGCGTCCCTCATTTGCAGGGCCGCGTTCTGCCCGACCGGACGGATGGCTATGACTTCGTCCTGCAGCTTGTTCGCTTCGATGCCCGCCTGGATGTGGGAGGGGGCGGGGAAGACCACACCTCCCTGGGTGGCGAACGAGGTGTAGGCATTGTCGGTGAGGAACCGCGACCCGTTGGGGACCACGACGAGAACCGGGTCGCTGACCAGCGAGCGATCTTCCTTGATGTTGCGGGCGGCGGTGTGCGCCTGGTCGCCAGAGCTGTAGCCGAAGACTCGTTGGCCGCTCTTGGCGGTAAGCGTCTGCACCTGGTCCGGCCGGATGCGTTCCGGTTGCGCTGGGCTCAGGGTTCCGGGGATCTCCGCGGCGATGGCCGATGCGTGCCGTCCGAGGGACTCGGGCACGAGCACGCGCACGGCGTGGGCGTCGGGGCCCTTGCCGTCCTGTGGTGCGGGGGTATAGCGCCGCCCCGCGGGATCGAAGAAGGGCTGCTGGGCGAGGAAGGTCTCGTTGACGATGAGCATCTCGCCCTGGGGCAGGCCGGAACGTGGCGCTATGTCACGGAGTTCCCGGCGCCCGGCGACGATGAGCTTGCCGGCCGCGTCGGATTGGCGCAGCCATCGCCCGACACGCTCTTCCATCACCTTCGTGTCGTCTTCGCCCAGGCTGCCGTTGAGACGGATCGCGGATGTCTCGCCCACCTTGGCGTAGACGTCCCTGCTCTCCTGGCGGGAAAGGATGTCCTGGCCGGCCGCGACGACAGAGGTGGCGATGCTGAGGGCGAGCAGCAGGGCGGGGACGCGTACGAGGTACGCGGAGACGGACGCCGCTCTGGCGGGCAGTTCGCCCTTGAGGGCGGGCAGGACGTCGGTCTTGAAGGTCAGGGCGAGCACTGCTGCGTGGGTGGCCAGCATCAGAAGGACGAGAAGGCCGGCGATGGCTGCGGTCACCGAAGCGAAGAGGCCGATCCAGGCGAGACCGTTGTACAGGCCGAGGAGGGCCAGGACCCCAGCGGCAACGGCGCCGGCCGCGATCGCGCCGAACGCAGCCAGCTGCCGCAGGTCACGGAGCAGGATCTCGGCGAAGGACCTTCCCTGCAGGCGCAGCACCCCGTACGTCTTCGCGTTGAGCAGGACGCTCGCGCCGGTCATCGTCACAGCGGCGAGAGCGACCACGCCGAGCGCCAGGGCGAGAGTGCCGTCCGCGTAGTAGGGAGCCAGTTCCGCGGGGGAGAGCGGGTGCTGCACGCTCGCCTGCAGGCCCAGACGGGCAAACTCGGCCACCAGGGCATCGGCGGCCTCCGGCGGCCCGAACACGTAGTAGAAGCCCCGCGGGTCCCGCTGTCCGATCTCGGCGAGCGGATGCACCTCGGTGCGGTAGTCCCGGCCGAACGCCGGATAGCCCTCGTCCAGCCATGACGCCGCATCGGAGTCCGGGATGCCTGAAGCAAGGTAGAGGTGTCGGCGGCCGTCGGGGTCCTTCAGGTCGGGCACCTCGCGGGCGACCGAGACCTTGTGGTCGGCGGCGAACGATGCCAGATCCCCTGCGACCTGCGACCCGCTCGTCGAGTCGTCGGAGTCAAGCACCCAGACCACAGCCGAGTGACCGAGCACCCAGTCCTCGTCCAGCCCCCGCACGAACAGAAACGACACCACCGCGGAGAACGCGAGCACGGCGGCGTAGATGAATTTGATCCCTCGGTGCAGCATCGACTACCTAGGTTGGAGCGCTTGGGGGCATGACATGGGGCTGAGCAGATCGCCGAAGAGCCCAGCCGTGTGGGGGACCTGTTTCCGGCCCCCCCCACACGGTCAGGGATGGCTACGCGAAGCCCGAACAACCGCGAAGGTTCTCAGCTGCAGTTGGAACGGTAGTACGACTGGTTACCCCAGGCCGCCTCCGGCGCCGACGCGTAGGACGTCCTGTCCTTCTCGACGTTGCCGCTCTGGGCGAGGTATTTGCCCTTCGCCGAGGAGCCGTGGCAACGGTCCGGGTGGTAGTAGTTCGAGTACACGAAGTCGCTGCTGGTGACGCCGAAGTACCACTTGCCGCCACTGACATCCGACTCGCCGGCCAGCGCCGGGGCAGCGACGGCCACCACGAGTGCACCAGCTGCGACAGCACCCTTGAGCATGCGACTGACCTGCATGTTTATCTCCATTTTCTTGATCAATCCTGGGAACGAGGCCCAATCATGTGGAGCGCCTGATCATTTGGCCAACTCGACTCCTGGCATGGCCAAAACCCGCCCTCGACGCACCCACCATGCCGAACGCCCGCACAATCCACGGCCGCAAGGACCCACGGGGCAGCTTCAGTTCAGGATCCCTCCTAGCAACTGGCTGAAAAATGCCCACTACTGACAGACCCTCCGTGTTGCACCCGCACCGCACAAGAGAGTCACATCACACGCGGAACCCACTCTCACCTGCCAGTTCACCCGAGTCCTCTCCCCTGGATCCGGTAGACGAGGGCTCCGCACCACAGCGTCATGCCACCACAGGTGCGGCTCATTACAGACCCAGACCAGCTCACCCCCCGGCGACCCCTGCGCACGACCACCACGACCACATCCGACGGGAAGGACACCACTTACCTGGTGGGCAGGACATACCGCGTGGTGGAGAGCCGCGACCCGTTGGGTGCGGCGGCGAGATCCACGTACGACGCCCGTGGCCGGCTGACGGCCCTCACCGATGCGCTGGTCCGCACCACCGCCTTCGGCCGCGACGACGAAGGGAGACTGCTCTCCGTCGTCCGCCCCGACGGGCGGGAACTCCGGAGCGACTGCAGAGTGGACGTACGACGCGGCCGGCCGGCGGACCGGCTTGACCTCCTCCGGACGTCGGGTCACGTAGCGGCGGTACGCAGCGGTCAACACAGGTCTTCCGGCGTCATCGAAATCGAGGCCGCACGTAGACGTTTCCGCAGGTCATCGACACATTAGGGCTCCAAGTGCCGACTGATTCCCAAGCTTGGCGCGGGTTCGATTCCCGTCATCCACTCCACGACAAAGCCCCAGGTCAGCGACCTGGGGCTTGTTTGCACCCGAGCCCCGCAGGCGGCCCTGACCGACAGGCAGAAGCTCGTACTGGACCGGGCGAAGAAGGCCGCCTGTCTCCGTGGCATCGACGACGTCCCGGATCTCCCGCCCGGCTGCCGCATCGCGCCGCTTCGGTCGGCGGTACCGTCGGCGGTACCGAATGGGCTGTGCGTCTGCTGTTTCGATCACGGCCGGGGCCGGATCCACTACACGTTCACCCGCCGCACCGCCGACCCGCAGATCGTCTTCGCGTACCTCGGCAGCGCCGGCCGGTTGTCCCCTACCCGCTCGGCGTAGGAGTCGCAGACGACGACGGGGACGGCGACGGCGAAGGGCAGGTGGTACCGCCGAGGGACTGCGGGATGTACGCGCCGCCCTTGCAGGGGGCGACCTGGTAGATGAACAGGGATCCTTGGGTGCCCATCATGTACACGCGGCCGCCGTAGCCGATGTTGATCAGGCTTCCCGAGGTCGTCGCGGGGGTGGCGTCGCCCTGTGCGAGGGTCTTGCCGGTGGCTTCGTCCAGCCACATGAGGGTCTCCTGGTAGTTGGAGTCCTCGGCGAAGGCTTTCGCGGGCGTGTTGTCCAGGACGTTCTGGGTGAGGAGCACCCGCTTGTCGGCCGGGCCGATCGTGACGAAGTAGTCGCCCATGATGATGTCCTCGCGCTGCCACTTGACCTTCATCTCACCGGTGGTCTGGTCGATGTGGACGGCCCAGATGCCGGGGACGAGCCAGTCCTGCATGAAGATCAGGCTGTTCTCGGGGTCGGTGGAGAAGGAGGCCAGGGTGTTGCTCGTACTCGCGCCGCGGACCGGCAGTTTCTCTCCCCACGGGCACAGTCGGCTGGAGTCGTTCGGGTCGTCCTGGCTGACCGCGAAGGCGCAGATGGGGACGGTCTTCGACGGGTTGGCGTTGGCGTTGGCGATGATCCATTTGCCGACCACCGCGGGCGCGGCTCCCGGGCCCTGCCCTTCGAGCAGGTACTTGGGCGCCCAGGACGTGTCCTCGGTGAGCTTTCCGGCCTCCGGGTCCCACTGGACGCGCGTGAGGGTCTCGGTACCGGAGAGGTAGGCGTAGATCTTGCCCTTGTAGGACGTCACGATCGTGCGGGCCACGATGGCCTGGCTCAGCTTGATCTCGTCGACGACCGCGAGCGAGACCGGGTCGAGAGCCGCGAAGGTCGTCTTCGGGTTGGCGTCAGGGGCCCCGGGGCACGCGCCCAGCGCGAAGTTGCCGTAGATCCTGCAGCCCGGTACGCGGTTCTGGGTCTTCATCAGGATGTGGCCCGCCGCGTCGGGCGCGATGTGGAACCCGTCGAAGTTGGCGTCCGTCTGCGGCCCGTCGAGGATCGGTACCTCCTTGTGGGCGAGGATCGCTCCCGAGACGGGGTCGAGGCGGTAGACGTGCGGGCCGAAGGCGGCGTAGACGCCCTCCTTGCCCACGGCCATGCTCGGTGCCGGGTTCCACTGGCCGCTGGTGTTGATGTTCAGCAGCGGCTGGCGCCAGATCTCCCGGCCGGTCGAGGGGTTGAACTTCGACACGTACGGGCCGGGTGAGTAGACCTCCAGCCCGCTGCTCCCCGCGATCAGGTAGGCGTCGTCGGGTCCGCCGAAGGTGACGAAGACGATGCCGCCGGGGTAGTTGGTCTCGGACTTGTACCTGAAGACCTGGTTGGGGCCGTTGGAGTCGCCGGTCCAGGTGGCGCAGGGGTAGACGCCGCTGTGGATGGAGTCGGTGTGCTCCGGGGCTCCGATCATCGGCGGGTAGTTCACCATGTTGTTGGCCGGGTCGGCCGCGTACTTCTTCATGCACGCGACCTCTGTGGGGATCGCGTTCAGGTCGCCCACGAGCGGCCCGGTGTTGGCGAGGGGGCTCTCGGCGAAGCTGCTGAGGCTGTTCTTGACCTGCGGGGTCGCCCCCTTCAGCAGCGGCAGGACGATGAGCACGGCGAGTACGACGAGGGCCGCGGCCACTTCGAGGACGGGCTTGAGGACGCGCCAGGCGCGGTGCCAGAACTTCTTCACTTGCCCGCCTCCTTGGTCGCGGACTCCTGCGGGCCCGGCTCCGCCCGGCGGGCCGCCTTGATCTCCCGGTACTCCTGGAGGGTCAGGACCGAGCTCGCCAGCAGCAGCCAGACCACGAACGCGGCCCACCAGGCCCGCAGGCCGAGCGCCCCGGTGGCGGGGTTGAGGATGCCGCTCACCCAGAACGGGCTGATGAACGCCAGCACCGACAGCACCGCGGCGAGCAGCGCGAGCCATCCGAGCCAGCGCCCGGTCACCCCGGTGTGCAGGATGACCTTGCCCACGGCGAAGAAGAACAGCGACAGCACACCGCCGCCGAGCGCGAACAGCACCGTCGAAACGGTGAAGAACGCCGGCACCGTGGCCGCCTGCGCCGGGCTCGTCGTGAGCAGGACCGCGTACGTCAGTGCCAGGCTCACCAGCATCAGCGCCGAGGCGACGCCCGCGCCGACCAGCGCGACCGTCGTACCCCGCGCCGGCCCGCCCTCGGCTTCCCTCAGGACCCGCCACAGCGGTCCGAGGAACCACAGGAACAGCGCGATCCCCAAGCTGGTGAACAGCATCTGAAACCGGACCGAGTTCACGTTCTGGGAGTAGAAGTCGTTGACCGTCTGCGCGTTCCCGACCGCCGGATACGGCGTGCCCCCGGCCGGGCCGGTCGTCATGAACATGATGAACGCGAGCACGAACATGAGGGCCGCGAGCAGCCCACTCGCCGCACCCATCTGCTCCCCACCACGGCGATCACCCTTCGGACCGCTCCTTCCAGCGCGTCGGCCGCAGCCCTGCCATCGGCGACTCGTACCGATGCCCGTCGCAGGCAACGGCGGGCATGAGCGGCACGGATCCAGCCGCCGATGTCCAGACGCCAGAGAGGGCTGCGCACCGATGCGCGTTTATTACGCCTTTCAGGGCGAAATACGCGGTAGCGGTGACGGAAGCGGACGGCTGCTCCCGAACCGACGTCGCGGTGAGCCCTCGCTGGTCAGGCGTGCTCGTCCGACGGGCGACGGGCGGGCTGGACCGACCAGCTCGGCGGCTGGTCGCCGCCCGAGTCCTCGTCGCGCTCCGCGTCGGCGGCCGTCTCGTGGATCTTGCCCGACGCGTGGTGGACCGGCGCGTACACGGCGTAGAGCTGCAGGGGCTCGTCACCGATGTTGGTGACGTTGTGCCAGGTGCCGGCGGGTACGAAGATCGCCCAGCCGTCCTCGACCTCCTGGTCGAAGTCGAGCCGGTCCTGCGCGCTGCCCATCTGGACCCGGCCCCGGCCCGCGTCGAGTCGTAGGAACTGGTCGGTCTCCGGGTGCGCCTCCAAGCCGATGTCCTCACCCACCGGGATCGACATGAGGGTCAGCTGGAGGTACTTCCCGGACCAGGCGACCGCGCGGTGGTTCGCGTTCTCCAGCGTCGCCTTCTCGAGGTCGAAGCTCTGGGGTTCCGGCCCGATGTCCTTGATGGTCATACTTCTCTCCCGGTCAACGAAGGTGGTACGCGGTACACAGTCGCGGTCTTGCGTCAGCCCGCGTCAACGATCCCAGAGCTCCGGGGCGTAGTGCGCCACCGCGCGCTGGAGTTCGGCGATGAAGATCGCCCCGTCGAACGGGCGCCCGATCTCGGCGAGCCGGGAGCCGTGGGAACGCGCCTGTAGGTTCGAGACGGTGATGCCCTGACTCGCCGTCTCTTGCGGGGCCTACCGGGCGAAGAACACCGGAAGCGTGGCGCCGCCGCGCTTGAGCACGGCCAGGAAGCGCCGATGGCGTCCCACGGGGACGTGGCAGAGCCGAGGCAGGGCTGAGGTGCGGAGGCCGGCCCGTCCGTATCGACCCGGTGGAGCTGTGCGAAGGGCTCGGCGCGGGCCGCACGCTCGTCCTGGGGGTCCTCCCTCCACATCGCCGACTCCCCCGTACCCCCGGTCCGGGCCCGGCCCGATCGGCGGGACGCCCTCTAGGATCGCGGGTATGGCGCTGATCGTGAGTGACGTGGACCGGTTCGAGGCCGCCAGGCCCCGGCTGGAGGCCATCGCCTACCGGCTGCTCGGCTCGGCGAGCGAGGCGGAGGACGCCGTGCAGGAGACGTACCTGCGCTGGCAGGCGGCCGACGTCGGGCGGATCGAGGTGCCCGAGGCCTGGTTGACGAAGGTCCTCACCAACTACTGCCTCAACCAGCTGACATCGGCCCGCGCCCGGCGCGAGACGTACGTGGGACGCTGGCTCCCCGAGCCGCTGCTCGGCGGGGACCCGATGCTCGGTCCGGCCGACACCGCCGAGCAGCGCGAGTCGGTGTCGTACGCCGTCCTCGTCCTGCTGGAGCGGCTGTCGCCCAACGAGCGGGCGGTGTACGTGCTGCGGGAGGCCTTCGACTACCCGCACCGGGAGATCGCCGAGATCCTGGACATCACCGAGGCAGCCAGCCAGCAGATCCACCACCGGGCCAAGAAGCACGTCGCGGACGGCAGGGCCCGCACCGAGATCGACGAGGCCGCCGCGCTGCGCGTCGTCGAGGAGTTCCTGGCCGCGGCGACCAGCGGCCGCACCGAACCGCTCATACGCCTGCTCACCCAGGACGCCGTCGCGACCGGCGACGGCGGCGGCAAGGTCCCGGCCCGCGCGAAGGCGTTCGAGGGCGCGCTCGCGGTCGCCACCTTCCTGCGCGGGGTGTTCAAGACCAGCCCGGCCAAGCGGGCTCTCGTCGGCGGAGCACCCGAGATCTACGCCACGACCGCCAACGGCGGGCCCGCCGTCCTCGCCGTCGTGGACGGCCGGGTCGTCGGCATCACCTGCCTGGAGGTCACCCCGGACGGCATCGTGGCGATCCGCAGCCAGGTCAACCCCGACAAGCTCGTCCGCGCGACCGAGCGGTGGGCCTCCACGGACCACGGGGAGGGCCCGCTCCACACCCTCTGAGAAGGTGTGGCGCAGGTCACACCTGGATCCTGTCAGGAAACACGGGGCTGTCCGGTTCAAGGGGCGACACCACGCCGGACACCGGCGGACCCGCCCAGACAGGAGCACGGACATGCAGCACCGCATCGTCGTCCTCGGAGCCGGCTACACCGGTGCCATCGCCGCCGGCCGTCTCGCCAAGCGGCTGCACCAGGAGGACGTCACCATCACCCTCGTCAACCCGGAGCCCGACTTCGTCGAGCGCGTCCGGCTGCACCAGGTCGCGGCCGGCCAGGACCTCAAGCCCCGGCCGTTCGCCGAGATGTTCGCGGGCACGGGCGTGCAGCTGAAGCTCGCGAAGGTCACCGCCGTGGACGTGGACCGCAAGGCGGTGGCGGTCGCCGCCGCGAACGGCCTCGGCCGGGAGGAGCTGGCGTACGACACCCTGGTCTACGCCCTCGGCAGCGGGTGGCACGACGGGGGCGTCCCCGGTACCGCCGAACACGCCCACGAGGTCTCCAGCCGGCCCGGCGCACTGCGCCTGCGCGACCGCCTGGCCGCCCTGGGCGCCGGCCGGCCCGTGGTCGTGGTCGGCGGCGGACTGACCGGCCTGGAGGCCGCGACCGAGATCGCCGAGGCCCGCCCGGACCTCGACGTCGCCCTGGCCGCACACGGCGCCCTCGGCGACTGGCTCTCGGAGAAGGGCCGCACCCACCTGCGGAAGGTGATGGACGGCCTCGGCATCACGGTCCACGAACACGCCAGGGTCGACGCCGTCGGGGCCGACCGCGTCACGACCGCCGACGGCCGGACCCTCCCCGCCGAGGTCACCGTCTGGACCACCGGATTCGCCGTCCACCCGATCGCCCGGGCCACCGGCCTGGAGCTCGCCGACGGCGACCGGATCGTGGTCGACGGCACGATGCGCTCGGTCTCCCACCCGGACGTGTACGCCGTGGGCGACGCGGCGATGGCGATGGGTCCCGGCGACAAGCCGCTGCGCATGTCCTGCGCCTCGGGCGTCCCCATGGCCTGGCAGGCCGCCGACGCCATAGCCGCCCGTCTCGCCGGCACCGAGGTCCCCCGCGTCTCGATCCGCTACTTCCAGCAGTGCGTCTCCCTCGGCCGCAAGGAGGGCCTGATCCAGTTCGTCACCGCCGACGACCGGGCGGTCGACAAGACCCTGACGGGCCGCACGGCCGCCCGCTACAAGGAACTGATCTGCAAGGGCGCGGCCTGGGGCGTCGCCCACCCGACCGTGGGCATGCCGACCCGGCGCCGCCGCGTCGCCCCGCCGCAGCCCCGGGACCGCGCACGAGCGGACGCTGCGACCGCCGTCACGGCTCGGTCAGCGTAGGTGCGGCTGCGGGCGGCGACCGTCGCGGGCCCGCGGGCCGTGGGCCGTGCGCCGTGCGCCTCACCGGGGTGTGACGGGCCGCGACGGGTTCCGCTGCCCGGGGCCGCGACCGCGTGTCGGCGCGGGCCCGGGCGGTGGCGCCACGAGGATGTGGCCGACGTTTCCCGGGAGCTCCCGCGAGTACCGTGGGAGGGGCATCCGGGCCGCACCGGCGGATGGGGATGACAGGCGTGTCGACATCGAGTCACGAAACGTTCGGCGCACCCTGCTGGGTGAGTCTCATGGCCCGCGACGTCGGTGCCGCGCAGGCCTTCTACAGCGCGGTCCTCGGCTGGCGCTTCGGCAGTGACCGGCTCGGCGGCGGCTTCGCCGTCGGCTTCAGCGACGGGATCCCGGTGGCGGGTCTCGGTGCCGTGCCCGCCGGGGTCACCGTCCCCGTCGCCTGGACCCCGTACTTCGCCGTCGACGACGCGGACGCCACCGCGTCGCGCATCCTGGAGCGCAGCGGGACCGTCGCCGTCGGCCCCCTCGCCTTCGGTACGGGACGGGCGGCGCTCGCCTCCGACCTCGACGGCGCGGTCTTCGGGATCTGGCAGGGCGACGCCATCCCCGACTGGGGTATGGGCGGCGAGGCCGCGCCGGCCTGGCTCGAACTGCGTACCAGGAACGCCTTCGACGCCGCCATCTTCTACGGCGAGGTCCTGGAATGGGCCTGTGCCCAGGCCGGGTGCTGCGAGGTCGCCTACGTGGAGGAGGACAACCGCATCCTGCTCCGCCACGGGGGCCGTACGGTGGCCCGCCTGCACGGCGGCACGCTCGCGCAGGCCCCCGACCCTGACCTGCGGCCGCGCTGGCAGGTCCACTTCCGGGTGCCCGACCTGGAGACCGCGGTGAAGGCCGCGACCGGGCTGGGCGGCAGCACCGTGTCCGTGGCGGACTCCGGGCCCGGCCCCCACGAGATCACCCTGCGGGACCCCGAGGGTGCGCTCTTCGGCATCGTCGGGCCGGACGACTCCCTGCCCTTCTGATCCCGTCCCCCGTCCTCCCTCCTCTGCCCCCGTCCTCTGCCCCGTCCTCTGCCTTCCGGCAGAGACGCATATCGGCCGCACGGTCCATGCCGGTGCGGAATCCGGCATCGATACTGGTCGGCGTGGTACCCATCAGCCCTGCGCCCCGCCCCGCCCGCGTCCGCGCCCGCGTCCGCGTCCGCGCGGTCGCCGAGCCGGCCTACGTCGGCTTGGTCGGCCTCGTCGGCCTGGGCGTCTACGGGGTCGTCGGCCGCCTCGGGTTCCTGCCGTACCCGCTCCTGCAGCTCGTCGTCCTCGCCGCGGGCACCGGGCTGTTCACGCTGCGCCGCCGGTGGCCCCGGGCCGTGCTCCTGACGCTCGCCGCGCTGACCGGCCTCGTACCGGCCGTGGGGCCCGTCACGGCGGCCGCCGCCTACTCCGTGGCCCGCCGGATGGCCCAGCCGCGCCGACGGGCCCGGCTGCTCGCCGCCGCCGGGGTCCTCCTCGTGGCCGGCGCGACGGTGGCAGGCCCTCGGCTGGGCCCCGGGTCGGCGGCGTACGGGCTGGCCCTCGGCCTCGTGCTCGCGCCGACGGCCGTGATCGTCCCCGGTCTGGTCGGCACGGCGCAGGGGCAGCAGGGCCGCCTGCTGCGGGCGCTGCGCGAGCGCGGTGACGCGGCGGAGCGGGCCCGCCGGCTGGCCGACAGCGAGGCCCGGACCCACGAGCGGTCCCGTATCGCCGCCGAGATGCACGATCTGGTGGGCCACCGGCTCAGCCTCGTGTCGCTGCACGCCGGCGGGCTGGAACTGGCCCTGGAACGGGCCGCCCCGGAACTGCGCGAGGAAGCCGTCCTGGTGCGGCGCACCACCGGCGACGCCCTGCGCGAGCTGCGCCAGGCGCTCGGCGTGCTCGGGCCGCTCGCCCGCGACACCGGGCCCGACGCGCTCACCGACGCGACGGGCACCCGCGCCGACATCGAGGCCCTGGTCGCCCAGTCGCGCGAGGGGGGCATCGCGGTACGCCTCGACTGGGCGGGACCGGACCTCGACGCCCGCCCCGCGCCGGTCCGCCGGGCGGTGCACCGCCTCGTACGGGAGGCCCTGACCAACGTGCACCGGTACGCGGCGGACGCGCACGTCACCGTCTCGGTCGTGCACGGCGACGCGCAGGTGCGGGTCACCGTGCGCAACGGGGCGCGGCCCGGACCGCCGGCGCCCGTGGAGGAGGTGGGCACCGGGCGCGGCCTCACCGGACTGCGTGAGCGGGTGGAACTGCTCGGCGGGACGTTCGGGGCGGCCGCGCTGCCGTCCGGCGGGTTCCGGGTGGACGCGGCCTTGCCGGCCGAACCGGCCCGCGACCTCGTCCCCGGCCCCGGCCCCTGCGCCCGCGGTGGCGGCCCCGACGTCCCCCGCCCGCCGTCCGTCCCGGACCCGTCAGTCGTGGGGCCGTCCGTCGTGGGGCCCGACGGGCGGCGGACCGCCGAGGTGCTGACGCTGGGCTTCGGGCTGGCGGCACTGTCCGCGCTCATGGTCGTCGGAACCGCCTTCGTGTACGCAGCCCAGCCGTCCGGCCGTGCGGGCCCGGCTCCGCTGCCGCGCGTCGGCATGACCTACGGGGAGGTGGCGGGACTCGGCGTACAGGACAACGGCGCCGTGCGGGCCGCGGCCACCGGTCACGAACCGCCGCGCCCGGCCGGCACGGCCGGCTGCGTCTACCCGTTCAACGGCGCCACCGAGCGGCGCCCCGGCGGCCTGCTCATCGCCCGCTACTGCTTCGACGCCGCCCAGCGGCTGATCGCCATCGACCGGTTCGACGTCCCGTCGGTCCGGGACACCACCCCCTGGGAGATCCCGTGACCGAGCCCGGCCGTCCCATCCGCGTCCTGCTCGCCGACGACGAGACGATGATCCGGCACGGTGTCCGCCTGATCCTCCGGCACGCGGGCGACATCGACGTCGTCGCCGAGGCCGCCGACGGACGGCAGGCCGTCGAGCTCGCGGCCGTCCACCGGCCCGACGTGGCACTGGTCGACATCCGGATGCCGGTGTGCGACGGCCTGGCCGCGGTCGCACCGCTGCTCGCCCTCGATCCGGCACCGCGCGTGGTGATCCTGACGACGTTCGGCGACGAGGACAACGTCCTGAGGGCGCTGCGGGAGGGCGCCGCGGGCTTCCTCCTGAAGGACGAGGGACCGCAGGAGCTGATCGGCGCGGTGCGGGCGGCGGCCGCCGGCGACTCGGTGCTCTCCCCGGGCGTGACCGGGGCGGTGATCGCCCGGATGCTGCGCGGCGACGACCGGGACGACTCCGGCCGGGCGGCCGCGGACGAGCGGATCGCGCGGCTCACCGTGCGGGAACGCGAAGTCCTGTCGATGCTCGGGGAGGGTCTGTCGAACCAGGACATCGCCGGACGGCTCGGCATCGGGATCGGCACGGTGAAGACCCACGTGGGCGCGATCCTGGAGAAGACCGGCTCGGCCGGCCGGGTGCAGGCGGCCCTTCTCGCCCACCGCACGGGCCTGGCCCCCTGACCGCCCCCTGACACCGGACGCCCGCCCTCTGTCCCACGACGGAGGCGGCGCCGCCGCGGCTGTGCCCGAGGACAGAGGGAACCGGCCCGGCACCCTCCCTCCGACAGAGCTCGACTCCAACCTCCAGCAGGATGTTTACGCAGGTCAGGGCCGTGAGCATGGATGCGTCCCCCGGTCCGTCCGCCCTTTGGGGCGCGGACCGACGCAGCTCGCACCCGAGGCGGAGTCCCCCTATGTCGCAGCTCCCTCCCTGTCCCGAACCGGCCGCCCGCGCCACCGCTCTGACCAAGGTGTACGGGAAGGGGGAGACCCGGGTGACCGCCCTGGACGCGGTGACGGTCGACTTCGCCCGCGGCCGGTTCACCGCCGTCATGGGCCCCTCCGGCTCCGGCAAGTCCACGCTGATGCACTGCCTGGCCGGGCTGGACACGGTGACCTCCGGCTCCGCCCGCATCGGCGGCACCGAACTGTCGTCGCTGACCGAGAAGCAGCTGACCGCCCTGCGCCGGGACAAGGTGGGTTTCGTGTTCCAGGGCTTCAACCTGATGCCCACCCTGACCGCGCTGGAGAACATCACGCTGCCGCTGCGGCTCGCCGGACGCCGGCCCGACGCCGCCTGGCTGGACGCCGTCGTCGCCACCGTCGGGCTGGCCGGCCGGCTGGGTCACCGCCCGGCCGAGCTCTCCGGCGGACAGCAGCAGCGGGTCGCCGTGGCGCGGGCGCTGGTCTCCCGGCCCGAGATCGTCTTCGCCGACGAGCCGACCGGGAACCTCGACTCGCGCTCCGGCGCCGAGATCCTCGGCTTCCTGCGCGACTGCGTACGGGAGTTGGGGCAGTCGGTGGTGATGGTCACCCATGACCCGGCGGCCGCCTCGTACGCGGACCGGGTCCTGTTCCTCGCCGACGGCCACGTCGTCGACGAACTGCACGAGCCGTCCTCCGCGGCCGTGCTCGACCGGATGCCCGGACTCGAGAGCGGGAGCCGCGGCGCGGGCCGCCACACCCGCTGACGGCTCCGCCGCCCCTTCTCCCTCCGCGCCCGCACCCGTAACCCCGCACTCCGCACCCCGCACCCCGCACCCCGCACCCCGCACCCCGAAAGCTCTCCATGCTGCGAACAGCCCTGCGCAACGTCCTCGCACACAAGGCCCGGCTGGCCATGACCCTCCTGGCGGTCTGTCTCGGTGTCGCGTTCGTCTCCGGCACCCTCGTCTTCGCCGACTCCTCCGCCGCCGCCCACCGCGCCGCCGCGTCGAAGAGCTTCGCCGGCATCGCGGTCAGCGTGACCCCGAAGCACTCCCCGGACGCGCCACCCGGCGAGGACCCCGCGGGCGTCCTGGACGACGCGCTCGTACGGAAGCTGGCCGCCGTACCGGGTGTCGCCTCCGTACGGCCCACCGCCGACGGCTCGGCCACCCTGTCCGCCTCGGACGGCACCCCGCTGCGGGCGGGCCGGGCCCGGGCGAACCTCGGCGCGGCCCACGTACCGGACGGGAACGGCGAGGACGGGCGTTATCCCCTGGTCGACGGCCGCGCTCCGCGCAACGGCGACGAGATCGCCGTCGACAGCGGCACCGCCGCCGCCGGCCGCTTCCGCCTCGGCGACCCGGTCGCGCTGGCCACCGACGGGCCGGTCATGACCAAGCGGCTGGTGGGCATCGTCACCACCGAGGACACCCGGGTGACCGCGGGCGGCACCCTCGCCCTGTTCGACAAAGCCACCGCCCAGCAGTTGTTCGCCGCCCCGGGCCGGTACACCGGGATCGACCTGACCGCCGCGCCCGGTACCGGCCAGGCCGAACTCTCCGCCCGGGTCGCCGCCGTGCTCCCCGCCGGCCGGGCCGAGGCCACCACCGGCGCCGCCCAGGCGGCACAGCAGGCCCTCTACGTCGACACCCTGACGCGGGGCCACACCAAGCTGCCGCTGGTCTTCGCCGGGGTCTCGCTGTTCATCGGCTCCTTCCTCGTCGTCAACACCTTCACGATGCTCGTGACCGGGCGCACCCGCGAGATCGCGCTGCTGCGGGCGATCGGCGCCTCCCGCCGCCAGGTCTCCGGCTCCGTACTCGCCGAGGCCGCGCTCCTCGGTCTCGTCGCCTCCGCCGCCGGCTTCCTGCTCGGCCTCGGCATCGCCGCCGTGCTGCCCGGCCTGCTCGGCACCGCGCAGGACGCCCTGCCGGACGGGCCGTTGGTGATCGGCCCGCGGCCCGTCGTGGCCGCGCTCGGCGTCGGCGTGGGCGTCACGGTGCTCGCCGCGTGGCTGCCCTCCCGCAGGGCGGCGAGGGTCGCCCCGGTCGAGGCGATGCGCTCGGTCCAGCAGCCGCCCTCCGCCGCGCGCTCGCGGCTCCGTGCCGCCGCGGGGCTGGTCCTGCTCGTCCTCGGCGTGGGGCTGCTGGTGACGCTGAGCGGGGCGAAGGACGCCTCGGCGCAGAACCTCCAGGACGCGATGCTCGGCTGCGGCGTCCTCCTCGTCGCGCTGATCGTGCTCGCGCCGCTGCTGGCCGCACCGGTGATCCGGCCGGCGGGACGGCTGACCGGCCGCTTCGGAGCCGTCGGCCATCTCGCCCGGGAGAACGCGCTGCGCGACCCGCGGCGCACCGCGGCCACCGCCTCCGCCCTGATGATCAGTACGGCGCTGGTGGCCGGGCTCGCCGTCGTCGGGAACTCCACCGCGCAGGCCCTGGACCGGCAGGCCGCCGCGGGACTCGACGCCGACTACGTGATCGCCACCCGTACCCCCACCACGGGCATCGACCCGGCCGCCGTCGAGCGGGTCGCCGCCACCGCCGGGGTACGGACCGCGGCGGCCGTCGCGGACGTCTCGATGTTCGTCGGCGGCGGGGTGCGGCAGATCGCCGGAGTGGACCCGGCCGCGCTGGGCGCGGTCATGCGGCTCGACTTCGTCGACGGCTCCGCGAAGGATCTGGGGCCGGGCCGCATCGCCGTCTCCTCGGCCCTCGCCCGGGAGCAGGGGATCGGCGCCGGCGACCGGCTCGACGCGCACATCGGACGCGGCCGGGACCCGCGCCCGTACACGGTCGTCGGGGTGTACCGCGACAACCCCGTCGCCGGCGACGTGATCGGCGACCTCGGCGAGGTGCGCAGCGCCGGCTTCCTGCCCGGCTCCGTCCAGCGGATCCTCGTACGCACCGACAGCGGCGGCGCGTCCGACGCCATGGGCGAGCGGCTGCGCACCGCGGTGGGCGGCAACCCGCTGCTGAAGGTCCAGGACCGGGCGGCCCTCGTCCACGAGGCCGCGGGCAGCGTCGGCGAGTTGCTGACCCTGATGTACGGACTCCTCGCGATCGGCGTCGTGATCAGTGCGCTCGGCATCGTGAACACGCTGGCCATGTCGGTCTCGGAACGGACCCGGGAGATCGGTGTGCTGCGCGCCATCGGAATGGACCGGGCCGGGGTCCGGCGGATGATCCGGCTGGAGGCCGTGGTCGTCGCCGCCTTCGGCACCCTGCTGGGGCTGGCGGGCGGGGTGTTCAGCGCCTGGGCGGTCGGCTCGCTGGCGAACGGCGCGATGGCGCAGTACTCGCTGGTGCTCCCGTGGGGGACCCTGCTGCTGGTGTGCCTGCTGTCGCTGGTGATCGGCGCGGCCGCGGCGGTCGTGCCCGCCCGCCGGGCGGCGGCGCTGAGCCCGCTGCGCGCCGTCGCCGAGTCCTGAAACCGGTGGGTGGCCCCGGCAGGTGACGCCGCGTCGGCGGCGTCACCTGGAGGGCCCAACTGAACGGGCGGTCCGGTACGGCTCCGGATCCAATGGCAGGGCGTGGCCGTCCAGCCGCGCCCCCGCCCCTGCCCAGCCGTCCCCGGGAGTGCCATGAGCGAGCCGTCCCCGTCCCCCGGCGACCCGCCCGGCGCGGCGCCGACCGCCCACCCGGCCGCGGGAGCCGGCGGCGGATCCCGTGGGGGGCGCATCGCGAAGAGCACCCTCTCGGCGGTACTGATCACGCTGACGTGCATCCTCGTACCGGTCTCGCTGCTCACCGTCTGGGTGCACGACATCGTGCTGGACACCGACCGGTACGTCTCCACGGTCAAGCCGCTCGCCTCGAACCCCGCGATCGAGGAGGCCGCCGTCCACCGCATCACGGAGGCGGCCGACGTGCGGGTGGACGGCTCCCAGGTCGCGGCCGACCTGGCGAAGTGGCTGGAGTCCCAGGGGCTGCCGCCGCGTGTGGGCGCGGCGGTCAAGGCACTGGGCCCGCAGCTGGACTCGGCCGCCGACCAGGTTGTCTCCGCGGTGGCGACCCGGTTCGTCGAGAGCGACCGCTTCGAGAACGTGTGGACCGTGGCCAACCGGGCCGCCCACAACGCCGTGGTGCACGCGCTCACCGGCGAGGGCCGCGGGGCCGTCGGTGTCGACGGCGGCACCGTCACCCTCGACGTGGGTGAGGCCGTCGACAGGGTCAAGGAGGAGCTCGTGGCCGCCGGGGTCTCCCCGGCGGAGAAGATCCCCGAGGTCAACAAGCAGCTGGTGCTCTTCCAGAGCGACGAGCTGGGGCGGATCAGGAGCGCCGTCCGCCTCCTCGACGTGCTCGGCAACTGGCTGCCGGTCCTCACGGTCGTCCTCGGCGCGGCCGGCGTGCTGCTCGCCCGGCGCCGGCGCCGGGCCCTGGTGACCACCGCGCTGTGCGCCGCCTTCGCCTGTCTGCTCGTCGCCGTCGCCCTGGTCGTGGGACGCCGTTACTACCTCGACCACCTCCCTCCGGAGGTGCAGTCCCCGGCCGCGGCGGCGGCCGTCTTCGACACGCTGGTGCGGTTCCTGCGGGTCAGCCTGCGGACCGCGATCGTCCTCGGCATCGTCGTGGCGCTCGGCGCCTACCTGTCGGGAGCCGGCCGCCTGCCGCGCGGCCTGCGCGGCAGGGCCGACCGTACGGCCGACTCCGCGGCGCTCTGGGGTGCCGGGCACGGAGTGCGCACCGGCGGGACCGGCCGGTGGGTGGCGGCGCACCGTCAGGCGCTGACCGTGGGTGCGCTGGTCGTGGTCGCGCTCGTGTTCGCGCTGTGGAACCACCCGACCGTGCTGACGGTGCTGTTGCTGGTGCTGATCCTGCTCGTGGTGCTCGCCGTACTGGCTCTGCTGGCGGCCGGCGGCCGCGTCGACGACGGCGCGAAGGCGGGCGCGGGCGCTGCTCCTGGTGCCGGTCCGGGACCGGGTCCGGGTCCGGGACCGGGCGGTCCGCCGGAGCGCGGATGAGTCCGGCGGTCCCCGCCCCGGACGGGGTGGGGACCGCCGGCTCGGTCCGGGTGCGGTTCAGGCCAGGATCCTGGCTTTGGCCCGGTCGAACTCCTCCTGCGTGATGTCGCCCTTGTCCTTGAGCGCGGAAAGTTTGCTCAGCTCGTCCGCACTGCCGCCGCCGCCACCGCCGACGGCCGCCTGCTGGACATAGGAACGGAAGGCCGCCTCGTTCTCCTTCATCTGCTTGGCGTCCCGTTCGTGCATGCTGCGACCGCGCGCGATCACGTAGATGAACACGCCGAGGAAGGGCACCAGCAGCACGAGGACGAGCCATCCGGCCTTCCCCCAGCCGTGCAGGCTGTGGTCACGGAAGATGTCCGTGATGATTTTGAAGAGCAGGAAGAACCACATGACCCACACGAAGAACCACAGCATCGTCCAGAAGAGATTGAGAAGTGGATAGTCGTCCATACCCGACTCCGATCATGCACGTGGTACTTCATTGATACAGGCGGGTCCGTCGCTCCGCACGCGGAGCGGACGGCGCATCTTTTGCACCCGTACGCGTGGCGGGGCAACCATGGAGGCATGAACATTCCCTTCCCGGTTCCGGAGTAGGGGTCAGTACACCGACGAGGAAAAGCCGATGGTGCTTGACCTGATCGTCATCGGGCTGATCATCACGCTCTATCCGCTGCCCGTCATGGCCTTCGTCCTGGTGGTCTCCGCGCCCCGCGGGCTGTGGAAGGGCCTCGCCTTCATCCTCGCCTGGCTCGGCTGCCTGGTGGCCGTGATCACCATCGTGCTGCTGCTGACCGGTGGTGAGCCCCCGCCGCCCCGCTCTCCCCCGGCCACCGCCGGCCTGGTGGTCCGACTGGCCATCGGCATCGGGCTCGTCGCGTACGCCGAGTACCGCCGCCGCCGGGCGCCCCTTCCGCCCGGTCCCCCGGCGGAAGGGGACACGCACGCCCTCACGTCCCGGATGGACCGGGCGTCCGCCTGGTCGGCGGCCGGGCTCGCCGTGCTCCTGCAGCCGTGGGGCATGGTCGGGGCGGCCGCCGCCACCGTCGTCGAGGCGGACCTCTCCCAGGGCGGTACGTTCCTGGCCCTGTTCGGCTTCTGCATCCTGGCCTCCGCCACCCTCCTGGCGATGGAGCTGTTCATGGTGTTCGCCCCCGAGCGGGCGGCGCTGGCCCTCACGGGCATGCGGGCATGGCTGTCGGACCACAAGGACCCGGCGATCGTCCTCGCCTGTCTCCTCCTCGGCCTGTGGCTGGTCGGCAGGAGCCTCTACGACCTCACGCGCTGACGGTGGGGCCGGCGCAGGCCGGCGCTCGGGTCGCCGGATGCGGGCCGGGCCGTTCTCCTGAAGGCATGGAACGCAACGCAGCCCGTCACCGCCGGCGCGTCCTGCTGGGCCACTGCCTGCGTGCGACGGGCTCGGCGGCCCTGCTCACGACGCTCTACTTCCTGGCGCCCCTGCAGGGCGGGTTCGGCGTCCTGACGGTCCTGACGCTCGTGCTGGGGCTGGCCGCGTTCGGCCTGCTGACGGTCTGGCAGGTGGGTGCCATCACCCGGGCGGAGTATCCGCGGCTGAGCGCCCTGGAAGCCATGGCCACCGCCGTTCCGCTGTTCCTGTTCGTCTTCTCCGCCACGTACTTCACGCTCTCGGAGAGCATCCCGGGCACCTTCTCCGAGGCCCTGAACCGCACGGACGCCCTGTATTTCACGGTGACGGTGTTCGCGACCGTGGGCTTCGGGGACATCGTCCCCGTGACCGGGACCGGCCGGGTGCTGACCACCGTGCAGATGATCGCCGACCTGGTCGTGGTGGGTGTGATCGCCAAGGCCCTCTTCGGCGCGATGAAGATCGGAATGCGCCGGCGGGGCGGCGCCGACCACGGGGGACCGCCGTTCGTGGACGACGAGGAGCCCTGACGCGGAGCCCTGACGCGGAGCCCTGACGAGGAGCCCTGACACGGGAAGGACCCCGCCCGGTTCGTTCCCCCGGGCGGGGTCCTTGCGCGCCTCGTCCGGGGACCGGTGGCCGGTCACCCCGTCGTCAGCACTTGAGACCGGAGGTCGCGGCCGTCGCGGCCTGGTCCAGCGACTGGATCTGCGGCTGCAGCTGGGTGAGCGCGTCCTGGCCGGTGGTGTCGCCCGGCAGGTCCTCGTAGCCCTTCTTCAGGTTCTCGGCGGCGGACTGGACCGCCTCGCGCTCCGCGTCCTTCATCTTGCTCGCGTTCTCCTCGACGTTCTCCCAGTCCTGCTGGACGGCGTCGTAGGCGTCCTTGATCTGGTCCTTGGTCGCGACGGCGGGGTTCAGGGCCTTCAGCTTGGCGTTGTCGGCCTTGAGCGCGTTCAGGTCGGTGCACAGGTCGGCCGCGGCCTCGGTGGCCTCCTCGGCGGGGGAACTGTCGTCGGAACACGCGCTGAGGCCGAACACCGCGCTCAGGCAGAGCACGCCGATCACCGGCAAACGCTTCATGGAGGGGGCCTTCCTCGATCAGGCAAACCAGGCGTACGGGACCTTCCGGTACTACGACAAAATATGCACAACTGGACACGGTCCGCATCCGCACCGCTCCGCCCCGCCACCGGCCCGACCCCCTAGGCTGCGGGCTGGATGTTCTGGTTGAGGTGGAAGAGGTTGCCCGGGTCGTACGTCCGCTTGACCTCGGCCAGACGGTCGTAGTTCCCCTTGTAGTTGGCCCTGATCCGGCTCTGGTCGTCCTCGGCCATGAAGTTGATGTAGCCGCCCTCCTCCGAGTGCGGGGCGGTGGCCTCGTAGTAGTCGCGGACCCAGGCGATGTTCGCCTCGTTGTCCGCGGGGTCCGGCCACATCCCGGCGATGACGGTGGCGAAGTTGGCGTCTCGGTAGGCGAAGGCCGTCTCGTCCGGCCCCACGCGGTGACAGGCACCGTTGATCGGGTAGATGTGGACCGTCGAGTTCACGGCGGGCAGCTTCGGACCGTGCACCAGGTGCGCCTCGATCGCGGAGTCGGTCAGCTCCGTCACGAAGTTGGCCTTCCAGTAGTGCTGCAGGCCCGGCGGCACGAGCGCGTCGAAGGCACTGTTGAGCGCCGGGTACGGCATGGGGCCGACGTGCTCGGCGACCACCGGGGCGAAGTCGTGGAAGACCCTCATGGCCTTCTCGCCCTCGTCGAGCGGCCCGGCCCAGCACCCCACGATCAGGGCGAAGGGATCCCCGTGCCGGTCCTCCGGGATGAACGGCAGCGGCGGAGCGAGCTGGAAGGCGGGGAAGCCGCCGAGCTGCTCCGGGGCGTCGGCGATGTACTCGGCGAAGGAGCGCAGCACGGTGGCGGCGTCGTCCAGCTCGAAGAGCATCGGCCCGCCGTAGATGTCCGCGACCGGGCTGAGCCGGTACTCGAACGAGGTCACCGCGCCGAAGTTCCCGCTGCCGCCGCGCAGCGCCCAGAAGAGATCGGGATTCTCCTCCTCGCTCGCCACGAGGACCCGGCCGTCCGCCGTCACCACATCGGCCGAGACCAGGTTGTCGCAGCTCAGCCCCAGCCCGCGGCACAGGTAGCCGATGCCGCCGCCGAGGGTGAGCCCGCCGATGCCGGTGGTGGAGATGATCCCGCCCGTGGTGGCCAGCCCGTAGGCGTGGGTCGCCGCGTTGAAGTCGCCCCAGGTGGCGCCGCCCTCGGCACGCGCCGTGCGGCGCGCGGCGTCGACGCGGACCCCGCGCATCCCGGACAGGTCCGCGACCACGCCGTCGTCGCAGGTGCCGAAGCCGGGCACGCTGTGACCACCGCCGCGGACCGCGAGGTCCAGCCCGTTCTCCCGCGCGAAGTCGACCGTCGCCATGACGTCGCCGGCGTTGGCGCACCGCACGACGGCGGCCGGCCGACGGTCGATCATGGCGTTGTTGACCGCGCGGGCCTCCTCGTAGGCGTCGTCGCCGGGGGTGACCACCGCCCCGCGCACGCGTTCCCGCAGCTGGTCGATCGAGAGCTTGCCCATGACCATCGCTCCTCGTCCTTCGTACCTCTCCCGCGCCGCGCCGGGACGCGTGCGCCGGATGCTGCCGCTACGGCCCCAGATGGCTGAAGCCCACCTCGAAGTGCTCGACCCCGACGACCTGCTGGCCCTCCCGGCGCGCGGTCTCCTCGCGGATCCGGTGGGCGAGCTCCTCGCTGTCCCGCATGCTCTGCTCGTCCTCCCACAGAGTGAGCGACTTGGCCTCACCGGTGGCCCGGTCGACCAGGTAGTAGACGCCCAGGAAGCCGGGGACGTCCCTCACCTGCCGGACGATCTGCTCCGAATGCGCGCCCAGGTCCCCCTCCGCGGGGACGGGTGATCCCTGGTAGGTGCTCAGCCTCGCGAACATCTGCGGCAGTCCTTCCTGGCCCGGCCACCGTCGGGGGACAGGCAGCTCCAGGACCAGCGTCCTCCGGCAGACCGAGCCGCGCATGCCGGAGCGGCGCGACAATGGTGGCGGGGGGACGCGTCTGCCGGTGCCGTTACGGAGAGGCGGGACGTCGAGGTGACGTACATAGCTGTGACCGCCCTGAGCCATGTGGGGCTGGTCCGCGAGCACAACGAGGACAGTCTCGTCATCGGTCCGTGGACCCTGTGCGGGACCGTGACCCAGAACCCCCAGACGCTGGTGTTCCCCTTCGGCAGACCGCTCGTCGTCGCGGTCGCCGACGGGCTCGGCGGACAGCCGGCCGGTGAGGTGGCCAGCGAGCTCGTGGTGCGCCAGCTCTCCTCGCTCGGCCCCTCGCTGGACTGCGCGGAGGCCGTCGGTGACGCACTGGACCTCTGCAACGACGCGGTGTACGCGGCCGCCGACGGCAGGCCGGACCTGACGGCCATGGGGACCACGGTCGCGGGCGCCCTCGTCCTGGCCGAGTCGCTCCTGTCGTTCAACGTCGGCGACAGCAAGGTGTTCCACGCGGGGCGGGACGGGCTGCGCCAGGTGAGCGTGGACGACAGCCCGCCGCCGGCGCCCGGGCACCGCACCACCTCCGCCGTCACCCAGGTGCTCGGCGGCAGCCGCGGGCGCACGACGATCACCCCGCACATCGGGACGTTCACGCCGGCCGAGGGCGACCGCTACCTGGTGTGCAGCGACGGGCTGACCGACCCGGTGCCGGACGAGGCGATCGAGGAACTGCTGCGGGTGCACGACGACGGCAGGGCGGCCTTCGAGCTGTGGAAGGCCGCGATCGACGCGGGAGGCCCCGACAACATCACGCTCGCGCTGGTGCGGATCGGCTCCTGACGGGGGAATTCCGGCATCACTTCCCGAGCTTCCGGACCGCTCATCGCATTTCCGGACCGTAAACCGAACGGGCGACGCCGGAATTACCGGAAGGAAAGATGTTCCCGGCCCGGCGCTTTTCCCTGTGCTACGGTGACGCCAGTTGCGGTTGAGGTCCCCAAAAAGCTTACAAGTGCTCTCACCCGATCGTCCGGTGGGCGCACTTTTCATTTCCGGTTCAGATTTCCGGTCGGGGCAATCATCTCGGCGACGCCGGGTCCGCACAGTGCGGCCCGGGCACTGCCCCAAAGGAGAAATCTCATGGCATCCGGCACCGTGAAGTGGTTCAACGCGGAAAAGGGCTTCGGTTTCATCGAGCAGGAGGGCGGCGGCGCGGACGTCTTCGCCCACTACTCCAACATCGCCACGTCCGGCTTCCGTGAGCTCCAGGAGGGCCAGAAGGTCACCTTCGACGTCACGCAGGGCCAGAAGGGCCCGCAGGCCGAGAACATCGTTCCCGCCTGACCCACCCGCCTGACACCGGCGACGGCGACGGCCGATTCCCGACGGCTGATTCCCGACGGCGACGCGAGAACGCCCGCGCGGCCCGCACCCCTGGGTGCGGGCCGCGCGCCCGTTTCCGCGCACCCGCCGTGAATCGGCCGCCGCCGCGGCGCAAGCGCCGCCCGGAAGCAGGCCCGCTTGCTAGAGTCCCTGCCCATGTCGATCCCTGACGACCTGCTCCACGACATCGCCGCCATGGTCGAGTCGGAGCAGACCAATCAGATGTCCCTGACGGTCGTCGTGAACGGCGCCGTCATCACCGGCCGCCTCGCCCCCGAACGCGTCTGGCGCGAACGGGTCGCGGAGGTCCTGCGGGACTCCGAGCAGCTGGGCCCGTTCGCCGACGTCTTCAGCTCCACCGCCGCGACCACGGCCAGACGGCCCGCGGGCCCGCCCTCGCACCTGCACTTCCACGTGGCACGCATCCTGCAGGGACCGGTGGGCATCCCCGAGACCGGCGGGATGTACCGGATCGCCCTGAGCGACGTCAGCGCCTGGACCGTCGGGGACTTCAGCTACTCCGACCATTAGTCCGCATGCGCATCTCGATGCCGTGGCCCTGGAGGTACGGGGCGAGGACGGGAGCGGCGTCGGCGCCGGGGGAGCGGGCTCGGATCCGGCGGGTCCGGCGGGCCGGGGCCGCTGCGCGCGACGCGGCCCCGGCCCCCGCCACGTCCACATCCTGGACGACTACGCTCGTTTCATGAACGCAGAAGCCGACGCCCTCACGACCGTGAAAGACGCTGACCGGAAGCACGTCTTCCACTCCTGGTCGGCGCAGGAGCTCATCGACCCGCTCGCCGTCGCCGGCGCCGAGGGGTCGTACTTCTGGGACTACCAGGGCAACCGCTACCTCGACTTCTCCAGCGCCCTGGTCTACACGAACATCGGCTACCAGCACCCCAAGGTCACCGCGGCCATCCAGGAGCAGGCGGCCAGGCTCTGCACCGTCGCGCCCGGCTTCGCCGTCGACGTACGCTCCGAGGCGGCCCGGCTGATCGCCGAGCGCACCCCGGGCGACCTCGACAAGATCTTCTTCACCAACGCCGGGGCCGAGGCGGTGGAGAACGCCGTCCGCATGGCCCGGCTGCACACCGGACGTCCGAAGGTGCTGTCCGCGTACCGCTCGTACCACGGCGCCACCTCCACCGCGATCAACCTGACCGGCGACGCCCGGCGCTTCGGCAACGACTCCGCGACCGCGGGCGTCGTGCACTTCTGGGGACCCTTCGCCTACCGGTCGCCCTTCTACGCGACGACCGAGGCCGAGGAGTGCGAGCGGGCCCTGCGCCACCTGGAGGACACCATCGTCTTCGAGGGCCCGCAGTCCATCGCCGCGATCATCCTGGAGACCGTCGGCGGCGCCCCCGGCGTGCTCGTGCACCCCGACGGCTACCTGGCCGGGGTGCGCGCGCTCTGTGACCGCTACGGCATCGTCTTCGTCCTCGACGAGATCATGGTCGGCTTCGGGCGCACGGGGAAGTGGTTCGCCTCCGAGCACTGGGACGTCACACCCGACCTGATCTGCTTCGCCAAGGGCGTGACCAGCGGCTACGTACCGCTCGGCGGTGTCGCCATCTCGGCGGCCATCGCCGAGACCTTCGCCCGTCGGCCCTACCCGGGCGGGCTGACGTACTCCGGGCACGTACTGGCCTGCGCGGCGGCCGTCGCCACCATCGGCGTCATGGAGGAGGAGGGCGTCGTCGAGCAGTCCGCCCGCACCGGCTCCGAACTCCTCGGACCCGGCCTGCGCGCGCTCGCCGAGCGCCACCCCTCGGTCGGGGAGGTCCGCGGCCTCGGCACGTTCTGGGCCCTGGAACTCGTCCGCAGCAAGGAGACGCGTGAGCCGCTGGTCCCGTACAACGCCGCCGGGGCGGACAACGCGCCGATGGCGGAGTTCGGGGCCGCGTGCAAGAAGGGCGGGCTCTGGCCGCTCGTCGCGGGCAACCGGATCCATATCGCACCGGCCTGCAACATCTCCCCCGAGGACGTGGCGAAGGGGCTGCGGATCCTCGACGAGGCTCTGACGGTGGCCGACGCTCACACTGTCTGACCTGCGCTTCTGTGGGGTCGCCCAATCCGTTGGTACCGGTGTTCGGAGGATCCGTGCGGGGGTCAACCCGCCGTGCGCATGCTGCAATCCGTGCAGGCCACGAATGCCTGAACAGGCCGAGCACCACCTACGGACCGGGATGCACGTCAGTCCCGGGGCGGCCCCCTCGGGGCCGAACGGCGGGGAGCGGGACGACGACCGCTGGACGCCGGGCGTACGGGATCCAGAAAGACGGACTCCGTGTTCCCGAGTACCCGAAGGAAGACAGCATGAGCAAGCACGTCCTGGCCCAGAACCAGTACGGCAAGGCCGAGAACCGCATCGTCAAGGTCACCCGCAAGGGCAACGACGGTTCCTGGCACGAGATCCGCGACCTCAACGTCTCGGTCGCGCTCCGCGGTGAGTTCCGCGACGTCCACCTCACCGGCGACAACGCCAACTGCCTGCCGACCGACACCACCAAGAACACGGTGTACGCCTTCGGCAAGGAGCACGGCATCGAGTCCCCGGAGGCCTTCGGCATCCTGCTCGCCAAACACTTCGTCTCCTCGCAGGCACCGATCCGCGAGGCCCAGATCCGCATCGAGGAATTCGCCTGGGAGCGCATCCCGGTCCCGACCCGCAAGGAGCAGCACTCCTTCGCCCTCAAGGGCCAGGAGGTGCGCACCGCGCAGATCACCTACAGCGAGACGACCGGCCTCCAGGTCATCTCGGGCCTGAAGGACCTCACGGTGATGAACTCGACGAACTCCGAGTTCCACGGCTACATCAAGGACGAGTACACGACGCTCAAGGAGGCGTACGACCGCATCCTGGCGACCAAGGTCACCGCGCGCTGGGCGCACTCGGCGCTGGCCGCCGACGACCGCGGGTACGACTGGGACCAGGCGTACAAGAAGGTCCGCAAGAACATGCTGGAGGCCTTCGCGGAGACGTACTCGTACTCGCTCCAGCAGACCCTGAACCAGATGGCCGAGCGGGTGCTCGACAACTGCCCCAAGGTCAACGAGGTGCGGCTCAACCTCCCCAACAAGCACCACTTCCTCGTCGACCTGGAGCCCTTCGGCCTGGGGAACGACAACGAGGTCTACTTCGCGGCGGACCGCATGTACGGCCTGATCGAGGGCACCGTCCACCGTGACGGCGTGCAGCCGGTCATCGCGACGTCCGACTGGATCGTGGCGTAGCGGACCCCCTCCCGCGCCGGTCGTGAGCCGGGCCCGGACCGCGTCGCGGGGTCCGGGCCCGGCCTCGCGCTACGCGTCGGGCAGTTCCTCCTGCGGCCGGCCCACGAGGAGGTTCCAGCGTCCGGCCCGTCCGGTCAGGGTGGTCACCCACTCCGGCCGGACGTCGAGGCGCCAGAAGGCGGCGGCCGGGAGCTCCAGGGCGTGCACCACGGCTGCCCGTACGACGGCCTGGTCGACCTCGACGCGGTACGTGCCCGGGGCCAGGGCGGCCAGCTCCGCCCCGACGCGGGCGATCAGCGCTTCCACGGACTCCCCGCCCGGCGGCGCGTACCCGGGGTCCGTCAGCCATGCGTGCAGGGCCTGCGGGGCCTGCGCGGCCACCTCGTCCAGGGTGCGGCCGGCCCACTCCCCGGTGTCCGGCCCGCGCAGGCCCTCGTGGCCGGGACACGGCCGTGCGTGACCGAAACGGCCCTGCCGGGCGGCCGTGTCCAGTGGGGGGCGCACGAGGTGGACGCGCACCGACTGACTCTTCATGAGGGGAGCCTAAGCGCGCCGGCCCCGCCACCCTGATCTGGGACTTCCGCCTGGCGTCCCCGGCGATCCAGACCACGTTGTGGACGACTTTCGGCCTGACCTTCCGTTTTCTAGCCGAACGGGCCCTTGTGCCCGCACCCTCACCCAAGGAGGCTGTGCAGCCGACGAGTTGACGATGAAAGGCCGATAGTCCATGGCGACGGCGATCAGGGAATGGCGGGGCTGGACGGGTGCCGCACCCTTCTGGCTGAATTCCTTCCTGCTGCTCCTGGCCCCCTGCTGCGCCATCACACTGTTCGGCCAGATCGGCGTCATCGCCGCGCTGGCCGCGCTCGGCGGCCTGGCCCGCCACCTCTGGTACGGCGACTACGGCCATCCGGCCATGCACCTGGCCGCCGCGTTCATGGGGGCGGGCACGGCGGCCGTCGTCATGTGACCGCTCCGTCCCGGGCCGCCGGGCGCCGCCCGACCCCCCCCCTCCGGCTCTGTCGGGCCCTCACCCGTTCGGGCGTATCCGCGCCGCCCCCGGCGTCCGGTGCGCCCGACCGGCGCGAACTGCGAAGACTCCCCGATCGTGCGACGACACGCCCGTGACTCCATGTCAGTCTCCCGTGTTTCACGGTGTGCCGATGGGCAGAGGAAGTGTCCACTGCTCACATGACCCGGCCGCACGAGCCGGACAGGAGGAAGTCCATGCCCCGCGCCAAGTGGGTCGTCGCCTCTCTGACGGTGGCTCTGCTGGCCACCACCGTCGTGGTGTTGCAGCGGACCGAGGGCGGCACGTCCGCAGCCGCGACCACCGACGACGCTCTGCCCTCGCGGGCGCTGGGGCTCTCCGGCCACCGCCGTCTCGTGCGGGAGCTGGAACAGTCCGGCGGGAACGGCCCCGGTGAGGTGACCCGACCGCGCCGGGTTGCCGCCGCCGGGCCGCTGAGAACGGTCTCCGGGCCCCTGCGGGCCGCCCGGCCACTGCGGCTGCGCATCCCGAGCCTGGGCGTCGACGTGCCGTTCGGCGCAGACCGGGCGGAGGCCGCGTGGGACTCCGCAGGACCTGCTCCGGGCGCCGCCGGAACCGCGGTGGTGACCGGAACGGGGCTGCGGCTGGGGGAGTTGCGCCGGGGCCGGACGATCGAGATCCCGCGCGCGGACCGCCGTACGGCCGTGTTCACCGTCGTGGAGGTCTCGCCCGGCAGGGCGCCGGGGCGCGAGGAATCCCCCGGCCGCGCCCAACTGCGGTTGATCGGCGGGGAGACCGCCGTACTGGCCCGGCTGACCGGGCACCGCAGCAGCAGCTGACACCTGGCGGCCTGTCAGCCGTGGGGGGTGTCTTCGTCCCCCGGTCGGAGGCTTCTGGGGGTCCGTACGGGAGTCCTCCGGCGTGGCGGGGCACACCCCTCGCATGACCTGGAGGCGATACGCACGCACGGCACTGACGAGGGCGCTCACCGCGGCCTGCGTCGTGCTGCTGTGCGTGTTCGGTGCCGGTCCGGCCGGAGCGGCGGCCGCTGAGCACCGCCCGGCCTCCTCGGCCCCCGTGGAGCCCGCCGCTCCTGGTGAGCCGGCCGCTCCCGGTGAGCCCGCCGGGCCCTCGGAGGGCCAGCCCGATCCCGCTGCCGATTCCGAGGCACGCGCGGCGGTCCGTACGGCCGCGCGCGGCCCGGCCGGTGTGCAGCGGATCCCGCTCGCACTGTTTCACGTGAAACAGGCCGAGGCCCCGGGGCGCGGGCCCCGGGCGGAGGCGGCCGAACCGGCCCTGTCCCTGCGGACGGTACGGAGTGTGGTGCTGCGCTGCTGAGCGGACCGAGTCCCCAGCGCATCCCCCCACACCCCCTGAGCACCGTGAGGTTCCGCCATGCCCATCGACCCGTACGCCGCACTGAACGCCATGCTCCGCGCCGAGGTCACCCGCTTCGCGCCGCCCGTACGCCAGGCAGAGCCGACCGCCCCGCCGAAGACCCCGGCCCCGTCCGTCGAGGACGAGAGTGATCCGCAGCGGCCCGCGCCCGGCGGCTCGGCCGCGTAGCGGCCGCGCGAACAGGGAACGGCGCCGGCTCCCCCGCCCCGGGCCAGGGGGTGGGGGAGCCGGCGCCGCTGTGAGCCCGGCCGCTCGGCCCCGGGGCCGAGCGGCTCGGCTCAGTCCTCGTGCGTGTAGTAGCGGTAGAAGGCGGTGGCGCCGACACCGACGGCGACCGCCAGGCCGATCACCACGGACGACAGGATCGACTCGTTGGTGAGACTGTGCAGGTAGCCCACCGCGATACCGCCGAAGGCCCCGTAGGCGGCGGCGTGGAGTTCGCGCATCATCCGCGGGCCGACCCTCGCCAGACCGAACATGATCGCCGCGAAGATCACGCCGCACAGGATCCCGTACAAGACGTTGGCCACGGTGACCGGGCCCGACTGGCGCTCGATGAAGGCGCACCAGACGCCGTAGACCAGTCCGAGGAGCAGCGGCCTCACGTAGGCGCCCTTGCTCAGGTGGGTCATGTCCGGCATCTGCCGGTGCTGCCGGTGGGCAGCGGGTGCCGCATGTGCCATGACGGGCTCCTCTCTCCCATCCTCCAGGGCACACCCGCCACCTCCGCCCGGCAAGTGGATCAGCGGAGCGGGCGCTCAGGGCGTGCGCACCGCCACGGCGTCGATCTCGAAGAGCATGCCGGGCAGGGCCAGGGCGGCGACCCCGATGAGGGTCTGCGCGGGAAGGTCGGTGCCCCAGGTGGCGTGCAGGTGCTTCAGGAGCACCTCCAGCTTCCGCTGGTCGTGGTCGACGACGTAGGTGCCGATGCGGACCACGTCGGCGGGGCCGAGGCCGGCCGCGGCGAGCGCGGTGCGGAGGTTGGCGAAGGCCCGTTCCACCTGGTCGGCGAAGTCGTCGGAGACGACGTGGCCGCTCTCGTCGGAGCCGTACTGACCGGCTATGAAGACCTGTTCGCCCGGGGCGGAGACGACGTGGCTGTAGCCGTAGCCGGTCGGGGTGTGGAGTCCTGCGGGGTTGATGATGCTGCGCGTCATACCGAGCTCCCTGTGTCCGTGTCCGTGTCCGTACGAGCGGTGCCTGCTGTCACTGCGCGGCGAGCCAGGCGCGCAGCCGCTGCGGGGCCTCGGGGGCCTGCCGTTCGGCCTGCTGCCGGATCTCGTCGAGGTTCTGGGCCGCGAGCGCCCTGCGCCAGGCCAGTTCGGCCCGGCCCATGGCGTGCGCGATGGCGCAGTCCGCGGCGTCGGCGCCCTCGGCCGTAGGTGCCGCGCCGGGCCCCTGCCGGCGGATCTCCGCGCACCGGAAGGCCTCTTCGGGCCCTTCGACCGCGGCGACCACATCCATGAGCGAGACGGCGGCGAGCGGCCGGGCCAGCCGGAAGCCGCCGCGGGGTCCGGGGCTGGAGGTGAGGATGCCCGCCCGGGCCAGCGCCTGCAGCTGCTTGTTGAGGTAGGCCGCGGGCAGGTCGTGCCAGGCGGCGAGCCGCGCCGCCGTCACCGCGCGGTCCGGTCCGCTCCAGGCCAGGTTGACGCAGCTGTGCAGCGCCCACTCGACGCCCTCGCTCATCCGCATAACCTGGATACTAGATGTCCAGAATAGGGAGGGCAAGGATCCCACGCCGTCCGGGGACCCACCACCCGACCGCAGCAACACCGCTCGCGCCCCGGCCCGCCCCCGCTTTCCCTGGTGACGTGCGCAGCATCCTGTCGGCGGTTCTCATCGTGCTCGTGGCCCTCCTCGTGCCCGCGAGCGCCGTCGCGTACTGGGCCGACCGCGAGCTGGGCGACGCCGACCGCTACACCGCGGCCATGGCCCCGCTCGCCGAGAACCCGGCCGTGCAGGAGGTCGTCGTCACCCAGACCGCCCGCGCCCTCACCGGTCA
Source organism: Streptomyces sp. NPDC090021 (assembly GCF_044748225.1). Lineage (NCBI taxonomy): Bacteria > Bacillati > Actinomycetota > Actinomycetes > Kitasatosporales > Streptomycetaceae > Streptomyces > Streptomyces sp. NPDC090021. The sequence goes on along the minus strand of NZ_JBIVFO010000016.1, from coordinate 31,112 downwards.
GATCGACGCGGGCCCCTTCCAGGCGGGCGTGGACGCCCTGCTCGACGAGGCCCTGCACTCCTTCGCCGACACCCCCGCCTACCGGACGGCCTGGGACGCCGCCAACCGCGCCGCCCACGCCGCCTTCCTCCACGCGCTCACCACCGGCCACGGCAACGCCGTCACCATCGACCTCGCGCCCGTCATCGACCGGATCAAGAGCGAACTCGTCTCCGACCAGGTGCCCTTCGCGGACCGCATCCCCGTGACCCGGCTGTCCGTGGAGGTCATGGAGTACGACAACCTCGGCGCCCTACGGAAGGGGTTCCGCATGCTCCAGATCGCCGGCGTCTGGCTTCCCGTCCTGACCCTGGTCCTGGCCGTCTCGGCCGTCGCGGTCGCCGTCCACCGGCGGCGTGCCGTCATCGCCACCGGACTGGGCCTGGCGGTGGGAGCCGGACTGCTGTGGCTCACGGTGGAGGTGTGCCGCCGCCTCACCCTGGACGATCTGCCCGCCGACATCGACCGGGCCGCGGCCGGCGCGGTGTACGACGCCCTCACCGCGTTCCTGCGGACCACCGCCTGGATCGTCCTGCTGACCGGGCTCGCGGCGGCCCTGGCGGCATGGGTGACGGGACGACTACGCCGCACCCCATAAGCTCGGAAGGTACAACACGCGCAGAACGACGCAGAAGAGCGCAGAAGAACCGATTCGCGAGCGGCGGCACGGAAGCGGAATGAGCACCGAACGCACCGAACACATAGCGTCGCGGCGAGCCCGGCACCATCCGCTGGCTCCGCCCGCCTGGCTGCTCGAAGGGCTGAGGCCGACCACCGCGCCCGTCCCCTGGGCCGCCGCGGCACGGGCGGCGGTCGCGCTGTCCGTCCCGCTCGCCGTCGGCTTCGCCCTGAACGAGCCCGAGTACGGCGCCCTCGCCTCCATGGGCGCCCTGTCCGGGGTCATCGGCGACACCGCCGACGCCTACCGGATGCGCGTCCTGAACATCGCCGTGCCGCAGTTCTTCGGCGCCGTCGGCGTGGCCCTGGGCACCCTCGTCTACGGCCACGGCTGGGTGGCCGTCGGCGCGCTCACCCTCATCGCCCTGGTCTCCGGGATGATCTCCTCCATCGGCACGGTCGCCTCCGTGTCCGGGCTGCTGCTCCTGCTCAACGCCGTGGTCGGCGCCGGACTCCCGATGCCGCAGCCCTGGTGGACGGCCCCACTGCTGCTGAGCGCGGGCGGGCTGTTCGTCCTGGCCCTGACCCTGCTGGGCTGGCCCCTGCGCGGCCGACGGCCCGAACGGGCGGCGGTCGCCGCCACCTACCGGGCCCTGGCGGACACCCTGGAGGCCGCCGGAGGCCCCGCCGACCTCTACGACGAGCAACGCCGCCGGGTCACGCAGGACCTCAACCAGGCCTACGACCTCATCCTGGGCCGCCGGGCCCGGGTACACGGACGCAACCCGTCGCTCGTCCGCATGCTCGCCCAGCTCAACGTGGTGATCCCGCTCGTGGAGGCCGCACCCGCCGCACACCTGCGCGGCCGGCCGCTGCCCCCGCAGATCCCCGCCGCCGTACGGGAGCTCGCCACGGCCGTCGAGGAGGGCCGCACCGGGACACCCGCACTGGACCTGCCCCCCGCCACAACCCCCGCCGAGCGGGCCCTCGACGCCGCGCTGCGCCACGCCGCGGCCGTCGTGCACCTCGCCGAACCGGACCCGTCCAACGTGGACGACCGCCTCGGCCGGCCCGCCGCGCTCCGGGTGCGCGCGAAGCGGGCGGTGCGCGACATGATGCTGTCCGAGGCCTCCTGGCGCTACGGACTGCGGCTCGCCCTCTGCATCGGCCTCTCGCAGTCACTCGTGTCGGTCGTCGAGGTCGAGCGGTCCTACTGGATCGCACTGACCGTCACCTTCGTCCTCAAGCCCGACTTCGGCTCCGTGTTCTCCCGGGCCCTGCTGCGCGCGCTCGGCACCGCGATCGGGCTGGTCGTCGCCGCCGCCGTACTCGCCGAGGTACCGCGCGGCTGGTGGGACGTGCCGGTGATGATGGTGCTCGGCGCACTGATCCCGGTCTTCTCCGCCAAGGGGTACGCCTTCCAGACCGCCGCGATCACCCCGGTGATCCTGCTGCTCTCGGACCTGCTCAACCACCAGGGCTTCGACCTGATCCGCCCCCGGCTGCTGGACAGCCTGATCGGCTGCGCGATCACCCTGACCGCCGGCTACCTGCTGTGGCCCGAGAGCTGGCACACCCGGATCGGGGACCGGCTCGCCGACACCGTCGACGACGCCGCCCGCTATCTGGAGCGGGCCTTCGCACCGGCCCCCGACGCCGCCCTCGCGGCGGCCCGGACCGCCCGGCTCCAGGCCCGGCGGCGGCTCTACCGCGACCTGTCCGGCGTACGCAGCGAGTTCCAGCGGGCACTGACCGAGCCGCCGCCGACCGGCACCCGGGCCGCCGCATGGTGGCCGCTGGTCGTCGCCGTGGAACGGATCGTCGACGCCTCCACCGCCGCCCGGGTCCGCGTCAACCACGGCGCCCCGCCACCGGCCGCCGACGAGGTGGCCGGACTCGCCCGGCAGCTGCGCGAACTGGCCGGCCGCGTCCGCAGCAGCACCACCCCGGTACGGGTCGAGGGCGAGCCGGGAGGCGACGGGGCGGGCGTCCTGGCACCCGTCCACCAGGAGCTCGCGGCGGCCCGGGCCATCACCCAGCCGGAGCGCTGACCGGGCCGGGAGGCACCGGACGGGGGAGCATCGGAGCATGTACCGCGCCCCGGCCGCCCTGGCCCTCGCCCTGCTCCTGACAGGGTGCGCCGACGTGGAGGGGCTGCAGAGCGAGGGCGACCTGGGCACGGTGCACGCCCCGCAGAGCCTGTGGAAGGACATCCGCCCCGATCCGCCCGACCCCGCCCTGCAACCGGGCACGGCCACCGTCCTCCCGGGCCTGCCCGAGGTCGCGGACCGGAGCATGCGCGGGGTGAACCCGGTGAGCGTCGTCCGCGCCGACATCACCTCCGCCACCGAACAGGACGGCGGCACGGGCCGGCTCGTCGACCCCCGGGCCGTCCAGCGGCTCGCGCTCTGTACACAGGCTGTGGACGGCGGCCCCGACTGCCCGCTGCGCCCCGCGGTCTTCCACGACCTGACGGGCAACGGCCGCGAGGAGCTGATCACCGCCCTGGACCTCGACGGCCGGCTCAACGAGCTGCGGGTCTACACCGTCCAGGACGACGGCAGGATCGCCCGGATCCTGTCCCGGCGGGCGGTGCTGGAGGGAGTGGAGGTGGCCGCCGAGCACCTGGCGATCCGCGAACCCACGTCGAACCCGGCCTACGTCGCCGTCTCCGACTACGTGTGGGACCCGAAGGCCGGGATCATGAACCTCAGCCAGCTCACCCTCGACGACTGCGCCTCCCTCACCGGCGTCCCGCTCAGCCCGGACGCGCAGCGATGCACGCGCTGAGCAGCCTGCGCTGGAAGATCGCCCTGACCACCACGGCGGTGTGCTGCATGGTCGCCGCCGCCCTCGGAATCCTGGTGCACAACGTGGTCGCCCGGCAGATCGTCGGCGAGGTCCGCAAGGACGCGGACACCGCCCTGGAGCACGCCCTCAGCCACTACGAGTACGGCACCACCCATGGCGACGTGAACGTCGTCCTCGACCCGCCCCAGCTGCCCCGCCCACTGCGCGACCTGGTCGCCCGCGGCGACACCGGCAGCATGGTCGGCTCGCTCGACGGCAAGCCCGTGATGTGGGCCGCGGCCCCCGCCGACCGTCAGGCCCTCGCCGTCTGGATCCCGTTCGAGGGCACCCGCAAGCGCCTGCGGGACATGGACACCGCGATCCTCGCCTCCGCCGCGCTGGCCGCCGGGGTGGTGGCGCTGGCCGGGCTCTTCCTCGCCGACCGGATCAGCCGGCGGCTGGCGAGGACCGCCGCCGTGGCACGCCGGATCAGCGCCGGGGACCTGGACGCCCGCGTGGGCTTCCCCTCCCGGGCGGACGAACGGCGGGCGGGCCGCCGCTCCCGGGACCGGGACGAGGTACGGGACGTGGCACAAGCACTGGACCTGATGGCCGGATCGCTCCAGGAACGGCTGGAGGCCGAGAAGCGCTTCACCGCGGACGTGGCACACGAGCTGCGGACCCCGCTCACCGGCTCACTGGCCGCGGCGGCCCTGCTGCCCGAGGGCCGCCCCAAGGAGATGATCAACGACCGGCTGAAGGCCCTGCACCTGCTCACCGAGGACCTGCTGGAGATCTCCCGGCTGGAATCGGGCGTGGAGCGGGCCGATCTCGCCCGGGTGGAGCTCGGCCGGGTGGTGGAGCGGGCCGCGGCGGGAGCCGGGCCCGCCGTCTCGGTACGGGTGGTCCGCGACGCGGCGGTGCTCACCGACCGGCGGCGCCTGGACCGCATCCTGACCAACCTGCTGGTCAACGCGCACAAGCACGGCCGGCCACCGGTCGAGGTGACCGTGGACGGGCCGGTGGTGACGGTCCGCGACCACGGTCCCGGCTACCCGCCGGAGCTGATCGAGCAGGGCCCGCAGCGCTTCCGCACCGGAGACCCCGGACGCGGGCGCGGCCACGGACTGGGGCTGACCATCGTGGCGGGCCAGGCGGCGGTCCTGGAGATCGCGCTGAGCTTCGCCAACGCCCCGGACGGAGGCGCGTTGACGACGCTCGGGCTTCCCGTCGGACGTCTGCCGGAGGGAAGTTGACCGATCCGGGGCGATACGGGCCGTGCTCCACCTGAGGATGTTTCACGTGAAACACGGCCCAGCAGGGCCCAACACGGCCCAACAGGCCACGGATCAGACGCCGATGTTCTTTCCGTCCTTGCGCCAGACCGAGACGACGGCCGGACGGACGATCTTGCCCGGGCCGTCGGGCCACACCGACTGCGGCTTCTCCACGGACGCGCCGTCGATCTCGCCCGGATGCTGGACGGCCACCACGACGCGCTTGTCCTGGATCAGCGGGCCGCAGGTCTCGGCGCCGCGCGGCACAGTGAGGAACTGCTTCAGCTCGCCCCGGCGCTCGCCCGCCGTCGCGACGCCGAACAGGCCGTCGTGGGAGCCGAGCTGGTTGCCGTCGGTGGAGATCCACAGGTTGCCGTGCGGGTCGAAGGCCACGTTGTCCGGGCAGGAGATCGGACTGACCTTGTCCTTCGGGAAGCCCGCGAAGTAGGTCGCCGGGTCGTTGGGGTCACCGGCGACCAGGAAGAGCCGCCAGGCGAAGCCGTCGCCGGCCGGGTCGTCGAAGTTCTCGGCGAGCTCCAGGATCTGGCCGTGCTTGTTCAGGTTGCGCGGGTTGGCCTCGGTGGCGCCTTCCTTGCCTGGCTTGCCGCGGTCGGTGTTGTTGGTCAGCGCCACATAGACGCGGCCGGTGCGCGGGGAGGGCTCGACGTCCTCGGGGCGGTCCATCTTGGTGGCGCCCACCTTGTCCGCGGCCTGGCGCGTGAAGACGTACACCTCCTCGGCGGTCATGCCCTCGACGTGCGAGACGTTGCCGGTGGCCAGCTTGATCCAGACGCCGGAGCCGTCGAACTCACCGTCGGAGGGGAGCTTGCCGGTGCCGTCGAGTTCGGCGGCCGGGCTGTCACCGGTGAGCTTGGCGACGTACAGGGTGCCCTCGTCGAGCAGCGTGAGGTTGTGCTCCTTGGCCGCGCGCGAATTGCCCTTCTTCATCCGCTTCGACGAGACGAACTTGTAGAAGTAGTCGAAGCGCTCGTCGTCGCCCATGTAGACGACCGGACGGCCGTCCTCGGTCAGCCGGGGCTGGGCGGCCTCGTGCTTGAAGCGGCCCAGCGCGGTCCGCTTGCGCGGGACGGAGTTTGGGTCGTACGGGTCGAGCTCGACGACCCAGCCGAAGCGGTGCGACTCGTTGGGCTCCTGGGCCACGTCGAAGCGCTTGTCGAAGCGCTCCCACTTGCGCTCGGTGGCACCCGAGGTCACGCCGTAGCGCTTCAGGCGGGCGGCGGCGGTGGGGTCGGTGACCTGGCCCGCGTTGCCGAAGTACTGGTTGAAGTTCTCCTCGCCGTGCAGGGTGGTGCCCCACGGGGTGGTGCCGCCGGCGCAGTTGTTGAGGGTGCCGAGCACCTTGGTGCCGGTGGGATCGACGGAGGTCTTCAGCAGGGCACCGCCCGCGGCCGGACCGGTCATCCGGAACTCGCTGGTGGCCGTCAGGCGGCGGTTGAGCTGGTGGCGGGTGACGGCGGTCAGCTTGCCGCTGCGGTGGTCCTCCTGGACGACGACCACGGACAGGCCGTGCGCGGCCCAGGCGATCTCAACCTGCTCACGGGTCGGGTTGGCCGGGTCGTACCCCTTGAACATCAGGACTTCGTCCGTGTACTCGTGGTTGGCCACGAGGAGCTGCTGGCGCTCGTAGTTCCCGCCGAGCGGGAGAAGGCTCAGGAAGTCGTTGTTGTAGCCGAACTGCCCGGCCTGCGCGGCGGCGGTCTGCTTGTCGGCGTTGAAGCCCGGGGCACCCTTGATGATCGGGTCGCCCCAGCGGATGACCACGTTCTGCTCGTGGCCCTCGGGGACGGTGACCTTGTCGTCGGTGTTCGGCGCGACGGCCTTGAAGCGCAGGCCGCGAGCGGCCTCGCCGGCCTTGCCTGCCTTGCCCGCACCGGCGGCCGAGGCGTCGGCGGCGGGCGCGGCGTTGGCGGTCTGCCCCGGGGTGCCGAGCGCGACCGCGGAACCGGCGGCGGTGGCGACCGTCACGACGGCCGCGGAGCGCAGCATCGACCGGCGGGAGTAGGCGCGGGCTATGACGTCGCCCGCGTACTCGTTGTCGCTGGTGTTCGGCACCTCGTGGAAGCAGGCGTCACCACAGCGGTAACGACAGGTGAGAGCGGACCGGCCGCTGCCATGCGGGTTGCCGATGAACGGCAGGAGCTTGCGCACGAGTGTCCTCCGAGTAGCTGCGTGGGCGCCGACAACGTGTCGGGACGATCCAGCCGCGACGGTAGGCCCGGGTTGCGCCGAAGCGGCGGCGCTGGGATGAACGATGGGTGAACCCGGCACGTCGGAGCGGCAGTTCGGGAACGGCCTGAGAGCCCCTGGGAGGCGGGCGCCACGAAAGGTGCCCCTGCCGAAGATCCAGCCGGGCGGCCGATAACCTTACGTGTCCACTCTGGGCAGGGATCAACCGCGCAGCACGGACAAATGACGCACGCACTCATGCGAAAGGCCTGGCCCATGGGTATTCGGAGCTTGTTGCGCAAGGTGTTCGGACGGTCTGCGGAACCGGTTCCGGAAACTTCGGACGCCACCTCGGCGGCTGTCCCGAACCAGGCGGAACGCAACCCCTTGGACGCGGCCGCCGAACTCGTGGCGGCGTCGTTCGACAACCCGACGGTTCCCCCGCAGTCCACGCGGGACCGCGAGCCCGGCACGGTCCTGACGGCCCCCGCCCCGGCCGCCGACCCCACGGTCCCGGAGGCTCGCCGCGCCTCCCCTGCGGGGTCGCCTGCGGGGTCGCCTGCGGCGAAGCCCGACGAAGAAACCCCGGCCGCCGCAGCCCCGGACGCGCCGCAGCCCCAGGCCGGAGCCGAGGCCGGAGCCCCGGCGGAGCCGGCCTCCGAGCCGCAGGCCCAGACCGAAACCCCGGCGGAGCCGGACACCCTCGCTGCGAAGCCGCAGGCAGAAGCCGACGCCCCGCAGACCCAGACCGAGGTTGCGGTGGACCCGGACGCACCCCAGCCCCAGGCCGAGACCCCGGCCGAGCCGGCCTCCGAGCCGCAGGCCCAGACCGAAACCCCGGCGGAGCCGGACACCCTCGCTGCGAAGCCGCAGGCAGAAGCCGACGCCCCGCAGAC
>NZ_JBIVFO010000016.1:0-23206 GCF_044748225.1 Streptomyces sp. NPDC090021 | reverse complement strand
GTTGCGGTGGACCCGGACGCACCCCAGCCCCAGGCCGAGACCCCGGCCGAGCCGGCCTCCGAGCCGCAGGCCCAGACCGAAACCCCGGCGGAGCCGAACACCCTCGCTGCGAAGCCGCAGGCAGAAGCCGACGCCCCGCAGACCCAGACCGAGGTTGCGGCGGACCCGGACGCGCCCCAGCACCAGGCCGAGCCGGCCTCCGAGCCCCAGGCGGCCCAGGCCGAAGCCCCGGCGGAGCCGGACACCCTCGCTGCGGAGCAGCCCGGAACCGACGCCCCGCAGACCCAGGCCGAGGCGGAGACCACCGAGGCGGCCCAGACCGAGACCCCGGCCGAGCCGGCCTCCGAGCCCCAGGCGGCCCAGGCCGACGCACCGGCGGAGCCGGCCACCCTCGCTGCGGAGCAGCCCGAGACCGACGCCCCGCAGGCACAGGCCGAAGCCGAGACCCCGGCCGAGCCGGCCTCCGAGCCGCAGGCCCAGGCCGAGACCCCGGCCGAGCCGGCCTCCGGGCCGCAGGCCCAGGCCCCAGCCCAGGCTGCAGCCGACGTCCCGGCGGAGCCGGGGGCCGAGCCCGCGCCGCAGGCGCAGGACGAGGCTCCGGCGGAGCCGCAGGCGCAGGCGCAGGCGCAGGACGACGCGGCGGCCGGGGTCGCGGCCCAGGTCGGGCCCGCTCACGCGGCGGCAGCCGTGCGGCGGCGGGCGCCCGAGGTGTCGGCCGCGTACAAGGCCGCCGGCCAGGTGCTCCGCGGCAAGGGCAAGGCCGGCGCCCGCGCCAAGGTCTACCTCGTCCTCGACCGCTCCGGGTCGATGCGCGGGTTCTACAAGGACGGCAGCGCCCAGTACCTCGCCGACCACGCCCTCGCCCTCGCCGCGCACCTCGACGACGAGGCGACCGTCCACACCGTGTTCTTCTCCACGGAGGTGGACGGCACCGCCGACCTGACCCTCGACACCCACTACGGCTCCTGGGTCGAGGGCCGTCACGCCGAGCTCGGCCGAATGGGCCGCACCAGCTACCACGTGGCCGTCGAGGCCGTCGTAGCCCGCTACCGCGAGGACGGCGGCGAGGGCCCGGCCCTGGTCGTCTTCCAGACGGACGGCGCCCCCGACAACCGCCAGCCCGCCCGGCAGGCGCTGACGGACGCCGCCACCGCGGCCCCCGGCATCCACTGGCAGTTCGTCGCCTTCGGGGACCACGACTCCAAGGCCTTCGACTTCCTGCGCAAGCTGGACGCCGAGAACGCCGGCTTCTTCCACGCCGGGCCCGCCCCCACCGAACTGACCTCCGCGGCCCTCCTCAAGGGTGTCCTGGAGAAGTTCTAGACAGGGCGGGGCCGAAACAACGCGAAAGAGCCCGGGGTCGACGACCCCGGGCTCTTTCGCACACGGCTTCCGCTACCGCCCAGCGCGCAGCGCCTAGCGCGCAGCGTCCGGGTGCACCGACTCGGCGACCGGCTTGGCGTCGGCCGCCTTCGTCTCGACCGGCTTGCGCAGCGCGATGTTCAGCTCACGCAGACGGGCCTCCTCCAGGACCGTCGGCGCGCCCATCATCAGGTCCTGCGCGTTGCCGTTGAGCGGGAAGGCGATGGTCTCGCGGATGTTCGGCTCGTCGGCCAGCAGCATCACGATGCGGTCCACGCCCGGGGCGATGCCACCGTGCGGCGGGGCGCCGAGGCGGAACGCGCGCAGCATGCCCGCGAACTCGCGCTCGACGGTCTCGGCCTCGTAGCCCGCGATCTCGAAGGCCTTCAGCATGACCTCGGGCTCGTGGTTGCGGATCGCGCCGGAGGACAGCTCGATGCCGTTGCAGACGATGTCGTACTGCCACGCCAGGATGTCGAGCGGGTCCTTCTCCTCCAGGTCCTTCATGCCGCCCTGCGGCATGGAGAAGGGGTTGTGGGAGAAGTCGATCCGGCCGGTCTCCTCGTCCTTCTCGTACATCGGGAAGTCGACGATCCAGCAGAAGCGGAAGACGTTCTCCTCGAAGTGGCCGGCGCGCTTGGCGGCCTCGACGCGGACCGGGCCCATGATCTTGGAGACCTCGTCGAACTCGCCCGCGCCGAAGAACACCGCGTGGCCGGGGACCAGGCCCAGGCGCTCGGTGAGGACCTTGACGTTCTCCTCGGTGAGGAACTTGGCGATCGGGCCGGTCAGCGAACCGTCCTCGCCCACGCGCACCCAGGCCAGGCCCTTCGCGCCCAGCGAGACCGCGAAGTCCCCGAGGCCGTCGAAGAACTTGCGCGGCTGGGCGGCGGTGTCCGGAACGGCCAGGGCGCGCACGTGCTTGCCGGCGAACGCCTTGAACTCCGAGGCCTCGAACACGTCGGTGATGTCGACGAGCTCCAGCTTGGCGCGCAGGTCGGGCTTGTCGTTGCCGTACTTCAGCATCGACTCGCGGAACGGGATCCGCGGGAAGGGGGAGGTGACGTGGCGGCCGTTGCCGAACTCCTCGAAGAGCTCGGTCATGAGCGTCTCGATCGGCTGGAAGACGTCCTCCTGCTCGACGAAGGACATCTCCACGTCGAGCTGGTAGAACTCGCCCGGCGAGCGGTCGGCGCGGGCGTCCTCGTCGCGGAAGCAGGGTGCGATCTGGAAGTACCGGTCGAAGCCGGAGATCATCAGCAGCTGCTTGAACTGCTGCGGGGCCTGCGGCAGGGCGTAGAACTTGCCCGGGTTCAGGCGGGACGGCACCACGAAGTCACGGGCGCCCTCGGGGGAGGTCGCGGTGAGGATCGGGGTCGCCATCTCGTTGAAGCCGAGCGCCACCATCTTCGAGCGGATCGAGGCGATGACCGCCGAGCGCAGCATGATGTTGCGGTGCATGCGCTCACGGCGCAGGTCGAGGAAGCGGTACTCCAGGCGGCGCTCCTCGTTCACGCCGTCGTCGGTGTTGATGGTGAAGGGCAGCGGGGCGGCCGCGCCGAGCACCTCGACCTCGGAGACCTCGATCTCGATCTCGCCGGTCGGCAGCTCCGGGTTGATGTTGTCCGCGCCGCGGGAGACGACCTTGCCGTCGATGCGGACGACGGTCTCCTTGGAGACGCTGCTGAGGGCCTCGTTCGCGGCGGTGCCGGGGCGGGCGACCAGCTGCGTGATGCCGTAGTGGTCGCGCAGATCGATGAAGAGGATGCCGCCCAGGTCTCGACGGTTGTGCAGCCAGCCGCTCAGTCGGACGTCGGCGGCGACGTCAGAGGCGCGGAGCTCGCCGCAGGTGTGGGACCTGTACCGATGCATCAGTCATCCAGTTCTACGCGATACCAGGGTGGATTCAACCGTCCCAAGGTTACCGTCCGGGACGATGACGGGTCGGGCACCGTGGCCCGCCTGCGCAAATGCGCCCGGCAGGGCGCGAACAGGCACGTATCGGATGCGACCTGTAAAGATGACCGGGTGCGTACCGAGGATGTCCTGGCCGCCGTCGCGACGGGTCTGTGGCGATGGGACAACGCCTCCGGGACGGTCTCCCTCGACGGAGAGGCCGCCCGGCTCCTCGGGCTGCCCGCCGAACCGGTGGTCCTGCCGGAGGTGGCCGTACGGTCGCGTTTCCACCCGGTGGACTGGAACGAGATCAACGGGATCGTCAATCTGGCCGTCGCCGAGGGCACCCTCGCCGAGGCCCGGCTGCGGATCATGGACGTGGACGGGCGGGTCCTGCGGACCGTACGCAGCCGTTCCAAACCGCTGGAGCGGTGGGCGGCCGACGGGAGCCCGGACTACGAGCTGATCGGCACCATCCAGGAGATCGCCGAGCCGCAGCCGGGCACCACGGCCGCGCACACGCCCATCACGGGCGACTGGCGGCGCTCCCGGGAGGCCTTCCTGCTGGACGCGGGCCGGGCGCTGGCGGAGGCCAGGTCCACGGCGGAGGTGCTGCGGGTCGCGGCCTCGCTGTCGATGCCGGGCTTCAACCCCGACGGGCTGGCCGTCTTCGGCGTGGCCGGGGACCGGCTGTCCGTCATCGGGCACCACGGGCACGACGCCGGGGACGAGGGCCCCTTCACGGACATGCTGCTGGAGACGGACTACCCGGCCGCGGAGGTCGTCCGTACCGGCCGGGCGATCTACCTGTCCTCCCCCGAGGACTACAAGCGGCGCTTCCCGGCCACCTGGCCGCTCGCGCAGCGCTTCGACCGGGTCTCCTGGGCCTTCCTGCCGCTGATCGTGGCCGGACGGACCATGGGCGCCTGGATGGCCGCCTTCAAGCAGCCCGCGTCCTTCTCCCCCGACGAGCGGTCCGTCCTGACGACGGTGGCCCGGATGCTGGCCCAGGCCCTGCAGCGGGCCGGGGTGGCCGAGTCCGAGCGGGAACTCACCACCGGCCTGCAGCGGTCGATGATGCCGCAGCTCGGCCCGGAGATCCCCGGCATGCGGATCGCCGCGCGCTACGTCCCCACCGGCGGCGGCCTCCAGGTCGGCGGTGACTGGTACGACATGATCCCGTTGCCGTCGGGCCGGTTCGCCCTGGTCATCGGCGACGTCCAGGGCCACGACGTCCGGGCGGCCGGTCTGATGGGCCAGCTGCGGATCGCCGTACGGGCCTACGCGTCCGAGGGGCACCGGCCGGACGCGGTGCTCTCGCGCGCCTCCCGCTTCCTCGCCGGGCTGTGCGCCTCCCAGGAGTCCGCCGCGGAGGAGGATCCGGACGCCCGGAGCCCGCGGTTCGCGACCTGCCTGTACGTGGAGTGCGACCCGCGGACCGGAACCCTGGAGGTGGCCCGCGCCGGCCACCCCGACCCGGCGGTCCGGATGACCGACGGCACCGTCCTGATGCGGCCCACCGCGGGCGGGCTCCCCCTCGGGATCGTCCCCGACACCGACTACCCGACGACCCGGTTCACCCTGGAGCCGGGCGAGACGATGATGCTCTGCACGGACGGGCTCATCGAGACCGGCGGCCACGACCTCGACACCGGCTGGGCCCGGCTGCGCGCGGTCCTGGAGGCCGACACCCACCTGGGCGCCGGCCACGAGGACGGGCACCTCGAAGCACTGGCCGACCTGCTGGTCCAGGCCGTGCACGGACCGTCCTCGCACCACACCACCGGCCCGCTGGCCGATCGCCGCGAGGACGACATAGCCGTGGTCCTGCTGTGCCGCGAGGGCGGCGGCTGCGGTTGCGGCACTTCGGCGGCGCACCCGGCCCGCCCCGTCCGGCGCACGATGCTGACCGTGGCCCAGGCGGAACCGGAACGCATCGCGGGCGCCCGCCGGCAGGTGCGGGAGCTGCTGCACGACTGGGCCGACGAGGAGCAGCTGGACTCGGTGGTGCTGATGGTCTCCGAGATGGTGACCAACGTCCTGGTGCACACCGACGGCGACGCCCTGCTGGTGGCGGAGGCGGTCGGCGAGCTGGGGGAGCGCCGACTGCGGGTGGAGGTCGCGGACTCCAGCGACGAGCTCCCGCACAAGCGGCACCCCGGCGAGATGGCCTCCAGCGGCCGCGGGGTGCTGCTGATGGAGATGCTCGCCGACGCGTGGGGCGTGGACCCGCGCGGCGAGGGCAAGTCGATCTGGTTCGAGCTGTACGAGCAGTCGAAGCGGCCGGACGCGTAGAAGCGGGCGGCGGCGTGGCCGGCCGGACGCGTAGGAGCGGGCGAAGGCACATTGCGGTCCGGCCCGGGGCCGTTGCGAGGCCACGTGGTTGGATGACGCCGTGCCGAACTCCCTGCTCCCCGAACCGGTGCGGCGGCTCGCCGCCTGGTGCGCCGTCGTCCTGCTGGCCACCGCCGTCCTCGCCGTCGGCGTCTGGCTGTGCACCGTCCTCCAGACCGTCGTCACGCCCGTACTGCTGGCGGTGCTGGGCACGGCCCTGCTCGGGCCGATGCACCGCCGTCTGGTGCGCATGGGAGCGAACCGCTCGCTGGCCGCGGCCCTGACCTGCCTGGCCGTGGTGGCCGTCGTCGGCGGAGCCACGTATATCGTCGTGCTCGCGCTCATCGAGACCGGCGACCAGATCATCGACGCACTGCGGCGCGCCGGCCAGATGCTCGCCGAGCACTTCGGGGCGGTGGGCACCTCGCTGGAGGACATCACCGCGAACTCCAAGGACCTGCTGGCGAAGTTCGGGAGCACGGCTGCGTCCGGTGTGGTCGCCGGGCTCAGCGTGGTGGGCTCGATGCTGGCGATGGTCCTGCTCGCGATGGTGCTGATCTTCTTCTTCCTGCGTGACTCCGACCGGGCCGTGGTCACCCTGCGCTCGGTCGTGCCGAGCCGTTCCGGGGACCTGATGGAGGCGATGGGGCGGCGCGCCTTCGAAGCCGTCGAGGGCTTCATGCGCGGTACCACGTTCGTGGCCCTGATCGACGGCGTGCTGATCGGCGTGGGTCTGCTGATCCTCGACGTACCGGGCGCGCTGGGCCTGGCGGCCCTGGTGTTCGTGACGGCCTACATCCCCTACCTCGGGGCGATCCTCTCGGGCGCCGTCGCAGTCCTCGTCGCCTTCGCCGACCGCGGCTGGGTGATCGGCCTGTGGGCGCTGGGCCTGGTGCTGCTGGTCCAGATGATCGAGGGGTACGTACTGCAGCCGGTGGTGCAGAGCCGCACGGTGCAGATGCACCCGGCCGTGGTGATGCTGGCCATCACCGCCGGGGCGAGCGTCGCCGGGATCCTCGGCATGCTCCTCGCGGTCCCGCTGACCGCGGCGGTCTTCGGCGTGATCTCGGAGCTGCGCGCCCGCTACGCCGAGGCGGAGCCGAAGCCGGAAGCGGCAGCGGCAGCGGCGCCACCGCCCGCGGACCCCGCCTGACGGACTGCGGCTCCGGTACGACGGCACGGGCCGCACCCCCAGAGCAGGGGGCGCGGCCCGTGCCCGCTTCGTGGCCCGTCGGCGTCAGTCCTCGTCCGCCCGGCCCGCGCCGCGGTGGCCGAGGCCGGTGCGGGCGGTGGTGGGGATACGGCCCAGTCGGCCCGCCTGGAAGTCGTCGAAGGCCTGCTGGAGCTCGTGCTTGCTGTTCATGACGAACGGCCCGTAGTGCGCCATCGGCTCACGGATCGGGCGCCCGCCGAGGAGGACGATCTCCAGGTCCGGGGCGTTGGAGTCCTGGGACTCGTCCGCCCGCACGGTGAGCGATCCGCCCTCGCCGAAGACGGCCGTCTGCCCGGTGCGGAGCGGCCTGCGGTCCTCGCCGACCGACCCTCGCCCGGCCATCACGTACGCCAGGGCGTTGAAGTCCTCGCGCCACGGCAGGGTGATCTGCGCTCCCGGTGCGACGGTCGCGTGGATCATCGTGATGGGCGTGTGGGTGATGCCGGGACCGTCGTGGCCGTCGATCTCACCGGCGATCACCCGGAGCAGCGAGCCGCCGTCCGGGGTGGACAGCAGGGTGACCTTGCCGCCGCCGATGTCCTGGTAGCGCGGGGGCATCATCTTGTCGGAGGCCGGCAGATTCACCCACAGCTGGAGGCCGTGGAAGAGGCCGCCGCTGACGACGAGAGACTCCGGCGGGGCCTCGATGTGGAGCAGGCCCGAACCGGCGGTCATCCACTGGGTGTCGCCGCCGTTGATGACTCCGCCGCCGCCGTTGCTGTCCTGGTGGACGAAGGTGCCGTCGATCAGGTACGTGACGGTCTCGAAGCCGCGGTGCGGGTGCCACGGGGTGCCCTTCGGCTCGCCCGGCGCGTACTCCACCTCGCCCATCTGGTCCATCATGATGAACGGGTCCAGGTACTGGTAGTTGATCCCGGCGAACGCGCGGCGCACCGGGAATCCCTCACCCTCGAACCCACTCGGTGCGGTGACGACGGCCAGCACCTTGCGCGGGACGGCGGCCTGGGGCTGGGCCACGCGCGGAAGCGTCAACGGGTTCTCAACAGTCACTGCGGGCATGGTCAGGACCTCCTTCTGATCCGAGTTTAGTTGAAACTCGAACTTTCTGCCACCGGTCAGAACGCGGACTCCCCGTCCTCCATTCCCGGAGCGGCAACCCGCCCCGGCGACACACGGTCCGTGACACGCAACCGACGCAGGGTGGCCCGAAGATCACGATCCACTTCCGGCCCCCGATGCCTCGCCCTTCACACCCGCACACCTTGATAGAACTGACGACCACGGCGACGCGAGGATCTCGAAGACACCACGGGGGAGACGATGGGTTTCGACGAGGAATGGGCCCAACTGCGCACGGAGGCGACGGAGCGTCAGAACCCCGCCATGCGCCTGAACCAGCTCGCCGCACCGGACGGCGGCGGAGGCGGCGGCTCGGCCGACTTCGGCAGCGACGAGTCGAAGAAGAAGATCGCATCCGGAAAGCTCGGCGGCGAGGTCAGGACGCAGACGGAGACCGCCGCCAAGAAGGCCGACGAGGAGACGGCCTCCGCCATCACCTCCTTCTCGGGCTGGGACACGGCAGCGGGCCTGAAGACGGTCGAGACGACCTGGGACAACCAGGTCAAGAACCTGCTGAGCCGCCTGGCCACGGAGTCCCACAACCTGGCCGTCACACGGCAGATGTTCCTGGGTCAGGACAACGAGATCTACAACGGCTTCCGCCCGCTGCTGAAGCCCCCGCCCGAGCCGGGCGTCGAGGCATACCGCTGAGAGGGGAGCAGTAGATCATGGGACTCACGTACAAGAAGGTCATGTCGACCCAGTACGACAAGCTCACCGCCGCGGCGAAGGCCTGGGACGACATGGCGAGCGACTTCAAGAAGGCGGAATCGGCCTACGCGGCGGCCACCCAGGGGCTGGCGCAGGGCAACACCACCTGGCAGGGCATAGCCCAGGGCACCGCGTACATGAACTTCGCGGGCACGCAGTACGAGTACGGGGCCGCGCAGACGCAGGCGAAGGCCGTCGCAAACCTGCTGCGGGACGCGCACGGGCAGTTCACGGAGCTGAAGCAGCGACTGGAGTCGGTGGTCGCGGACGCCCGCAAGGCGAAGATGGCCGTCGACGACGAGGGCAACGTCCGCCCCGACCTGACCGCCCAGGAACGCTACGCGTACGTCCACGACCCCGACGGCCAGAAGCTGCTCGGGGAGTGGAACAAGGCGGCCAACGACTGGGCCGACCAGATCAAGAAGTACGTCAAGGCCTTCGAGGACGCCGACGCCGGCGTGAAGCTGGCCCTCGCGGGCGCCGTGAAGGACAGCAACAAGGACGCCATCACGGGCAAGGACGCCACGTGGAACGGCTTCAACGCGGGCGCCAAGAGCGACATCGAGGAATACGAGCTGGAGTACGTCAAGGACGTCGCCACCCGGCTCAACAGCGGCGCGCCCGTACCGAACGCCGACGTCGAGGCGTTCAACCGCATCATGCGCGACAACAGCAACCCGGCTTTCAAGCACCACACGGAGTTCGGCCGGGACTTCGTGGGCGTGCTGGGCGCCGAAGGCACGATCAAGCTGGCCAACACGCTCAACAACGTCGCGCACTCGGGTGATTCCGGCCGCAAGGGCCTCTACGGCGACACCAACAAGGCGTTGGCCAACACCCTCTCCAACGCCACACAGATGGTCTTCGTCGCAGGGGAGAAGAACCCTCCCTACGGCACCAAGGAGTACCAGCAGGCATTCGAGAAGTGGTCGAAGACCCCCGACGCGAACTTCTACAACGACTTCATGACCGACCTGAAGAAGGCGGGCCTCGACAGGTTCGAACTGGACGTCGCGGCCGACAAGGCCCCCATGACCCGCGGCCAGGGCAATGAGATCCGCGGCTACCAGGGCCTGGTCACCCTCCTGCAGCAGGGCGACGGCTACTCGCCACAGTTCCTCGGCGACCTCACGGACCAGATGATCGACGCCGAGAAGAAGGACAAGAACGTCTGGGACCTGCACGGCAGGTTCGAGGGCAAGAAGGACGGCTGGTTCGCCAACGACCCCGTCGACGGAGCACTGGGGATCATGAGCCGTGACCCCGCGACGGCGACCGGATACCTCGACCCGAACGCCGACGGCGACAAGAACCGCCTGGAACACCTGCTGACGCAGCGCGACTGGAACATCGTCAACACCTCGGAATGGCACGGCAACGTCACGGTGGCCCGCGACGATACCTTCGGCAAGGACGTCCGGGCCGGCCTGGGCCTCGCCCTCGAAGCCGCCACCACCGGACGCCCGCCGGGGTCGCCGGGCGAGGAACTCGGCCGCCACAGCGAGGCCGAGGCCCGCATCATGCACGACACGATCAACCTGCTCGACTACGGCGACAGCAACGGCAAGGACGACAAGGGCGAGCTGAAGGCGAACGGCGACGGCCTGCTCAAGGACGAGGACGAGGGATACGCGAACGTGCGCGGCCCACTCGCGAGGGCATTGTCCTCGTTCTCGCCTGACATCGTGGACATCATCGCGGGCGACGCCCCAGCCGACGTCGTCGGTGAGGACAACGCGCTCGCCGACGGAGACCACTCCCAGATCCAGAACAGCCGAAGCAGCCTGATCCGTGTGCTGCGCGGCGTATCGGAGGACCCCGAGAACTACTTCCTCCTCCACGAGTCCCAACGCCGCTACACGGCGGAGCAGCTCAGCACAGAGGACCTGTCGGCCCCCGAGGCAGTCAAGAACCGTGCTGCGAAGATCGGCGAGGTCAACGGCGTCATCAACGCCATCGGCGGCGACATCCAACTCAGTGAGCGCGATGCGGAGCTCAGCGCCAAGACGGACACACGCGTATACGGGTACCACGTCATCGGCGGTGCTGTTACCGGCATCCCGGTTGTCGGGGACATGGCCCAGCGAGTGGTCGACGGATGCTGGAACGAATGGCTCAAGGCGGCCACCGCAGAAGAGGGCCTGCTGGCGCGCGAGCGCATCAGCTCGGGCAACGACGCAGCTCAGAAGGACCTCAGGCAGTTCTTCACGAGCTGGGGCACCGAAAGCGGGCAGTCGAACGACATGGTCGGCGCCGCTCAACGCGAAGCACTGCAGAGCTATACCAGTGGGCGTCAAGACGCTTACGACGCGCTACGAGAGAAGAAGTGACGCCGATGGCCGCGAACACCACACCATCACGTCGGTGGCCCCTGGCCGTCGGACTGGCCGCAGTCCTCACTTTCGCCTGCTGCGCTGGTCTGCTCACCTGGTGGAACACCGATGCACTGGGTCCGAGTCGCTTCTGCGCCGGCGCCCTGCCCTCAACCGAGGTGGACTCCGTACTCGCAGGCGGGGGCAGGATGGTCCAAGGAGGGTTCTACGAGGAGTCCGGGCCGTACTACAGCTTCACCTGCACGGTGCAGCGCACCAACAAGTTCCTGAGCGATGACCAGCCCGAGGTGCAGGCGGAGCTGTCCTTCGACAGCGCAGACTTCGCCCTGGTCGGTTACCCACTGTGGAAGGACGCCTCCGCCCTCTCCTACTTCGTCGGCGGAGCGACCGGAGCGGCCTCCGAGACACAGGCATGGGTGCTGCTCCCCACGGACTGCCCCCTCGCGACGCGGCCCAACTCAAAGCCTGCCGACGTCCCCGTGCTCAAAGTGAATCTCGTACAAGGCCGGACAACCCCCGAGGCCCTCGCCCGGGTGGCGATGACCAGCGCTCGGCACGTGGCCGACGGCCTCGGCTGCACGGATACCAGCGCGTTGAACGACCCCGCACGCCTCCAGGGACCGGCCGGTACGCCGCAGCCCACTGATCCGGCCCAGGCCTGCGGGATACCGGGCTTCCGGTTGCCTGAGGCTGCTCTGGTCACGGGCAAAGCGGAGCCGGGAACCGAGCGCATCACGGGGAAAGACGCCCGGACCCAGGTGTGCGGCCTGAGCCTGCAGGGCCCCGGGGCCCCACTGGTCACTCTGTCGGCCAGCGACGACCCCGTTCTCACCCAGGCAGTACGCCGCGATCAAACGGCCACCCAGGGGCGCGCCCGAACCGTCACCCCCTGCACGACCGGTGACCTGTACATCGGCATGGACTACAACGATGCCTACAGGGACCTCCTGCTGGATGAGGGAGGGGACAAGCTCTCCAAGGCTCGTGCGGCGCTCTTCGACGCGTTCTTCAACGCCGTGGCCAAGGAACGCGGATGCCCGACAGCGAAGGGATGACGTGACGGAGACACAGTGATCTGGTTCGCGGCAAGCTCCGATCCGCGCATCGTCGACCCCATCCTCAAGAAGGACACCTTGACGGACCTCCCCGGCGGTGCGGGAGGCACGGACAGGGACCTGAACGCCGCTGCCCTCAAGTGCGGTGACAAGATGGTGTACTTCGGCATGCGCTGGAGCGACGAGTACCGGAGCGCTGTCAGCGACCGAGGGGTCTCCGTCTCACACGAGATGTTCCAGTCCTTCATCGATTCTGCCGGCAACCAGTACAAATGCGGGGCAGTTCAACTCCTTTCGAACTGAAGGGAGAAGGTCCGGACCAGTTCCGGCACTCCGGCCGGGCGACCGGCAAGGTCTTCTGCAGCGTGATCGTGCCGGCCCGGCCGTAGCACTCCGCATCGGACAGCTCGCTGCAGCGAATTCAAGAGCAGGATCACGGAAGTGAAAAACAAGAAGGCGATCGCCGCCGTCGCGAGCTGCACGGGTCTGTCGGTCCTCGCCGGGCTGTTCCTGTGGTGGGACACGAACGTGCTCGCCGCCACGGAACTGTGCGCGGGAAAGCTGGCCGGCGAGCAGGCCGAGTCGGTCCTCGACACTCGGGGCCGCGTCTCGGGAGGCGGCCAGCAACGCCACAGCGACGGCACGTCGTTCCGCTGCACGGTGAGCCGCACCAGCACGATCACGGGGGCCGAGGAACTGGAGATGGAGGTGAGCACCGAGATCTACGAACCGGACTTTCCCTTCAAAACGAATGTCTGGCACAACTCCTCAAGCAGGACCTTCCTGTCGGGAGGAGTGACCGGCGCGGTCTCCGGAACCCGGGGCTGGGTGATGCTGCCCGAAGGGTGCCGAACGGTCGGCAACGTCCTGGCGGGCGTGAAGATACTCCCGCAGTCAAACGAAGTTCCCATCGTCCGGGCTGAGCTGAAGAAGGGAAAGGTGGACCCTCAGAAGCTCACGAGCCTGCTCCTGGACACCGCGCAGAGGGTCGCCACCGCGTCCGGGTGCTCCGCCGGCGCCCCGCTGCAGACGCCCAAAGTGCGGCCGCCCGCAAGCCCGGAAACAATCACAGCAGACTCGGTATGCCAGATTCCCGGATTCCGGCTGCCGGACAGCGCCGTGGCGAAGGACGGCGCCACACTCGAAGATCAGCGCACCAGCGGAACAACGGCAGACTCATGGGCCTGCGACCTGTACGAGTCCGGTGGTCAGGACGAAGCCCTGCTGTCGTTCGGCTCCAGCCTCGACCCGGACATCGTCAACGAACGCCTCAAGGAATCCGAGGGCTTCAAGGACCTGCCGGACGGCGCGGGTGTGGCAGACGGAACGACCCGGGCCGTCCTGAAGTGCGGAACCGAGGAGGTGTACTTCGGCGTGCGCTGGAACAACACCTACCTCAGGTCCCTGAAGGAGGCCTATCGGTCGGGCCAGGCCCGGCGGGAGGTCTTCCAGGCATTCCTCGACGCCGCCGGAAAGCAGCACGGCTGCCCCGCCGTGACGATCCCGCGCGGCTGACCGGAGCGCTGGGCCCACCGACGGCGGTTCGGCACGGGTACCGCACGCGCGGTGCGATGAACTCCCGTTTTTCAAGCACAGTCAGAAGGAGAGACATGACCACCGACGGAGCGGACGGGCAGACGCCCGATCCCGCGGCCGCCTCACCGGCGCGCTCCGAGGAGCCGCGGCGGGCAGGACGCATCGAGGGGTGGTCGATCGCTTGGATGCTCCTGGCCATGGCCCTCTGGGGATGGTTCATCTTCCTGATGCTCGCCGACTACGGCCCCGATTACGGCAGCAGACCCGAGTGCCGGGGCCCGCTGGTCGGCCCGCTGTCCGAGGACCGCTCGTGCCGCGACGCGCTGCGCGAGTGGCCCGCGCTGCTGGGCATCCTCGCGCTGGCCTCCATATCGACCGTCGTCGCGGCGGCGACCACGGTGTACGCCAAGGTCCTCTCCCGCCTGGAAGGCCGCGACTGGACCAGCGGACGGCCGT
Organism: Streptomyces sp. NPDC090021; assembly: GCF_044748225.1. Taxonomy (NCBI): domain Bacteria; kingdom Bacillati; phylum Actinomycetota; class Actinomycetes; order Kitasatosporales; family Streptomycetaceae; genus Streptomyces; species Streptomyces sp. NPDC090021. Next base: position 9,230 of record NZ_JBIVFO010000016.1, on the reverse strand, counting down.
AGGACAAAGACCCGCAGCACGATGCGGGTCTCCGTCGCCGCAGTCAGCGGTGGCGGCGCGGCGCCTGCCCGGCGCGCGCCCGGATCGGCAGGGGTCGCAGGGTCCGCAGGGCGACTGTGCCGAGCGCGACCAGACTCGCGGTCACGGCCAGGAGCAGGACCGCGTCGAGCGCGTCCTCCTTCTGGTGGACGCCCAGCACGGTCGTCCGTACGTGCTTCGCCGCGCCTTCGCTGCCGCGGGGCCAGTCGACGCTCACCGCCTCGGCCGGCACGCGCCTGTCGTCCGGGACGAAGGTGCTGTAGCACCTCGTGGTCACCCCCCTGCCCGTGGCCTGCTCACGACAGCTCACCGCGGTCAGCAGCCCGGGGGTCCCCGTCCAGCCCAGGGCGGCGGTGGCCAGTACGCCGGTGAGGGGGGCCGCCAAGAAGGACACCAGGGCGCAGACGGCACACAGTACGCGCCCGAGCCACGGCCACTCCGCTGCCGTACTGCTGCCCAATCCGGCCATCGCCCACCTCCACCGATCCCGCCCGCAGCCGGATCCTCGCAGGGCGGCGGGTACGGGGACGCTGCCGGGTCCCGGCAGTCTTCGGCGTCCGCGGCGGCCACGCGTGCGTATGTGCGGGTGCGGCCCGGCCGGCCTGCTTCGGCCGTCGGCGCAGCCAGGGCGACTAGCCGTACATGCGGCGCATGGCGAAGTCGACCATCTGCTCGACCGCCTTCGCGTCGAAGACCATCCGGTGGTCGCCCTCCATGTCGAGGACGAAGCCGTACCCGGTCGGCAGCAGGTCGATCACCTCGGCGCCGGTGATCACGAAGTACTTGGACTCCTTGCCGGCGTACCGGCGCAGCTCCTTCAGCGTGGAGAACATGGGGATGACCGGGTGCTGCGTGTTGTGCAACGCCAGGAAGCCCGGGGTTTCGCCGCGCGGGCAGTAGACCTTCGAGGTCGCGAAGATCTGCTGGAAGTCCTCGGCGGCGAGCTGACCGGTGGTGAAGGCACGCACGGCGTCCGTGAGTGACGGCGGGGACGGCTCCGGGTACAGCGGCGGCGTCTGCTGCGCGTAGCCCTGCTGCGGCGGAGGCTGCTGCGCGTAGCCCTGCTGCTGGGCGCCCGGGTTCTGGTCGTAGCCGTACATGGGCCGAAGCCTACCGAGCGCCTGCGGCCGTACCGGCCGGTACCGGCCACCGATCCCCTGCGGCTCCCCTGCGGCTCCCCTGCGGGGTGCGGTCAGCAGCCCTTCAGCGCGGCCACGAAGGGCCCCCAGGCCGCGGTGCTGACCACGACCACCCCGCCGTCGGGCCGCTTGGAGTCCCGGACGGGCACCAGTCCTGCTACGCCGTCAGCCACCTCGACGCAGGTGCCCCCGTCACTGTTGGTGTAGCTGCTGGTGCGCCACCGCGCTGCGTTCAAGTCAGTTCGGCTGCTTGCCATTTCGGTAGTCCTCTACGGCCGCCTCGATCATGGCGAGGGTCGCCTTCGGCGGTAGCGCGGCGGCCCTCAGCAGATCGTACGACCTTCGGTAACGCTTCACGAGGGCTGGATCGTCGATGGTGACCCCGCTATGCAGGGACTCCGTGTACACCAGCGGCGGCGCGTCGCCGAACGTCAGGATGAGGACGGTTCCCGCCGCCATGAACGGGTGCGCTCCGGCGTTCCACGGGACGATCTGTGGAACGATCCGCTTGCGCCGTACCAGGTCCGCGACATGGTCGAACTGGTCCGCCATCTGCTGGGACGGAAGGATCGGCAGCCGCAGCAGCGACTCGTGCAGGATCACCCAGTACTCGGGCGCCGCCTGCGCGCCCTCGAAGAGGGCGGCAGCCCTCGCCAGCCTGGCCTCGATCTTGACGTCGGTCTCCTCCCGCGGCTCCAGGGGACGTTCCGCCCCGGCGAGGGCCCGTGCATACGCTTCCGTCTGCAGCAGGCCGGGAAGCGCCGTCGGGCTCCACTCCTCGATGGTTTCCGCGAGCCTCTCCGCCTCAAGAATCCGCTCGGCGTACTTGGCGTGACCGACGCTCCGGGCTTTGCGAACGTCCTCGCAACGCCGCTCGAAGAAGCCGTCGGTCCTGAGCACCCGGTCGACATGACAGGCCAAGTCCACCGGCATGCGCCGCTGGCCGCGCTCGATCTCGCTCAGGTAGGTCGCCGCGTAGAAGCTGCCCTCCACCGTCTCCTGAAGCGTGCGGCCCGCCTCCTCCCGCCTCCAGCGCAGCTCCTTGCCGTAGAAGGCGGGAACGCTCTCAGAGCCGTCAATGTCCTTACGCGCAGCCACGATCGGCCTGCCTTCCACACTCCGCACTGTGGACCGGAAACCCTTCCCACGGTAGGCAACCGCGCGCCAGCCTGTGAGGACTTCGTCACACTCCGCCACGGAAGGGTTCATCATGAGCGACCACCCCCACGACCGCGAGGCCGTCGCGGCCCTCGACGCGCTGCGCGGCGCGCTGGCCGCGCACGGGATCACCCTGCCCTCGCTGGACCTGCACCTGCCCTCCTACGCCGGGCGCTACGGCATGCCACCCCTGATCACCCTCGGCAACTGCAGCGCCGCCACCGCGCAGCGGATCGCCTCCGCACTGGCGAAGCGGTGAACGAACTCATCATCCGGCTGCTCGCTACGCCCCAGGCGGCCCCCGTGCTGCGGCACGCCGTGCGCGAGCACCTCGGGCCCGACGGGCACCCCGACGCCGAGCTGTGCGTCACCGAGCTGCTGGCCAACGTCGTCCGCCACCTCGGCGAGGGCACGCCCGTCACCCTGCGGATCAGCGGAAGGGCAACCCGTACGCGGGTCGAGCTCACCGATCCCGCACCGGCGGCCCGGCCCGTACGACGGGAGGCCGCCGGGGACGAGGAGTCCGGGCGCGGGCTCGCCCTGCTCGACGCGCTGTCGCTGCGGTGGGGGGTCACACAGGGGTACGGCACCAAGACGGTGTGGTGCGAGCTTGACCCTGGTCACAGTCGGCACGGAAGGGTTGCCGTTATTACCGGCGGGTAGCATCATGTTGTTACCGATTGGTATGTACGAGGAACCTGTCTCCCCGAGCCTTAACGGAGCCGTCGCCATGGGGCACTACAAGTCGAATCTCCGCGACATCGAGTTCAACCTCTTCGAGGTGCTCGGCCGCGACCAGCAGTACGGCACCGGTCCGTTCGAGGAGATGGACACCGAGACCGCCAAGAGCGTCCTGTCCGAGATAGCCCGCCTCGCCGAGAACGAGCTGGCCGAGTCCTTCGCGGACGCCGACCGCAACCCGCCCGTCTTCGACCCGGAGACCAACACGGCGCCGGTCCCGGCCTCCTTCAAGAAGAGCTACAAGGCCTTCATGGACTCCGAGTACTGGCGTCTGGGCATCCCGGAGGAGATCGGCGGCACCGTCTCCCCGCGCTCCCTCGTCTGGGCCTACGCGGAGCTCCTGCTCGGCTCGAACCCGGCCGTGTGGATGTACTCCTCCGGCCCGGCCTTCGCCGGCGTCCTCCACGAGGAGGGCAACGAGGCGCAGAAGAAGATCGCGCAGATCGCCGTCGAGAAGCGCTGGGGCTCCACCATGGTCCTCACCGAGCCGGACGCCGGCTCGGACGTGGGCGCCGGCCGCACCAAGGCCATCCAGCAGGAGGACGGCTCCTGGCACATCGAGGGCGTGAAGCGCTTCATCACCTCCGGTGAGCACGACATGGAGGAGAACATCCTCCACTACGTCCTCGCGCGCCCCGAGGGCCACGGCCCGGGCACCAAGGGTCTGTCCCTCTTCCTCGTCCCGAAGTTCCACTTCGACTGGGAGACCGGCGAGCTGGGCGAGCGCAACGGCGTGTACGCCACGAACGTCGAGCACAAGATGGGCCTCAAGGCCTCCAACACGTGCGAGATGACCTTCGGCGACCAGCACCCCGCCAAGGGCTGGCTGATCGGCGACAAGCACGACGGCATCCGTCAGATGTTCATGATCATCGAGTTCGCCCGCATGATGGTCGGCACGAAGGCCATCGCGACGCTCTCGACGGGCTACCTGAACGCGCTGGAGTACGCCAAGGAGCGCGTGCAGGGTCCGGACCTCGCGAACTTCATGGACAAGACCGCGCCCAAGGTCACCATCACGCACCACCCGGACGTGCGCCGCTCGCTCATGACGCAGAAGGCGTACGCCGAGGGCATGCGCGCCCTCGTCCTGTACACCGCGACCGTCCAGGACGAGATCCAGGTCAAGCAGGCCGCGGGCGAGGACGCCTCCTCCCTCATCGGCCTGAACGACCTGCTCCTGCCGATCGTGAAGGGCTACGGCTCGGAGAAGTCCTACGAGCAGCTCGCGCAGTCCCTGCAGACCTTCGGCGGCTCCGGCTACCTGCAGGAGTACCCGATCGAGCAGTACATCCGCGATGCCAAGATCGACACCCTCTACGAGGGCACCACGGCCATCCAGGGCCAGGACTTCTTCTTCCGGAAGATCGTCCGGGACCAGGGCGCCTCGCTGAACATCCTCTCCGAGACGATCAAGAAGTTCCTGGCCGAGGCCGTCGGCGGCGAGGAGCTGGCCGGCGCCCGCGACGCGCTCGCCAAGGCCGCCGTGGACCTGGAGGCCATCGTCGGCCAGATGATCGTCGACCTCACCGCCACCGGCGAGGACGTCAAGAACATCTACAAGGTCGGCCAGAACACCACCCGCCTCCTGATGGCCTCCGGCGACGTGGTCGTCGGATACCTGCTGCTCAAGGGCGCCGCCGTGGCCGCCGAGAAGCTGGCAACGGCCTCCGCCAAGGACGTCCCCTTCTACACCGGCAAGATCGCCGCCGCGAAGTTCTTCGCCGCCGAGGTCCTCCCGGGCGTCTCGGTCCAGCGCCAGCTGGCCGAGGCCGTCGACAACTCCCTCATGGAGCTCGACGAGGCCGCCTTCTAGGGCTTCCCAGGACGCGCCCCGCCCCACCCGCAGCAAGCGCTGCGCCCGCATCCGCACAGCGGCCGGGTCCCCTGCACAGGGACCCGGCCGCTGCCGCGTACCCGGGCCCCCACCAGGGCCCTGTACTGCGACTTTCCCCCGATGTCAGTCGTTCATGGGACGCTCGTACGCATGAGTCCACAGGATCAGCACGGCAGCAGGGGGTACTCCGTCCCCACCGGGCGCCCGTACGCCCTCAAGGAGCTGCAGGCGAGCCTGGGCAGCCTCGGCGACCACCTGCGCGAGCTCTACGACGGCGCCCACCCCGCCGAGTACGACACCATCGCCGACGCGCTGTACGTGGCCTTCCAGACCGCCGCCGGACTGGCCCCCGCCAAGAGCTACACCGGCTGCCCCGAACACCCCAACGGCGCCCTCGACCCCGAGGCCCCCGACGGCTGGGGCCGCTGCCTCATCTGCAACGACCGCCGACGCCTCGGACAGCGCCGGCACGGCCGCCCCGCCCCCGCCCCCGCACCCGCCGGCGAGCAGCGGCGCCTGGGCTACCCGGTCCCGGACGGCCCGTACACCCTCCACGCCCTGCGCACGCACCTGCGCACCGTCGAGGACCAGCGGTTCCACCTGGGTCTGTCCTCCCCCGCCGAGGACTTCGTCCGCATCGCCGACGACCTCCACCGCGCCTTCATCGTCGCCCGCGAGCTGTCCCGCCCGCGCAACGCCTCGGGCTGCTCCGAGCACCCCGGCGCCCCCATCGACCCCGACGCGCCCCCCGGCGAGGCCTGCATCTTCTGCGCCGGACGCAGACGGCGCGCGCAGCGCTCCCCCCAGACCCCCGAAATGCTCCCGCGCATCCGCCGGGGCGAGCGCAGGCAACTGCAGCGCAGGTTCGAGCGCCCGCCGGGCTGAGCAGAGCCGGGCCGATCAGGACCGGGCCGAGCCGGTCGGGTCCGGGCCGGTCGGGGCCGAGCCGATCGGGGCCGGTCCGATCGGGGCCGAGCCGCCCGCAACGCGCCCGGTCCGGCCATGACGAACACGAACCCGACGCTCGTTAAGGTGAACCACTCGGCTTCCACCCCTCCCGAGCGGGAGGGATTCCCACACTCACGCGTGAGGGTCCCGTTCCGCCACGGCCCGCCCCCGACCGAGAGGAGGACTCCCGATGAGGTCCCGCACCCGCCCCACCCCGAGCAGCATCCGGCCCGACGGCCGGCGGACCGACCGCGGCGTTCCCCTCCCGGCCGCCGGCGGTCCTGCGGGCCGAGCGCACCGACCGCGGCTGTCCGAAGGTCCGCGACCGTTCCACGGCCCGCGCGTCCGTCGGATAGAAACGGTATGTGAACGACCGCTGCGCGGCGGGAACACCCACACCGCCGCCGCCTCGATCGGTCACGATCCGCACACCAGCACAGGTCACGGCCTCACGCCGCGGCACACCGCCGCAGCGAGGCTCCGAGCCGGAAATGCGTTTCCTCACCCGGCTGCAGCCGGGGGCTTCCACACAAGGGAAATACGATGAGCTCTCCCGCCCGCTTCGATCGCGGCCACACCGACGATCTGATGACCTTCCTGACGGCCAGTCCGTCGCCGTACCACGCCGTGGCCAATGCGGCCGAGCGGCTGGAGAAGGCAGGCTTCCGGCAGTTGTCGGAGACGGACGCCTGGGACGCGGGCACCGGGGGCAGGTTCGTGCTCCGCGGCGGCGCGCTCATCGCCTGGTACGTCCCCGAAGGCGCCGCGGCACACACCCCGTTCCGCATCATCGGCGCCCACACCGACTCGCCGAACCTGCGGGTCAAGCCCCTCCCCGACACGGGCTCGCAGGGCTGGCGGCAGATCGCGGTCGAGATCTACGGCGGCACCCTGCTCAACACCTGGCTGGACCGGGACCTCGGCCTGGCCGGACGGCTGACCCTGCGCGACGGCACCGAACGCCTCGTCAACATCGACCGGGCCCTGCTGCGCGTGCCCCAACTGGCCGTGCACCTGGACCGGTCGGTCAACACCGACGGCCTCAAGCTCGACAAACAGCGCCACATGCAGCCGATCTGGGGCCTGGGCGAGGCGCACGAGGGCGACCTCATCGCGTTCCTGGAGGAGGAAGAGAGCCTGGAACACGGCTCGGTGGCCGGCTGGGACCTGATGGTCCACTCGATCGAGCCGCCCTCCTACCTGGGCCGCGACCGCGAGCTCGTCGCCGGGCCCCGGATGGACAACCTGCTGTCCGTGCACGCCGGGGTCGCGGCCCTCGCGGCCGTGTCCGGCGCCGAGAAGCTCGACCACATCCCGGTGCTGGCCGCCTTCGACCACGAGGAGAACGGCTCCCAGTCGGACACCGGAGCCGACGGCCCGCTGCTGGGGAACGTGCTGGAACGTTCAGTCTTCGCTCGCGGCGGATCCTACGAGGACCGGGCGCGGGCCTTCGCCGGCACCATCTGCCTGTCCTCCGACACCGGGCACGCCGTCCACCCCAACTACGGTGAGCGCCACGACCCCACGCACCACCCGCGGGTCAACGCGGGCCCGATCCTGAAGGTCAACGTCAACCAGCGGTACGCCACCGACGGCAGCGGCCGCGCGGTGTTCGCCGCCGCGTGCGAGCGGGCCGGCGTCCCGTGGCAGACGTTCGTCTCCAACAACTCGATGCCGTGCGGCACGACGATCGGCCCGATCACGGCCGCCCGCCACGGCATCCAGACCGTGGACATCGGCGTCGCGATCCTGTCCATGCACAGCGCCCGCGAACTGTGCGGCGCGGAGGACCCGTACCTCCTCGCCAACTCCCTGCTGGCCTTCCTGGAGGGCTGACGCCCGCCGCCCCTCCGGTGAACCCCGCTTCGGGCACGAGTCCGAGGCGGGGTTTTCACATGCCCGCGCAGGTCAGCACCCCAGAGGTCACGATCCGTTGATTGCCGTGCAGTTAACTGAGTAGTCTGCTTAGTTATGGACTTCACCGTTATCGCGCATGCCGTTGAGGTCGACCACGGCGTAAAGCGGCTGTCGATGCGCTTCATCAAGAAGTATGCGGATCCTGATCGCGACCGGCTGAGTCGGGAGCTCTGCGACCAGATCACCCAAGCACTGGCAGAACTGGGGCTCATCACGCTGCCGATGCGGCTACCGACCTCCGAGAACGAGTACGTATTCGTCATCAAAAAAGATGACCCAATCGGGCAGGCCATACAAATGGCCTCATCTGTCGCCCAGTTGGAAAGAATGAACGCAAACCCCTTTCCGGCCCTCAGCTCCCAGAACTACCCGGCGATGACGGACTTCCTGCCCTGACCTGCATTAACAGGTAGGCCGCACGCAACGGACCCCAATCCGCTTGTCACACAGCGCACTTGGGGCCTAGCGTTGAGCAGGCAGGGAAGGGCTCGCAGCCGTGACCCGCGGCCCGAGCTACCACAGGCGAGGCTCCAGTATGTTCGCAATCGCTAACTGGAGTTGAAGTGTCCGTCTACTCGACATCTCGTGCTATCGCCGCCGGCGGCGAGGGTCTCTTCAGTACCACCCGCTGCACGGTCGTTTCTCTCGGCCCTGTTCGCTTCCCGCCCGAGACGGTCTACGTGGTCGTCCCGTCGGGGGACGGGGTCGTCGGAACCACTGGGTGCCTCGCGATGAGGCACGACGACGTACCCGCCGCAGCCGACAGCTGGATGGGTTTCCGACACGACCTCCACCGGGACCGGTCCGTATCCATCCTGAGTGCTGACCGCCTCGATGCCAGCAAACTGGCGGCGGGAAGCGGTCGTCCGCGCCGTACCTCGCGTCCGCTCAACCGGTCTGAGAAGCGGGCGTACCGGAACGTGTTCACCCAGGGTCTCGAAGCGGTGGCCACGATGCCCGGTACGACCCCGAGCACCGCTTTCCGCTACGACACGTCCTCGGCGGAGATGGCCGAGCTGTACCTCGGCCGGCTCCTGGACCGGCACCACCGGGCTGGCACACCCGCCGTCGCGGTCGTGTCCGCGGGTGTCGTCCGGCGGTCATGGTGTGTGGCCCACGCCTCCCGGGTGAAGGAAGATCCCACCCTGACGGCGGGACTCTTCCCGAGCCCCTCCCGCGTCGGCCCCCTCCTGGAAGCGGCGCAGTTCCCTGGCGTCGGCGCCTTCCTGCACCTGAGGCCGAACCCCGACCGAGGACCCGCGTCGGAACTGCTCATGACGCACCTGCCCCAGGCCGCACCCCCCGAACTTCTCCGCTGACCACGCCGGCCGGGGGGGGGCCCCCGGGCCCCGCCCCCCCCCCCCCCCCCCCCCCCCAAACGGGGGGGGGGGGCCCCCCCCCCGCCAACCCACCCGGCACCCCCCATAGCGGGGGGGGCGGGGGGGGGCAGG
>NZ_JBIVFO010000015.1:0-179588 GCF_044748225.1 Streptomyces sp. NPDC090021 | reverse complement strand
TAGTAGCTCCGCTACGAGGATATTCGTCCCGCACGCCGAGGGCACGCACCGAACGCCGCTCCTTGCTCCACGGGGCAACTCAATACAGGCCCTAGAGGAGGGGGTACGGCGTTACCGCGACCTCGCCGAGGCGGGCAACGTCCGGGCCATGCGCCGACGCGCCAAGGTTCAGCTGAAGGCGGGGAGCGACGAGCACGTCCAGGTTGCCCGGTCCTGGCTGCTGGAGGCCCGCAAGGCCGGTGACACGGCCGCCATCCTGGATGGCGCCCGGGTCCACGAACAGCGCGGCGCGTACGGGAACACCATCGACTGGTACCGCTGGGCCGAGGAGAACGGTGCGTCCGGCGTGGCCAGGGAGGTGGCCCGCGTGACGGCCGAACACCCGGGGACCGTTGTCCAGCCGGGGACCGTCGTCCGGCACCGCTGGAAGGCATGCCTGCGCCGCCTGCGGGGGTGAGGCACCGGCGCCCGAAGGACCCCGGTGGCGGGTGGTGATCGGCCGTTGATCGGCCGTAGAGCCGGGCCGGGGACCATCGGCGCCAAGGGGAACACGGCTCGATGGTCACCACCGCTCGCAGCCGCCGCCGGCGGGCCACAGGCCTCCGGGCCCCTCGGTCCCCGGTACTTGGCCAACCCACGGAAGGTGGACTAGACATGCACGGTGTTACCTCGCCGCAGTCGACTACGGGATTCGGAGAGCTGCTCAGGGTCCGGCGCGAACGCGTCGGCCTGACCCAGCAGGTGCTCGCCGATCACGCGACCCTGAGCGTCCGCGCGATCCGGGACATGGAGAGCGGGCGGGTGCAACGCCCCCGCCAGGAGACGGTCCGCCTGCTGGCCGACGCGCTGCGTCTGGAGGGCCGGCACCGGTCGAGCTTCGAGGCCGCCGCGCGCCGGCAGACGCTCGTCGAGGAGCCGCGTGAGGAGCCGACCGCCCCGCCCGTGGCCCGCGGTGCGATCGTGGGCCGGGAACTGGAGGTCGAGGTGCTGACCGACGCGCTCGCCGTGCACGGCGACCGGCTGGTCACCGTCGCCGGCCTCGGCGGGGTCGGCAAGACCAGGCTGGTCCTGGAGGTCGCGAGACGGCTGCACCTCGCCTCGCGGTGGTCGGTGCACTGGATCGACTGCGGCCGGCAGTCGGTCGCCGGACTCGCCCGGACGATCGGGGACCGGCCCACCCTGCTGGTACTGGACGGGGCGGACGCCGGTGTGGACACCGCTCTGCTGGACGAGCTGTTCCACCGCTGCCCCGGCCTGCGGGTGCTGGTCACCGCCCGGGTGCCCCAGCCGCTGTCGGGCGGACAGGTGATCCCGCTCGCCCCGCTGCCCACCCCCGGACCGGAACTCGACCACGACCCGGTGGCATTGGCCGAGGTGGGCGCCGTACGGCTGCTGCTCTCGCACCTGCGCCGGCTGCGGCCCGGATTCCGGCTGGAGCCCGAGGAGGCGCCGGCCGTGGCCTCGATCTGCCGCCAGCTCGACGGGCTGCCGGGGGCGTTGGAACTCGTGGCGGGCTGGTCGACGGTGCTCTCCCCGCGCCAGCTGGTGGCACGGCTGACGGACGGCCCGTTGCATCTGGCGCCGCCCCCGGCCGGGTTCGGCGGCAGGGCGGACGTGGGGGCGGCCCTCGGGGCCGCGCTGGACCGGCTGACGCTCGGCCGGCGGGACCTGCTGGAGCGGCTCGCGGCCGTACCGGGGGACTGGTCGGGGGAGGACGCCGCCCGGCTGAGCGGCCGGCCGCCGCAGGAATGCCTGGCCGCGGTGCACGAACTGCTGGCCAGCGGCCTGATCCGCAGCGTCCCGGCCCGTGACGGCGTCCGCTTCACCGTGCTGAACCTCTGCCGGCGGCTGTGCGGGGCCGGCGGGTACGCGGAGCTGGCGGCGGCGAGCTGAGAACCGTCCGGTGGCCGCGCCCCGCGCCCATCCGTCCCCACGCCCCGTTCCACCGCTCCGGCCTGCGCCGATACTGCCCGCATCCTGCCGGGCGAGCTGCCGGTCCGGTGCCCGGAACCTCCCTAGCGTTCTGTATACGGCCGGGCGGACCGCCCCCGGACAACGCAGTCCCCGCCCCTGGCCGGGGCTCCCCACCACCTACCGACACAGAGGGTTTGCGCCGTGGAGCAGCATGCCGTGGAGCAGCACGGAAAGGCCGAGCCGACCGGTCTGGACGTCGTCGTGACGACCATGGCCTCGGACTCGCACACCTGGAACCTGGTCTTCCTGCAGTTGCTGCTGGAGGAACTCGGGCACCGGGTCACCAACCTGGGCGCCTGCGTGCCGGACGAGCTGCTGGTCGCCGAGTGCCGCCGGATCGGGCCCGGCCTCATCGTCCTGAGCAGCGTCAACGGGCACGGCTTCCACGACGGACTGCGGGTGGTGCAGGCGCTGCGCGCCTGCCCCGAACTGGCTGGTACCCCCGCCGTGATCGGCGGGAAGCTCGGGATCTCCGGCTCCGGCACGGCGGCCCGGCAGCGGGCGCTGCTGACGGCGGGCTTCGACGGGGTCTTCGAAGAGGGCGGCTCGGTGCTGGACTTCCAGTCCTTCGTCGGTTCGCTGCCCGCCGGGTCCGGGTCGCGCGCCCTGCCCGCCGGGTCGGGGGTGCTGCTGTGACCGGCGGCCCCGCGGGCGCCGCGAGCCGAGCTCCCGCCGTGCCGCTGCCCGTGCCACCGCCCATGCCGCCGAGCGCAGGAGCCGGGCCGGCGCCCGGTTTCGGCGCCTTCGTCGCCCGGGCCCGCGCGGCCGGCGTCCTGGTGGTCCAGCCCCGGATGGGCATGGCCGATCCGCTGCGGATGCGCGACGGCCTGCGGGCCACCCGGGACGCGGACGCCGTCACCGTCGGCACCGTCACGCTCGACAGCTACACCCGCACCGGTGACCTCGACGCCGCCCGGCGCGCGCTCGCCGAGGGCGTCGGCCTCAACGGGTACCCGATCGCCAACCACCCCGCCGAGACCACCCGCACGCTCCTGCGGGGCGTCATGGACGCCCGCTTCCCGGTACAGGTCCGGCACGGTTCGGCGATGCCCGAGCACATCGTCCGCGCGCTGCTGGCGGTCGGCCTGGACGCCACCGAGGGCGGCCCGGTCTCGTACTGCCTGCCGTACAGCCGTACGCCGCTGCGCGAGGCGGTCACCGCCTGGCGGCGGAGCTGCGAACTGCTCGCCTCGGTGGGGGAACACGGATCCGAGCCGCACCTGGAGACCTTCGGCGGCTGCCTGATGGGGCAGCTGTGTCCGCCGAGCCTGCTGATCGCGGTGAGTGTGCTGGAGGCGCTGTTCTTCCGGCAGCACGGGCTGAACTCCGTCTCGCTCAGCTACGCCCAGCAGGCCGACCCGCGCCAGGACGAGGAGGCGCTCACCGTCCTCGCCCGGCTGGCCGGTGAACTGCTGCCCGACGTCGACCACCACGTCGTGCTCTACGCCTACATGGGCGTCTTCCCGCGCTCGCCCGGCGGGGCCCGGCTGCTGCTGGAGGACGCGGCCCGGCTGGCGGTACGGGCCGGTGCCGCCCGGCTGATCGTCAAGACCACCGCCGAGGCGCACCGGATACCGACCGTGGGGGAGAACGTCCGGGCACTGGAGACCGCCGCGGCGGCAGCGGCCGACGAGCGCGCGCGTCCGGCGCTGAGCGCGGTGCCGGGGGCCTTGGGGTTTGGCACCGCCGACACCTCCACGACGGCCGCCGTGACCGACACCGGTATCGAGGCGGAGGCGCGGGCCCTGATCGGCGCCGTGCTGGAGCTGGACGCGGACGTCGGCCGGGCGCTGGTCAGGGCCTTCGCCGCCGGCTATCTGGACGTCCCCTACTGCCTGCACCCCGACAACGCCGGGCGCGCCCGCACCTCGCTGGCGCCCGACGGCCGCCTGCTCTGGTCGAGCGTCGGCTCGATGCCGATCGCGGGCCTCGCCGCCGACGGCCCCCGTCCGCCGATCCTCGGCTCGGCCGGGCTGATCTCGGCGCTGTCCCACGTCCAACGGACCTACGACGACCGCGCCGCCGACCCGTCCGTGCTCCCCGTGGCTGCCGACCCGTGCGCGCTCCCCGTGGCTGCCGACCCGTGCGCGCTCCCCGTGGCCGCCGGCCCGTGCGCGCTCCCCGTGGCCGCCGACCTGTCCGTGCTCCCCGTGGCCGCCGGCCCGTCCGTGCTCACCGCGGCTGCCGACCCGGCACGTCCCCGCGTACCGCCCTCCCCGCCCGTACCGCCCTCCCCGCCCGTACCGCCCCGCACGACGTCCTCCACGCCACGACGAGAGTTGGGACCGACCACACCATGACCACCCACGGGCACACGGCCCCCGCCGCACCGATTCCGGACCCCGGTCGCCACCTGACCGCACCGGTCACCCGCAGTGCGCTCCGGATCCAGCACCAGCTCCTCTTCGCCGCCCGCGGGTTCCTGCGCGGACGGGGCTTCACCGAGCTGCTCCCGCCCGTCATCGGGCCGGTCACCGACCCCGGCTCGCGCGGCTCCAAACAGGTCGACGTCGACTTCTACGGGCACCGCTACAAGCTGATGACGAGCGCGATCCTTTACAAGCAGGCCTCGCTGCTGGCCTTCGACAAGATCTTCTGCATCGCGCCCAACGTCCGGCTGGAGCCGTTGGAGACCGCCGGCACCAGCCGCCACCTGGCCGAGTTCCACCAGCTCGACGTGGAGGTGGCGGGAGCGAGCAGGGACGACGCCGTGCAGCTCGTCGAAGAGCTCGTGGTGCACATGGTCGACAGCGCGGTCCGGGAACTGCCCAAGGAGTTCGCCGAACTCGGCCGGGACACCGACGCGTTCGCCGAGCTGCTCAAGGGCTCCTTCGGCCGGATGCGGCACGCCGAGGCCGTGACCGAGCTCGGGCGGCTCGGCCACCGGCAGAGCCCCGACGCCGAACTCGACTGGGACGGCGAGGCGTTGCTCTCGGCCCAGCGGGACCGGCCGTTCTTCGTCACCGACTACCCCAAGGGATCGCGCGGCTTCTACGACCGGGAGAACCCCGAACAGCCGGGCCTGCTGCGCAACTTCGACCTGATCGCCGCCGAGGGCTATGGCGAACTGTGCAGCGGCAGCCAGCGCACCAACGACTACGCGGAGATCGTGACCCGGATGCGGGAGACCGGCGAGAACCCGCAGAAGTACCGCTGGTACCTCGACCTGGTCCGCGAGGGCGTGCCCGCCAGCGCGGGCTTCGGCATCGGCGTCGAGCGGCTGACCCGCTACGTCGCCGGGCTGGACGCGGTCTGGCAGGCCACCGCGTTCCCGAAGCTGGCCGGGGTGGTGTCGCCGTGAGCGACCTCACCGCCCCCGGCTTCCCCGAGGAGGAGGTCCGGCGGCGCGCCCGGGCCGGGGCGGCGGCGGCCTTCCCGCCGCCCGGCGACTACGGCCGGGTCCTGTTCGGCGCGGAGCACGGCGGCGGCCCGCGGCCGTACGGTGCGCGCGACCCGCTCGACACCCTGCGGATCACCCCACCGGTCCTGATGCCGCACAGGCTCGCCCGGCTGATCGACCTCGGCCGCGAGCCCGACTACCGGGACGTCGACCTGACGACCGCCATGGGCGGGTTCACCTCCGCCATGCCCGTGTACGTGTCGGCGCTCGGCTCCACCCGGGCGGCCGGCGGCGACCTCGGGACGGCGCTCAGCAGGCAGGCCGGCGCGCTCGGCCTGCCCATGGTGATCGGCGAGAACGTCGTCCCCGTGAACGGCTACGGCAGGCAGGGCGAGGCGGCGGACCGGGCCCTCCTCGGCCGCCTGCGCGCCTACACGCAGGAACTGCCGGACGGGCGGGGCGGGGTCGCCGTCCAGCAGTCCACCGAGGACGCCGACGCCGAGGTGTGGAACCTCGTGTACAGCGACCCGGCGGCCCTGCCGCTCCTCGCATCCGGGCGGCTGGCCTTCGAGCTGAAGCTCGGACAGGGAGCCAAACCGGGCCTCGGCGGCATGACCGTCCTGGACCCCGAGGAGGCCGCCCGGATCGGTGACCGCTACGGGCTCGACGACGTGTTCGGCGACGGCCGCGTGCTGCGCTCCAGCACCCCCGGCACCTTCACCGCGGAGATCCTGCGCCAGCAGATCCGGCTGATGCGCAACAACTTCCCCCGGGCCCGGGTCTGGGTGAAGCTCCACCCGGGCCGCGACGTCGCCGAGGCCGCCCGGGTGGCGGCCGAGGCGGGCGCGGACGCCGTCACCGTGGACGGCGCCGAGGGCGGCACCGGATGGGCACCGGAGGCCTTCCCGGCCCAGGTCGGCCTGCCGCTCGCGGAGTGCCTGCGCCGGCTCGCCGCCGCCGGACCACCGCCGTGCCTGCTGGTCTCCGGACGGATGTGGGAGGGCGGCCGGGCGGTGAAGGGCCTGGCGCTCGGCGCCCGCGCGGTCGGCCTGGGCCGGGCGGCCCTGCTCGCGACGGCCGAGGACCCGAGGGCCGGGCTGATCCGCTTCGCGGAATGCCTCGCCCTCGAACTCCGCATGTTGATCAGTGCACTCGGGAAATACACGCCGGAAGCGCTGGACCGTGACGACGTGTGGTCGCCGGATTTCCCTGCCATTCCCTCCGCAGGATAATCGAAAAGGCCTTTTCCGTAGCCCGCCGAGGCGCCCGTGAGCGCCTCGGCGGGCCGTCCTGTCTGCGCGTTCGACGCCCTTCGGCCTCCCTGACGAGCGGCAGTTGAAACTGCCGATCGCCTTCCGGGTGATCTGCCGATCGGCCCGGAAATGCGGCCCTATCGTCGAGATCACTGCCTGCAGCGTCGTCAATTCATCGGGGTTGGATGATGGAATCTCGCGGTTTTCCCTTCATATCCGTCGCACGCCGGTTCCCGGACCGCCCGGCCCTGAGGCTCGGCGCCCGGACCGTCACCTACCGGGAACTGGACGAGCTGAGCGGCGCCCTCGCCGCCCGCATCGCCGCCCGGATCCCGCCCGGCGCGACGGTGGCCGTATCCGGCCGGGACCGGCTCGACCACGTGGTCGGCCTGCTCGCCGCACTCCGGGCCGGCGCAACCTACCTGCCCCTGGACCGGGAGGCGCCCGAGGAGCGCAACCGCTGGATCCGCGAGGACGCGGGCGCCGCCCTCGCCTGCACCGACGGCGAACCGGTCGGGCCCGACGGCCCGGCCGCGGACGCGAGCGACCCCGGCCCCGGCCCCGGGCGGGACGGCGGAGCGGGCTCCGCCGCGGGCTACCTCATCTACACCTCCGGTACGACCGGCCGTCCCAAGGGGGTACACGTCCCGCTCGCCGCGCTGACCGCCCACGTGGCCGCCGCCGTCGAATGCTTTGGCCTCACCGAGGACGACGTGGTGCTGCACTTCGCCCGCCCCACCGTGGACGTGGCCGTCGAACAGGTGCTGACCACCCTCTCGGCCGGCGCCTGCCTCGTCGTACCGGACCAGCAACTGCTGGCCCCCGCCGCCCTGCTGGAGCTGCTGGACGCCGAAGCCGTCACCGTGGCCAACCTCGCGGCCGGCTACTTCCAGGAGGTGGTGGCCGCCCTGCGCGAGGACGTCCGGCCGCCGCGCGCCCTGCGCCTGATGATCTCCGGGAGCGACCGCCTCCACCCGGACGCCGCGGCCCGCTGGCGGACCGCCACCGGCGTGCCGCTGCTCAACGCCTACGGGCCGACCGAGACCGTCGTCACCGCCACCGTCCACGAGCCGGACGGACCGGGAGCCGACGGGGCCGGCACCGTTCCCATCGGCCGGCCGCTACCCGGCCGCCGCGCGTACGTGCTGGACGACCGGCTGCGGCCGGTGGCACCCGGCACCTCCGGCGAGCTGTACCTCGGCGGGCCCGTGCTGGCCTCCGGCTACCACGGCCGCCCGGGCCCGACGGCGGGCCGGTTCGTCGCGGACCCCTTCGCGCCCGAGCCCGGCGCCCGGATGTACCGCACGGGTGACGTGGTCCGGCGCTCCGGCACCCACGCCCCGCTGGAGTTCGTCGGCCGTACGGACCACCAGGTGAAGATCCGCGGCTACCGCGTCGAGCCCGGCGAGATCGAGCAGGTCCTGGCCCGCCACCCGGATGTCGCCGCGGCCGTCGTGGTGGCGCACGAGGGCCGGCTCGCCGCGTACGTGACCGGTACCGCCTCCGGCGCACCGGACCCCGCCGGGCTCCGCGCCCACCTGGCCGAGCGGCTCCCCGAGCACATGGTCCCCGCGACCGTCACCCCGCTGGACGCCTTCCCGCTGACCGCCGGCGGCAAGGTGGACCGGGCGGCGCTGCCCGAGCCCCAGGCCGAGCCCGCCGCGCCGTCCGCCGCCCGCCGTCCGCCCCGTACCCCCGCCGAACAGCTGATCGCCGCCGTCTGGTCCGACGTACTCGGGGTGCCCGAGGTCGGCGCCGACGACAACTTCTTCCACCTGGGCGGGGATTCCCTCACCGCGGTGCGCGTGGTCGGCCGCGTCTTCGACGTGTTCGGCATGATCTCCCCGTACACCATCTTCGACGCGCCGACGCTCCGCGCGTTCGCCGCCGCCGTCACCGCCGCCTCCGACGGCGGCGGACGCCCGGCCCTGGAGCGGACCGGCGCCGGCGCGGCGCCGCTCGCGAACTTCCAGCGCGGCCTGTGGTTCCTGGACCAGTGGAACCCGGGCGCGCCCACCTACGTCGTGCCCTGGGTGTTCCGCTTCGCCGGGCCGGTCGACGCCGAGCTGCTCCGGCTGGCCCTGACCGGCGTGACCGACCGGCACGAAGCGCTGCGCACCACCTTCGAGCTGGGCGAGGACGGCCCCCGGCAGGTGGTCCACCCCTCGGTGGAGCTGCCCTTCACCGTCGTGGAGACCACCTCCGCCGCCGTCGACGGCCTGCTCGCCGAGGCCGCACTGGTCCCCTTCGACCTGGAGACCGGCCCGCTCGTCCGCGCCCACCTCTACCGCACCGGCGAGACGTCCACCCTGCTGCTGCTCTGCCACCACATCGTCTGGGACGAGGGATCGCTACCCGTCCTGGAGACCGAACTGGCCGCCCTGTACGAGTCCCTGGCCACCGGCCGCGCCAGCGGACTCCCCGAACTCGCCGTCCAGTACGCCGACTACAGCACCTGGCAGAGCCGGGACGACACCGCCCGGCGGCAACTCGACCACTGGCGCGAGCACCTGCGCGATGCTCCCACCGAGCCCCTCCTGCCCACCGACCGGCCCCGGCCCGCACTCCAGTCCTTCCGCGGGGCGTTCCACCGCTTCACCATGCCCCGACCGGTCGCCGAGGCGGTCCGGGCGCTGGCCCGCAGCGAGGACGCGACGCCGTACATGGTGCTGCTCGCCGGTCTCGCCCTCACCCTCCACCGGCGCACCGGCCGGCGCGACCTGGTGCTCGGCTCCCCGGTGAGTGTCCGCGGCCGGGCCGAACTCGACGCTCTGATCGGCTACTTCGTCAACCTGCTACCCCTGCGCGTCCGGCTCGACGAGGGCATGGACTTCCGCGATCTGGTCCGGCACGTCCGCGAGGTGGCGATCGACGGCTACCGCCATCAGGAGGCACCGTTCGACGCCATCGCCGGCGCCGTCATGGAGGAGCGCCCCGACGACCGGACGGAGGACCGCAACCCGCTCTGCCAGGTCCTGCTGGAACTGCATCCGCTGGACGACCGCCCGCTGACCATCGGCGGCACCCGGGTCACCCGAGAGCTGCACTCCAACCCGGTCTCCCGCTTCGACCTGTCGATCTCCGTCGACGACCGGGGCACCGACTTCACCGGTCGCTTCGAGTACGACTCCGACCTGTTCGACGCCGCCACCATGGCCGCGCTGTGCGAGGCCTGGCTCGGCACCCTCGCCGCCGCCGTCGAGGCCCCGGTGCACACGCTTTTCGAGGACCGTGCCGCCCGCGACCCTCACGCCCCCGCCCTGCTCTGCGGCGAGGAACGCCTCGACTACGGCACCCTGAACGAGCGGGCCAACCGCCTCGCCCACCACCTCGGGGCCTCGGGCATCGGCCGCGGCGACACCGTCGCCGTCCTGGTCGAACGCGGACCGGACCTGGTGGTCGCACTGCTCGCCGCGCTGAAGGCCGGGGCCGCCTACACCCTGCTCGACCCGGACTTCCCGGCCGAGCGGCTCGCCGGCGCGGTCGCCGACTGCGGCGCCTGCCTGCTGGTCACCCACCGCCACGCGAGCCCGCCGTTCCCCGTCGCCCGCCACCTCGACCTGGACGCCGCGGCCGCCGCCGTCGCAGCCCGCCCCGGCCACGACCCGGGCCTGACCGTCACCGGCACGGACCTCGCCTGCGTGATGTTCACCTCCGGCTCCACCGGCCGTCCCAAGGGCGTCGCCGTCCCGCACCGCGCCCTCACCACCACCTACCTCGGCCAGGACTACGCCCGCTTCGGCCCCGACGAGGTGTGGCTCCAGTGCTCCCCGGTCTCCTGGGACGCCTTCGCCCTGGAGCTGTACGGCGCGCTCGCCTTCGGCGGGGTGTGCGTGCTCCAGCCCGGCCAGCGGCCCGACCCGCAGGCCGTCGCCGAACTCACCCGCCGCCACGGCGTCACCCAGCTGCAGCTCTCCGCCAGCCTGTTCAACTTCCTGCTGGAGGAGTTCCCGGAGACCTACGACGACCTCGATGTGGCCTTCACCGCAGGTGAGCGGGCGTCCGTCACCCACGTCGGCAAGGCGCTCGACCAGTACCCGGACCTGGTGGTCGCCAACGGCTACGGCCCGGTCGAGAGCCTCGGGCTCACCACCTGCCACCGCGCCACGCGCGAGGACGCCGCGGGAGCCTCCGTCCCGATCGGCCGGCCGTTGCACGGCAAGGCCGTCCACGTTCTCGACGAGCGGCTGCGGCCCGTCCCGGACGGCACCACCGGCGAGCTGTACGCGGCGGGCGGCGGGCTCGCCCTCGGATACGTGGGCCGGCCCGGGCTGACCGCCGAGCGGTTCGTCGCGTCCCCGTTCGGCGCGCCCGGCGAACGCCTCTACCGCACCGGCGACCTCGGCCACCGGACGGAGCGGGGGGTACTGGAGATCACCGGCCGGATCGACGACCAGGTGAAGATCCGCGGCTTCCGCGTCGAGCCCGGCGAGATCGAGGACGCGCTCACCCGCCACCCGTCGGTGGGGGAGGCGGCCGTCACCGTCCACGAGCCGGCACCCGGCGACCGCCGGCTCGCCGCGTACGTCACCTCCGCCGCCGCGGCGCAGGCACCCGACCCGGAGGCGCTGCTCGACCACCTGGCGGGGCTGCTGCCCGACCACATGGTCCCGGCCACGCTCGACGTGCTGGACGCGCTGCCGCTCAACCAGAACGGCAAGGTCGACCGCCGGGCCCTGCCCGCCCCGGCCGAACGCCGCGATCCCGGGCCGGCCGACCTGCTGAGCCGGGACCAGCGGCTGGTCGCCGACGCCGTGCGCGAGGTCCTGAAGCTGGCCGACGACCCCGGCCCCGACACCGACTTCTTCCGCATCGGCGGCAACTCGCTGGCCGCCGTACGGGTCGCCATGAGGCTCTCCCAGCAGACCGGCACCCGGGTCCCGCCGCAGGTGGTCTTCCGCGGCCGGACCGTCGGCGCCATCGCCGAACGGCTGGCCGCGCGATGACACCGCACCGCGCCCGCCGGCCCGTCCGTCGCCTCGCCGGCCGGCCTGGGATCCGGCCCGTCCGTCGCGCCGTCAGCCGACCCGTCGACCCGCCCGCCAGCCCGCCTTTCCGACCGCCCGTCCGACCGAAGGGAACGAGGCCGTGAGCCCGTCCGCCGACCAGCCCGCCGCGCCGCCGCCCCACCCGCCCAGCATCCCCGAGCCCCTGCCCGTCCCGGCACCCGCCGACGAGGCCGCCACCGCACCCGTGGGCGAGGCCGCACCCGCACCCGTTGGCGAGGCCGCACCCGCACCCGTCGGCGAGGCCGCACCCGCCGACGAGGCCGCCACCGTACTCGTCTGCGAGGCCGCAACCGCGCCCGCCAGGGAGGCTGCCGCCGGGTCCGTGGGCGAGGCCGGCCCCGGGCCCGCCGGGGAGGCCCCGGCCGGGGCCGCCGCAGCGCTGCGTACCGCCCCTGTCACCGGGCTCCAGCGCGGACTCTGGTTCCTCGACCGGTGGAACCCCGAGGCCGCCACCTACACCACCCCCTGGACGTACGACGTCACCGGCCCGCTCGACCTCGCCCTGCTCCAGCGGGCACTGGACGGCATCACCGCCCGGCACGAGGCGCTGCGCACCACCTTCGCCCTCCACGCCGACGGCCCCCGCCAGCACGTCCACCCGGCGCTCGCCGTACCCCTCGCCGTCACCGACCTCCGCGCGCTGCCCGAGGAGCAACGGGCCGCCCGGGCCGAGGAACTGATCGCCGAGCGGGCGGTCGAACCGTTCGACCTGGCCACCGGACCGCTGCTGCGGGCCGAGGCGTTCCGGCTCGCCGACGACCGCACCACGCTCCTGTTCGTGGTCCACCACATCGTCTGGGACGGCTGGTCGGCCGAGCTCTTCGACCACGAACTCGTCGAACTGTACGGCGCGTTCACCGAGCAGCGGCCCGCCGCCCTGCCGACCCTCACCACCCAGTACGCCGACTGGGCCGAGGAGGAGCAGCACACCTCCTACGAGGAGCACCTCGCCCACTGGAAGCAGGTCCTCGGCGGCGCCCCCACCCTGCTGGAGGTGCCCGGCGACCGGCCCCGGCCCGCCGAGCGCAGCCTGCGCGGCGCCACCGAGCCGTTCGGTCTCGCCCCCGGCACCGCCGCCCGGGTCCGGAAGCTCGCCGAGCAGGAGGGCGTCACCCCGTACACCGTCCAGCTCGCCGCCTTCGCCCTCCTGATGGGCCGCTGGACCGGCCGGGACGACCTGCTCGTCGGGACCCCCGTCACCATCCGCAACCGTCCCGAACTCGCCGACCTCATCGGGTACTTCGTCAACCTGCTGCCGCTGCGCGTCCGGCTCGCCCCCGACGCCACCTTCCGCGGCCTGCTCGCCGACCTGCAGGACGGCGCCTTCGACGCCTTCGGCCACCTCGACGTCCCCTTCGACCAGCTGGTCGACCTGCTCGGCGCCACCCGTACCCCGCAGCACCCGCCCCTGGTCCAGGTGGTGTTCGGCGCCCACACCGAGGACCCCGCGCCCCTGAACCTGGGCTCCGGGGTCACCGCCGGGCGCACCGTCCGCTCCAACGGCACAGCCAAGTTCGACCTCACCTGGTCCGTCTTCGAGGACACCGCCGGCGGGCACGTGCGCGGCGAAGCCGAGTACAGCACCGACCTGTTCGACACCGGCACCGTACGCCGACTCGCCGCCGACTACGCGGGCCTGCTGGACGCCGCCCTCGCCGACCCGGACGCCACCGTGCTCCGGCTCACCTCCACCGGGCAGCCGCACCGCCCCGCGCGGCTCGAACCGGGCCACTGCCTGCACCACCTCTTCGAGCGCGCCGCCGACGCCCACGGGGACCGGCCCGCCGTGAGCGACCCGGAGGGCACCCTCGACTACGCCGAACTCGACCGCCGGGCCAACCGGCTGGCCCACACCCTGCTCGCCCGCGGGGTCCGCCCCGGCGACCGCGTCGGACTGCTGCTGGAGCGCACCGCCGCCGTCCCCGCCGCGATCCTGGCCGTCCTGAAGTCGGGCGCCGCCTACGTACCGGTCGACCTGGCGGCCCCGGCCGACCGGGCGGCCCTGGTCTTCGGCGACACCGACGTCACCCTCGTCCTCACCGACCGGCCCGACCGCGCCCCGGACGGCCCGTGGCAGACCCTCGACCTCGCCGCCGACGCCGAGGAGATCGCCGCCGCCCCGGCCGTCCGGCCGCCCGCCGCCGGACGCCCCGGCGACATCGCCTACCTCATCTTCACCTCCGGCTCCACCGGCCGCCCCAAGGGCGTCGCCGTCGCCCACGAACACGTCAGCCGACTCCTCGACTCCGGCCGCGACCCCTTCGGCTTCGGCCCGGACACGGTCTGGACGCTCTTCCACAGCTACGCCTTCGACTGGACGGTGTGGGAACTCTGGGGAGCCCTGCTGCACGGCGGCCGCCTGGTCGTCGTACCGCACCTCACCAGCCGTTCACCCGACGAGTTCACCGCCCTTCTCGACGAGGAACACGTCACCCACCTCTGCCTCACGCCCTCCGCGCTGCGGCAGCTCGAACCGGCGCTGCGCCGCCGCCCGCGAGCCCTGCCCGCCCTGCGATGGATCATGCTCGGCGGCGAGGCGCTCGACCCCGCAACGGTGCGGCGCTGGCACGACCTCGACCCGCTGCCGCCCGCCCGGCTGTGCAACCTCTACGGCATCACCGAGACCACCGTGCACGTCACGACGCACGACGTCGCCGCGGACGGCGCGGGCTTCGAACGCAGCCTCGTCGGCGAACCGATGCCGCACCTCACCGCGCTCGTCCTGGACCACTGGCTGCGCCCCAGCCCGCCCGGGGTCCCCGGCGAGCTGTACATCGGCGGCGGCAGCCTCGCACACGGCTACTGGGGCCGCCCCGGCCTGACCGCCGGCCGTTTCGTGGCCGACCCGTACGGCCCGCCCGGCGCCCGGCTCTACCGGACCGGGGACCTCGCCAGGCGACTGCCCGACGGCGGGCTGGAGTACGTCGGCCGGGCGGACTTCCAGGTGAAGCTGCGCGGCTTCCGGATCGAACTCGGCGAGATCGAGAACGCCGTCGCCGCGCACCCCGAGGTGGACGCCTGCGTCGTCACCGTCCACGACGACCGGCTCGCCGCGTACGTCACCGGACCCTCCCCGGACGGGCCCGCGGACCTGCGGGCCTTCCTGGGCCGCTCGCTGCCCGAGTACATGGTCCCGGCGAGCGTCACCGTCCTGGACGCGCTGCCGCTCACCGTCAACGGCAAGGTCGACCGGGCGGCACTGCCCGACCCCGACCGGACCGTGCCCGGGGCGGCGGCCGGCCGGCACGTCGAGCCGCGCACACCGGAGGAGGAACTGTTCGCCGGTGTCTGGACGGAGGTGCTCGGGGTCGGCGGGATCGGTGTCCACGACGACTTCTTCCACCTCGGCGGGGACTCCATCCGTGCCGTCCAGCTGGCCGGCGCCCTGCACGACCGAGGCTGGCAGGTCTCCCTGCGGGACGTCTTCAACGCGCCCACCGTCGCCGAACTGCTGCCGCTGGCCCGCCCGGTGGCCGCGGACCCCGCTGCGGACCGGCCGTTCGCGCTGATCGCCGAGGAGGACCGGGCCGAGCTGCCGCCCGGGATTGTCGACGCCTACCCGATGGTCTCGATGCAACTGTCCATGGTCTTCCACATGGAGGTCGCCGGCGGCACCGACAGCTACCACAACGTCAACTCCTACCGGATCGCCGGCGACCTCGACGAGGGCGCGCTGCGCCGCTCGGTCGAGGAGGCCATGGACCGGCACGCCGTCCTGCGCACCGGCCTCGACCTCTCCGGCTACGGCGAACCGCTCCAACTGGTCCACGGAGCACTGCCCGTACCGGTCGAACTCACGGACCTGCGGGGAGCGACGGGCGAGGAGCAGGACCGCGCGGTCCGTGCGGTCTTCGAGCACCACCGCGACCGGCCCTTCGACCTCGCCGAACCGCCGCTCTTCCGGGTCACCGTCCAGCGGCTGGCCGACGACGCCTTCCAGCTCACCGTCTCCGAGCACCACGCCATCCTCGACGGCTGGAGCTTCACCTCACTGCTCACCGAGATCCTCGAACGGCACACCGCGCTCCGCGCGGATCCGGCCTCCGCGCCGGCCCCGCCGCCGCGGACCTCCTTCCGGGACTTCGTCGCCGTGGAACGCGAGGCCGCCGCGGACCCCGACTCCCTGGCGTACTGGCGCAGCCGGCTCGACGGTGCCACCGGTCAGCTCTGGCCCGGCAGCGAGGACGTCCACGAGCTGCCGCGCACGGTGGAGCGGGTGCTTCCCGACGCCCCCGGGCACCTGCGGACGGTCGCCGGCGCGCTCGCCGTACCGGTCAAGTCGGTCGCGCTCGCCGCCCACCTGTACGCCCTGGCCAGGATCACGGGGCGCCGCAAGGTCACGACCGGGCTGGCGATGAACGGCCGGCTGGAACGGCTGGGCGGGACGGAGGTGTACGGGCTGTTCCTCAACACGGTCCCGCTGGTCGCGGAGCCTGACGAGGACGACCTGGCCGCGCTCGTACGGCACGTGCACCGCGAGGAGCTGGACATGATGCCGCACCGCCGGGTGCCGTTCGCCCGGCTGGCGCGGATGATGGCCGACACCGCGCTCGACAGCCAGTTCGGCTATCTGCGGTTCCACGCCCTGGGGCGGCTGAGCGCGGCCCGGATCGAGGACGGCCGGATCGGCTGCGAGCCGACGCTCCGCCACGAGCCCAACAGCTTCGCCTTCGGCGCCTCGCTGATCCAGGACCCGGTGTCGCAGCGCGTCCTGCTCGCCGTGGACCACCAGCGGGCGGTGGTGGACGACGCCACGGCGGACCGCTTCATCGACGCCTACACCGAAGCCCTGACCCGCCTGTCGGCCCGGGCCTGACCCGCCGGTGGCGGTACGGCCGGTCCCGGAGCCGCGCGCAGGTCCCCTGCCCGGTCCGGCCGGCGGTCCGGTTTCCGCGGTCGCCCGTCGGCGAACCCCGGGGGTCGGCCCGGCCGGACGAGGTGCCGGCCCGGTCCACGCGCGGGCCCCGACCGGCCGTCGGCCGCACGGTCGGCCCCGCAGGGCCGGGGCCGTGTGCCTCCGGCCTCCACCGGGGTGGCCGGAGCCCTCGCGGCGCCGGGCCCGCGGCCATTGGCCGCACGGCTCGTACCGCGGCCGGGCCGTCCGGGGGCGCGGGCCAGGACTGCTCCGCACCACACCCGGCCGCCCGCAGGGCGGGGGACCGGGGCCGGGGGCGGGCCGTACAGCGTGATCCATCCATGTCGCAGCACCACACCAACGAGGAGTTCCGCATGACCACCTTCGCCGAGCCGGCCGTCACGACCGCCGCCGTCGACCTGCTGTCCCGTCTGGCGGCGGCCGTCGCCGCGCACCCCGGGCGCACCGCCGTGCACGCCGTGGACGGGAGTCTCGACTTCGCCGCCCTGGACCGCCGTACCGCCCAACTCGCCCGTGCCCTGCGCGCGGCCGGGGTGCGCCGCGGGGACCGGGTCGGGATCCACCTCGCCCGTACCGCCGATCTGCCGGTCGCGCTGCTCGCCGCCTGGCGGGCCGGCGCCGCGTACGTCCCGCTCGACCCCGCCTATCCGGCCGAGCGCATCGCCTTCATGGCCGCCGACGCCCGCCTCGCCGCCGTCGTCAGCGCCGACACCGAGCCGCCGGTACCGGCCGGGGTGCCGGTGCTCCGCCCCGACGCCGCGGACACCGAAGCCCCGGCGGAGCCGTTCACTGCGCACCCGCTCGACTCCGCCTACGTCATCTACACCTCCGGCTCCACCGGCCGCCCCAAGGGCGTGGAGGTCCCGCACGGCGCCGTGGCCGACCTCGCCGCCGCCCTGGAACTCAGCGGCGCCTACCGCCCGGAGCCCGGCGTCGTCGCCTGGAACGCGAGCGTCTCCTTCGACGCCTCCGTCCAGCAGTGGATCCGGATCTGCCGCGGCGACACCCTGGTGGTGATCGACGACACGCAGCGGGCCGAGCCGACCCGCCTCGTGCGGCTGCTCGCCGAGCATGCCGTCACCGACCTGGACCTGACGCCCTCGCACTGGCAACTGCTCCGCGAGCCGCTGGCCGGATCCGGAGCCCACGTCCCGCGCCTGTTCATGGGCGGTGAGCCGGTACCCGCCCGCACCTGGCTCGAACTGGCCGAAGGCGGCATCGACGCACTCAACCTGTACGGGCCCACCGAGTGCACCGTCGACGCGATCACCACCCCGATCACCGGCCCCGGCCCGCACCTGGGCGAACCGCTGCCCGGCGTCCGCGCCTACCTGCTCGACGGCCGCCTCGCCCCCGTGACCACGCCCGGCGCGGTCGGCGAGCTGTACCTGGCCGGGCCCGGCCTCGCGCACGGCTACCCGGGCCACCCGGGACAGACCGCGAGCCGGTTCACGGCGGACCCGTTCGCACCGGAGCCCGGTGCCCGGATGTACCGCACCGGCGACCGGGCGCGCCGCTCCGCCGAGGGCCTCCTGGAGTACGCCGGCCGGGTGGACCGCCAAGTCAAGCTGCGCGGCTTCCGGGTCGAGCCGGGCGAGGTCGAGCACGCGCTGGGCGCCCTCGCCGGGGTCACCGCGGCCGCGGTCACCCTGTACGAGGCGGCACCCGGAGACCACCGGCTCGCCGGCCACGTCACCGGCGCGGCCCTCCGCCCCGCGGACCTGCTGGCCGAGCTGCGCCGGACCCTGCCCGCCCACCTGGTGCCGTCCACCGTGACCGTGCTGGACGCCCTGCCGCTCACTCCCAACGGCAAGGTCGACCACAGCGCCCTGCCCACCCCGGCGCCCACCGCCGACGGGCCGGCCGCGCAAGGCGGGGTGGACGAGCAGGTCGCCGAGGTGTGGCGCACCGTGCTCGGGGTGCCCGACGTCGAACAGAGCGACGACTTCCTCTCCCTCGGCGGCCACTCCCTCGCCGCCCTGCGCGTCGTCCACCTGCTGCGACGCAAGCTCAACGTCGAGCTCCAGCTCCGCGACCTGCTGGACGCGGCCGACCTGGCCGGATTCACCGCGGCGGTCCGGCGCGCCGCCGCGGCCGGCCCGGCCGCCGCCCGTCCCACCCTCTCCGCCCGCCGCGAGGCCGTCCGATGACCACCGCCACTCCCGCCGCGCGGCCCGCCCGCCCCCGGGTCGAGGGGGACTGGCTCTTCGTGCCCGTACCCCAGTCCCACCGCCCCGTCAGGCTGTTCTGCTTCCCGCACGCAGGCGGCGACGCCACCGCCTACACGCCGCTCGCCCGCGCCCTGGCCCCGGTGGCCGAGGTCTGGGCGCTGCGCCCGCCGGCCCGGGGCGGCCGCAGCCGGCACCCGATGCCGCCCGACTTCGACACGCTGGTCTCCGCCGTCACCGAAGCGCTCGCCCCGCACCTGACCGGCGGTGACGGCGGCCGGTTCGCCTTCTACGGCCAGAGCTTCGGCGCGCTGCTCGCCTACGAGGTCGCCCGCGCGCTCCCCGCCGACCGCCGTCCCGAGCTGGTGGTCGCCGTGGGAGCGCCCAGCCCCGCCGAGTGGGCCGAGCGCGAGACCAGAAACCTGGACGCGTCCGAACTCCTCGGGCTCACCGGCCTGCAGGAGTCGGTCCAGGGCCATCCGGACCTCGTCGAACTCGCCCTCCGCGCCCTCCGCACCGACCTCGCCGTCAGTGCCACCTACCGCCACCGTCCGCACGCGCCGATCGGCTCCGCGATCCACGCGCTGGCCGGTGCGGACGACCCGATGCTCGCCACCACCGGCCTCACCGGCTGGGCCGCTCACACCCGCGGTGACTTCGGCCACCGCGTCGTCCCCGGCGGGCACCTGCTCGCCACCGTCGACCGGCCCGGCCCGGCCGACCTCCTGACCGCTCTCCTGACCCCTCTTCCGGCGGACCGCCAGGTGCCCGCCGCGCCCGACCACGCCTCCAGGGAGCAGTGATGCCGACCACCGCCACCGCCCGCACAGCGACCGCCGCCGCGGGCGGCACCGTCGACCTGACCGACCCGGACCTGTGGGCCCGCCCCGACACCCCGGCCCTCATCGCCGAGCTGCGCCGCGAGGCGCCCGTGCACCGTACCGAGACCGTCGACGACGGGCCCGTCTGGTCGGTGCTGACCTACCGGGAGTCGGCGGACGTGCTGCGCAACGCTGCGGGCTTCAGCTCGGAGTCCGGCTCGCTGCTCGGCGCGGGCGAGGGCAACGTACCGGTCGGCTCGGGCCGGATGATGGCCCTCACCGACCCGCCGCGCCACCGCGAACTACGCGCCCCCGCCAACCCGTTCTTCTCCAAGGGCGGGGTGCGCGGCGCCGCCCGGTCGATCACGGAACGGGCCGGCGAGCTCTTCGACCGGGCCGTAGAGCAGGGCGACGTGGACCTCGTCGACGTGGTCTCCGCCCTCCCGCTCGCCGTCATGTGCGACCTGCTGGACGTCCCGGAGAAGGACCGCGACATGGTGGTCCGGGTCTGCGACGTGGCCTTCCTCGGCCGCACCCCCGAGGAACGACGGGCCGGCCACCAGAAGCTGATCCCGTACCTGATGCACCAGGTGATGCTGCGCCGCTCCGACCCGCGCGACGACCTGATCTCCATGATGGCCACCTACAAGGTCGGCGGGCGGCTGCTGCCGATCGAGGACGTGGTGCTCAACCTGGACAACATCGTGGTCGGCGGTGTCCAGACCGTCCGCCACACCGCCGCCATGGGCCTGCACACCCTCGTCCGGCGCCCCGACCTGTGGCGGCGGCTCCAGCGGGGCGAGGTGTCCATGGACACCGCCGTGGACGAGCTGCTGCGCTGGACCTCCGTGGGGCTGCACACGCTGCGCACCGCCACCCGGGACATCGAGCTGGGCGGTCGCCGGATCCGGCGCGGCGACCGGGTCGCGGTCTGGGTGTGGTCCGCCGACCGGGACCCGGAGGCCTTCGAGCAGCCCGAGGAGATCCGGCTCGACCGCTCGCCCAACAAGCACCTCGCGCTGGGCCTGGGCGCCCACTACTGCATCGGCGCGCCGCTCGCCAAGGCCGAGCTGAGCGCGCTGTACACGGCCGCGCTGGAGAAGGCCGCCGTCATCGAACCGACCGGCCCCGTCACCTACAACCGCTCGATCATCAACTTCGGCCTGGACCACTTCCCCGTCCGCCTCACACCCCGTTGAGCGCAGACCCGGCAGTGCCGCAACTGCCCCTCACCTGCCGGAACTTGTGCCGCTCCGGCCCGGTCGGCGCCCCTACCTTCGAACCACACCACAGAGCACCTCTCGCACCTCCAACTCTACGGAGACCACCATGAGCAACCCGTTCGAGGACGACAACTCCGGCTACCTGGTCCTGGTCAACGACGAGAACCAGCACTCGCTCTGGCCGGTCTGGATCGACGTGCCGGCCGGCTGGACCACCGTCCACGGCGAGGCCCCCCGCCAGGAGTGCCTCGACTGGATCGAGGTCAACTGGACCGACATCCGTCCGGCGAGCCTGCTCGCCACTCTCGACCAGCGGTGAGCGCCGCCATGCCGACCTGGGAGCTGAGCCCCGGCCGCCCGGCCCTCACCCACGTGCCCGCCACCGCAGGTCTCACCGAGGCCTGCGCGTGGCTGCGCGAGAACGAGACCGCGCTGACCGCCGCCCTGAACGAGCACGGCACGATCTTCCTGCGCGGCCTGCCGGTGACGCAGGCCGCCGACGTCGCCGCCGTCCGCGACGTGCTGATCCCCGAGCCCACCCCGTACCGGGAGAAGGCCACCCCGCGCAGTGACTTCGGCGACGGGGTCTTCTCCTCCACCGACCTGCCGCCCGCCCAGTCGATCCGGATGCACAACGAGAACAGCTACACCCTCACCTTCCCCGGCCGACTGCTGTTCGCCTGCCTGACCGCCCCCGCGACGGGCGGCGCCACCCCGACCGCCGACGTCCGCAAGGTCCTCGCCGCCCTCCCCGACCACCTGGCCGCGCGGGGCCGCTCCTCCGGCTGGACCCTCGACCGCAGCTACTCGGACTACATCTCGCTCGGCTGGCGCACCGCCTTCGGCACCGAGGACCCCGCCGACGTCGAGCGGTACTGCCGCGAGAACGGCATCACCTGGGAGTGGCAGCCGGACGGCAACCTGCGGACCAGCCAGCTGCGTTCGGCCACGATCCACCATCCGCAGACCGGTGAGGAGGTCTGGTTCAACCACCTGGCCTTCTGGAACGAGTGGTCCCTCGACCCGGACATCAGGGAGGCCATGGTCGAGGAGTTCGGACCCGGAGGCCTGCCGTTCAACACCGGCTTCGGCGACGGCGAACCCCTCTCCCGGGAGGACGTGGACGCCCTCAACGCCGCCTACGACGCCGCCACCGTCCGCGAGACCTGGCAGGCCGGCGACGTGATGCTCGTCGACAACGTGCTCTGCGCCCACGGCCGCGACCCGTTCACCGGCGACCGGAAGATCGCCGTCGCGATGGGCCGCCCCGTGGACCTCCTCGACTGCCGGCCCACGGTGCGCCCGACGACCGCAGTCCCCGCCTGACCATCCATGCCGTGACATGAGCAGAGGAAGCACCGTGATCCCGGTTTCGTACGCACAACAGCGTCTCTGGCTGATCGACCAGATCGAAGGGCCGACCGCGCTCTACAACCTGCCGTTCGCGGTCCGCCTGCGCGGCACGCTCGACACCGACGCGCTGCGTGCCGCGACGGCGGACGTGGTCGCCCGGCACGAGGCCCTGCGCACGGTGTTCCCGGTGTCCGGGGGAGTCCCGGTGCAGCGGATCCTGCCGTCCGCGGAGGCGGAGGCCGCCTTCGAGACGGTCGACTGCGCACCGGGCGACTACCCCGCCCTGCGGGACCGGGCCGCCGCCCGCACCTTCGACCTGAGCAGCGAACTGCCCATCCGGGTCACGGTCTTCTCGCTCACTTCCACCCCGGCCACCCCGGCCACCCCAGCCACCCCGGCCGCCACCGAGTCGGCCCCGGCTGCCCCGGCCGTCACCGAGTCGGCCCCGGCTGTCCCGGCCGTCACCGAGTCGGCCCCCGAGCACGTGCTGCTCGTCGTGCTCCACCACATCGCCGGCGACGGCTGGTCGCTCGGCCCCCTGCTGCGCGACCTCGCCACCGCCTACGCCGCCCGCCTCACCGGCCGTGCCCCCGACTGGGAGCCGCTCCCGGTCCAGTACGCCGACTACACGCTCTGGCAGCGCGAACTGCTCGGCGACGAGAGCGACCCCGGCAGCGTACTGAGCCGCCAACTCGACTACTGGCGCGAGGCGCTGGCCGGGCTGCCCGAGGAGCTGGAGCTGCCCACGGACCGCCCCCGCCCGCCCGCCCCCACCGGCGCGGCCGACGCCGTCCCGTTCGGTTACGGACCCGCACTGCACACCGCCCTGACGGGGCTGGCCCGCCGGCACCGCACCACCCTGTTCTCCGTCCTCCAGGCCGGACTCGCCGCACTGTTCACCCGGCTCGGCGCCGGCACCGACATCCCCCTCGGCACCGGCGTCGCCGGACGCTCCGACGAGGCGCTGAACGACCTCGTCGGCTTCTTCGTCAACACCCTCGTCCTGCGCACCGACACCGCCGGAGACCCGTCCTTCGCCGAACTCCTCGGCCGTGCCCGGGAATCCCAGCTCGACGCGTTCTCCCACCAGGACGTGCCGTTCGAGCGGCTCGTCGAGGAGGTCAACCCGCCCCGCTCCCTCGGCCGCCACCCGCTCTTCCAGACCCTCCTCGTCCTCCAGAACCACGAGGAGGGCGCACTCGGCCTGCCCGGCCTGCAGACCGAGCCCGAGGAACTCGGCCTGCGCGTCGCCAAGTTCGACCTCAACATCGGCATCACCGAGCGGCACACCACCGACGGCGCCCCCGCCGGCCTCACCGGATCGGTCGAATACGCCGCCGACCTCTACGACCGAGCCACCGTCACCACCCTGTTCGAGCGCCTCGGCCGGCTGCTCGCCGCCGCAGCCGCCGACCCCGACGCGCCCATCGGCACCCTCGACATCCTCGCCCCCGAGGAGCACGACCGCCTGCGCGACGAGTGGAACGCCACCGCCGCGCCCGTCCCGACCGGCTCCCTGCCCGCGCTGTTCGAGGCGCAGGCCGCCCGCACCCCCGACGCCGTCGCACTCGCCCACGACGACGGCACCCTCTCCTACGCCGAACTCGACGCCCGGGCCAACCGGCTCGCCCACCACCTGGCCGCCTGCGGTGTCGGCCCCGAGTCGCCGGTCGCCCTGCTGATGGAACGCTCCGTCGACCTGGTCGTCGCCACCCTGGCCGTCCTCAAGGCAGGCGGGTGCTACGTCCCCCTGCACGCGAGCCTGCCCCCGGAGCGGATGGCCGCGCTCCTCGCCGACACCGCCGCCCCCGTCCTGCTCACCGACCGCGCCGACCCGGGCTTCCCGCACGGCGCCGTCGTGGTCCGCCCCGGCGACGAGAAGGACGCCCCGGCGCACGCCCCCGGCCTCCCCGTCCACCCCGACCGGCTTGCCTACGTGATGTTCACCTCGGGCTCCACCGGCACCCCCAAGGGCGTCGCCGTCCGTCACCGCGACGTCGTCGACCTCGCCGCCGACCGCCGCTGGCAGGACGGCCGGCACCGGCGGATCCTGCTCCACTCCCCGCACGCCTTCGACGCCGCCACCTACGAGCTGTGGACACCGCTGCTGTCCGGCGGCACCGTCGTCGTCGCCCCGCCCGGCAGCCTCGACGCCGCCGCCCTGCACGCCGTCGTCACCCGTCACCAGGTCACCGCCGTCTTCCTCACCAAGGCCCTCTTCGACCTCGTCGCCGAGCAGGCCCCCGACACCTTCCGCGCCCTGCGGACCGTCTGCACCGGCGGTGAGGCCGCCTCCGCCACCCTCATGCGCCGGGTCCTCGACCACTGCCCCGACCTGCTGCTCGCCCACGTCTACGGGCCGACCGAAGCCACCACCTTCGCCACCCACCACCCGCTCGCCCCCACCGACCTCACCGGACCCCGGCCGCCGATCGGCGCCCCGCTCGACAACATGCGCGCCCACGTCCTCGACGCCCGGCTCCGGCCGGTCCCGCCCGGCGTCCCCGGCGAGCTGTACGTCGCGGGCGCCGGCCTCGCCCGCGGCTACTGGCACCGGCCCGCCCTGACCGCCGAGCGGTTCGTCGCCGACCCGTACGCGCCGGGCGGACGGATGTACCGCACCGGCGACCTCGTACGCCGCCGGGCCGACGGGGCGATCGAGTTCCTCGGCCGCGTCGACGGCCAGGTCAAACTGCGCGGCTTCCGCATCGAGCTCGGCGAGATCGAGACCGTGCTCTCCCGCCACCCCGCCGTCCGCCAGGTCATCGTGACACCCCGCGAGGACCGCCCCGGCGACACCCGCCTCGTCGGCTACTGCGCGGTCCTCGGCGCCGCCCTTGAGGAGAACCCCGGACTCGACGCCGAACTCCGGCAGTTCGCCGCCGCCACCCTGCCCGCCTACATGGTGCCCTCGGCCGTCGTCGTGCTGGACGCCCTGCCCCTCAACGCCAACGGCAAGGTCGACCGGCGCGCCCTGCCCGCCCCCGAGTCGGCCGCCGACACCGACGGCCGCGCCCCGCGCGACGAACGCGAGCGCGCCCTGTGCACCCTCTTCGGCGAGATCCTCGGCATCGACGACATCACCATCGACGACGACTTCTTCGAACTCGGCGGCCACTCCCTGCTGGCGACCCGGCTCGTCGGCCGGGCCCGCACCGAACTGGGCGCCGAACTCGCCATCGGCGACCTCTTCCAGGCCCCCACCGTCGCCGCCCTCGCCGACCGGCTCGCCACCGACCCGGCCCGGCCGGTGCTGCGCCCCGAACCCCGGCCCGAGCACCTGCCCGTCTCCTTCGCCCAGCGCCGGCTGTGGTTCCTCGGCCAGGCCGAGGGCCCCGCCGCCACCTACAACGTCACCCTCGCCCTGCGCCTCACCGGCCCCCTCGACGCCCAGGCCCTCGAAGACGCCCTCGGCGACGTCGTCGCCCGCCACGAGAGCCTCCGTACGGTCTTCGGCGAGTCCGACGGCGTCCCCTACCAGCGGGTCCTGACCGCGCCCCCGGCGCCGCTGCTCACCGTCACCGACCGGCCGGTGCAGGAGCTGACCGGCCACACCTTCGACCTGGCCACCGACATCCCGCTGCACGCCTACCTGCACCCCGAGGCCCCCGACGAGCACGTGCTGCTCCTGGTGATGCACCACATCGCCAGCGACGGATGGTCCCTGCGGCCGCTCTTCCGCGACCTCGCCGACGCCTACACCGCCAGGCTCGGCGGGCAGCGGCCGACGTGGGAGCCGCTGCCGGTCCAGTACGCCGACTACACCCTCTGGCAGTACCGGCTCCTCGGCGCCGACACCGACCCGCAGTCCGCACTGTCCCGCCAGCTCGACCACTGGAGGCAGGCCCTGGCAGGCCTGCCGGACGAGCTGCCGCTCCCGCTCGACCGCCCCCGCCCCGCGGTCGCGAGCCACCGCGGCGACGTCGTCCCGCTGGAGCTGGACGCGGACCTGCACGCCCGGCTCGCCGAGCTGGCCGCCGGGCACGGAGCCACCCTCTTCATGGTCCTCCAGGCCGCCTACGCCACCCTGCTGCACCGCTTCGGCGCCGGTGAGGACCTGCCGATCGGCACCCCGCTGGCCGGCCGCCTCGACCCGGCACTCGACGACCTGGTCGGCTTCTTCGCCAACACCCTCGTCCTGCGCACCGACCTCACCGGCCGGCCCACCTTCGCCGACCTGCTCGCCCGGGTGCGCGAGAGCGGCCTGGCCGCCTACGCCCACCAGGACGTGCCCTTCGAGCGGCTGGTCGAGGAGCTCAACCCGGCCCGTAGCCTGGCCCGCCACCCGCTCTTCCAGGTGATGATCGCCTTCGACAACACGGCAGGCGCAGGGCCCGCGTTTCCCGGCACCCGCACCACCCACGAGCCGCTCGGCCTGCCCACCACCGCCTTCGACCTCACCCTCAACCTCTCCGAGCGCCACCACCCCGACGGCACCCCGGGCGGCATCGAGGGCGGCCTGGAGTTCGCCACCGACCTGTTCGACCGGGCCACCGCCGAGCGCCTCGCCGAGGCCCTGCCGCGGCTGCTCGCCCAGGCCGCCGAGGACCCGCACCGCCCGGTCGCCGAACTGGACATCCTGGGCGAGGCCGGCCGGACCGCGCTGGCCGGCTGGCACGACACCGCCCGGCCGGGCGCGGCGGACCTCCTCGTGCCGGTGGCTTTCGCCGACCGGGTGGTGGCCACCCCGGACCTGACGGCGCTCGTCTTCGGGGAGACCCGGTTGACGTATGCCGAGCTGGACGGCCGTGCGAACCGCCTGGCCCATGGCCTGATCGGCTGCGGTATCGGTCCTGAGGATGTGGTCGCGCTGGCGCTGCCGCGCTCCGCCGAGTCCCTGGTCGCCGTACTCGCGGTGCTCAAGGCCGGTGCGGCCTTCCTCCCGCTGGACGCCGAGTATCCGCTGGAGCGTACCGCGCACATGCTGGCCGACGCCCGCCCGGCGGCCGTCCTGACCCACGTCGGATGGCCGCTGCCCGAGGTCCTGGAGGGTCTCGACGGCGCAGCCGTCCTGGACACCGGGGAACACCACTGGGCCGACCGGCCCGCCGAGGCCCCGCCGGTCCGGGTCACCCCGTCCCACGCCGCCTACGTGATCTACACCTCCGGCTCCACCGGCCGCCCCAAGGGCGTCGTCGTCCGCCACGGCGGCCTCGCCAACCTGCTCGCCTTCCACCGCGACGAGACCATCGCCGCCGCCCGACGGGCCCACCCGGGGCGCAGGTTCCGCTTCGCCCAGGCCGCCTCGCTGTCCTTCGACACCGCCCTTGAGGCGCTGCTGTGGATGGTCGCCGGCCACGAACTCCACCTGCTCGACGACGACCTGCGCCGTGACGCCGCCGCCATCGTCCGCCATGCCGAGCGCACCGGCACCGACGTCCTCGACGTCACCCCCGGGCAGGCCGAACGGCTGGTCGAGGAGGGCCTGCTCGACCGCTGCCCGCCGGCCCTCCTCATGGTCGGCGGCGAAGCCCTCGGCCGGACCCTCTCGGCCACCCTCACCGCCGCCGCCGGCACCGTCGTGCTCAACATGTACGGCCCCACCGAGTGCACCGTGGACGCGCTGTACCACCGGCTGGCCGGCGACCCGCGCCCGCTCATCGGCCGGCCGCTGCCGGGCCTGCGCGCGCACGTCCTGGACGCGGGCCTGCGGCCCGTGCCGCCAGGTGTCCCCGGCGAGCTGTACCTGAGCGGCGCCGGCCTGGCCCGCGGCTACCTGGGCCGCCCCGCGCTCACCGCGGAACGGTTCGTCGCCGACCCGTTCGCGGCGGGGGAGCGGATGTACCGCACCGGCGACCTGGTCCGCCGCCGCCCCGACGGCCGGGTCGAGTACCTGGGCCGCACCGACCACCAGGTCAAGATCCGCGGCTTCCGCATCGAACCCGGTGAGATCGAGACCGTACTGGCCGCCCACCCCGAGGTCCGCCAGGCGGCGGTCCTGCCGTACCAGGACGGTACGACCGGCGCCCGCCTGGTCGCCTACGTCGTGGCGCGCACCCCGCTGGACCCGGCCGCGCTGCGCGCCCACGCGGCCGCCGCCCTGCCCGACCACATGGTCCCGGCGGCCTTCACCACGCTCGACGCGCTGCCGCTCAACGCCAACGGCAAGCTCGACCGGTCCGCGCTGCCCGCGCCCGACTTCGCGGCGGCCGCCGGTGGCCGGACCGCCCGCACGGCACGCGAGGAGATCCTCTGCGGC
Organism: Streptomyces sp. NPDC090021; assembly: GCF_044748225.1. Taxonomy (NCBI): domain Bacteria; kingdom Bacillati; phylum Actinomycetota; class Actinomycetes; order Kitasatosporales; family Streptomycetaceae; genus Streptomyces; species Streptomyces sp. NPDC090021. The sequence continues at coordinate 151,372 of NZ_JBIVFO010000015.1, read as the reverse complement.
CTGTTCGGCGACGTCCTCGGCGTGCGGGGACCGGTCTCGGCCGACGACGACTTCTTCGCCCTCGGCGGGCACTCCCTCCTCGCCACCAGGCTGCTCAGCCGCGTCCGCGCGGTCCTCGGCGCCGAACTCGGCATCCGCGACGTCTTCGAGGCGCCCACCGTCGCCGGCCTGGCCCGGCGCCTCGACGGCGCCATCACACGCCTCGCGCTGACCGCGGGCGAACGCCCCGAACGCCTACCGCTCTCCTCCGCCCAGCAACGGCTCTGGCTGATCGACCGGATGGAAGGGCCGAGCGCGCTGTACAACATGCCCCTCGCGCTGCGCCTCACCGGCCCGCTCGACCCGGCCGCGCTCGAACTCGCCCTCGGTGACCTCGTCGCCCGGCACGAGATCCTGCGCACCCTGATCGCCGAACACGACGGCGAACCCCACCAGATCGTCCTCCCCCCGGCCGGCGCCGCCCTCCCGGTCGAACGGCTCGACTGCGCCCCGGAGTCGGTGGAGCCGGAGGTGGACCGGGCCGCCCGCCGCCCCTTCGACCTGGCTGCCGAACCGCCCGTACGCGTCACGCTCCTGCGGGCCGGCGCCGAGGAACACGTCCTGGTCCTCGCCCTCCACCACATCGTCGGCGACGGCTGGTCGATGGGCCCGCTGCTGCGGGACCTGGCGCAGGCCTACGCCGCCCGCCGGGACGGCCGCGTCCCGGACCTGCGGCCGCTGCCCGTGCAGTACGCGGACTACGCGCTGTGGCAGCGGGCACTGCTCGGCGACGAGAGCGACCCCGACAGCCTCGTCTCCCGCCAGCTCGACTACTGGCGCGACACCCTCGACGGGCTCCCCGAGGAGCTCACCCTCCCCGTCGACCGGCCGCGCGGAGCCCGCGCCGACCACCGGGGCGACCGGGTCGCCCTGCCCATCGACGCCGAACTGCACCGGGCGCTGGCCGGGCTGGCCCGCGAGCACCGCGTCACCATGTTCATGACCCTCCAGGCCGCTCTGGCGGCGTTGCTGACCCGGCTCGGGGCCGGTACCGACGTACCGATCGGCTCGGTCGTCGCCGGCCGCTCGGACGAGGCGCTCGACGACCTGGTCGGCTTCTTCGTCAACACCCTCGTGCTGCGCACCGACACCTCCGGCGACCCCACCTTCGCCGAACTCCTGGGCCGCGTACGGGAGACCGGACTCGGCGCCTACGCCCACCAGGACGTGCCCTTCGAGCGCCTCGTGGAGGAACTCAACCCGGTCCGGTCACTCGCCCGCCACCCGCTTTTCCAGGTGGCGATGGTCCTGCAGTCCAACGCCGGAGGCGGGCCGGAGCTGTTCGGTCTGCGCGTCGAGGCGCTGCCGGCGGACACCGGGGTCGCCAAGTTCGACCTCAACGTGACGCTGGAGGAGTTCTTCGGACCGGACGGCGAGCCCGCCGGTCTGGACTGCGCGATCGACTACGCCACCGACCTGTTCGACCGGGAGACCGTCGAATCCCTCGCCGCCCGCTTCGGCCGTCTGCTGACCGAGATGACCGCGCGGCCGGACGCGCGCATCGGCCGCGCCGACCTGCTGGCCGAGGGCGAACGCGCCGCACTCCTCGGCGGCCACCGGCCCCTGCCGGCCGAACTGCCCCTCGTGCCGGTGGCTTTCGCCGCTCAGGTGGTGGCCACCCCGGACCTGACGGCGCTCGTCTTCGGGGAGACCCGGTTGACGTACGCGGAGCTGGACGGCCGTGCGAACCGCCTGGCCCATGGCCTGATCGGCTGCGGTATCGGCCCGGAGGACGTGGTCGCGCTGGCGCTGCCGCGCTCTGCCGAGTCCCTGGTCGCCGTACTCGCGGTGCTCAAGGCCGGTGCGGCCTTCCTCCCGCTGGACGCCGAGTATCCGCTGGAGCGTACCGCGCACATGCTGGCCGACGCCCGCCCGGCGGCCGTTCTGACCCACGCCGGATGGCCGCTGCCCGAGGTCCTGGAGGGTCTCGACGGCGCGGCCGTCCTGGACACCGGTGAACACCACTGGGCCGACCGGCCCGCCGAGGCCCCGCCGGTCCGGGTCACCCCGTCCCACGCCGCCTACGTGATCTACACCTCCGGCTCCACCGGCCGCCCCAAGGGCGTCGTGGTGAGCCACGGTTCGATCGCCGGCCTGCTGGCCGCCCACCGGGCGGAGACCTTCGCCGGGCCCGAGCGCACGCACGGCCGGCTGCGCGCCGCACTGACCGCCTCGCTCTGCTTCGACGCCTCCTGGAACGGCCTGCTGTGGATGGTCGCCGGCCACGAACTCCACCTGATCGGCGCGGACCTGCGCCGCGACCCCGCCGCACTGGTCCGCCACATCCGTGCACACGGCCTCGACGCACTGCAGTTCACCCCCACCTACGCCGAACAGCTGGTCGCCGAAGGCCTGCTGGACGCGCCCGCCCCGCGCGTGGTGCTGCTCGGCGGCGAACCGATCGGGCAGGCCCTGTGGACCCGCCTGCGCGAGGCCCCGGACACCACCGGCCACAACCTCTACGGGCCCACCGAGTGCACCGTCGACACCCTGCTCCAGTCCTACGCCGACGCCGAGCGCCCCACCATGGGACACACCGTGCTCGGCACCCGCGCCCACGTCCTCGACGAGCACCTGAACCCCGTCCCCGCCGGCGTTCCCGGTGAGCTGTACCTGGCCGGGGACAGCCTGGCCCGCGGCTACCTGGGCCGGCCCGCGCTGACCGCGGAACGGTTCGTCGCCGACCCGTTCGCGGCGGGGGAGCGGATGTACCGCACCGGCGACCTGGTCCGCCGCACCCGCGACGGGCGGATCGACTACCTGGGCCGCACCGACCACCAGGTCAAGATCCGCGGCTTCCGCATCGAACCCGGCGAGATCGAGCAGGAGCTGACCCGGCACCCCGCCGTCCACCAGGCCGTGGTCACCCCGCACCAGAGCGCCGACGGCGACCGCCGTCTCGTCGCCCACTGCGCGGTCACCGCCCCCGGCCCCGAACTCGCCATCGAACTGCGCAGGTTCGTGGCCATGACGCTGCCGGCCCACATGGTCCCGGCGGCCGTCGTCACCCTCGACGCGCTGCCGCTGACCGGCAGCGGCAAGGTCGACCGGCGCGCCCTCCCGGCGCCGGACTTCCAGCTGTTCACCGGTGGCCGGACCGCCCGCACGGCGCGCGAGGAACTGCTCTGCGGCCTGTTCGGCGACGTCCTCGGCGTGCGGGGACCGGTCTCGGTCGACGACGACTTCTTCGCCCTCGGCGGGCACTCCCTCCTCGCCATGCAACTGGTCAGCCGGGTCCGCACGGTGTTCGCGGCCGAGATCGGCGTCCGGGACGTCTTCGAGGCGCCGACCGTCGCCGGCCTCGCACAGCGGCTCGACGGCGCCACCGCCTGCCTCGCACTGACGGCCGGGGAGCGCCCGGCGGACCCGCCGCTCTCCTTCGCCCAGCAGCGCCTCTGGCTGATCGACCGGATGGAAGGCCCCAGCGCCCTCTACAACATGCCCCTCGCGCTGCGCCTCACCGGCCCGCTCGACCCGGCCGCCCTCGAACTCGCCCTCGGCGACCTGGCCGCCCGGCACGAGACCCTGCGCACCCTGATCACCGAGCGGGACGGCGAGCCCCACCAGCGGATCGTCCCGCCCGACACGGCCCGGATCCCCTTCGACCGCCACCTCGCCCCGCCCGCCGACCCCGCGGCCACCCTCGCCGCATGCGCCGCGACCCCCTTCGATCTCGCCACCGAACTCCCCCTGCGAGCCCACCTGTTCCCGCTCGCCGACGACGAGCACCTCCTCGTCCTCGTCCTGCACCACATCGCGGGCGACGGCTGGTCGATGGGCCCGCTGTTGCGGGACCTGGCGCAGGCCTACGCCGCCCGCCGGGACGGCTGCGTCCCGGACCTGCGGCCGCTGCCCGTGCAGTACGCGGACTACGCGCTGTGGCAGCGGGCACTGCTCGGTGACGAGAGCGACCCCGACAGCCTCGTCTCCCGCCAGCTCGACTACTGGCGCGAAGCGCTGGCGGGGCTCCCCGAGGAGCTGTCGCTCCCCGTCGACCGTCCCCGGCGGCCGGACAGCGGCCACCACGGCGACCGCGTCGTCCTCCCGCTCGGAGACGAACTGCACCGGGCGCTGGCCGGGCTGGCCCGCGAGCACCGCGTCACCATGTTCATGACCCTCCAGGCCGCTCTGGCGGCGTTGCTGACCCGGCTCGGGGCCGGTACCGACGTACCGATCGGCTCGGTCGTCGCCGGCCGCTCGGACGAGGCGCTCGACGACCTGGTCGGCTTCTTCGTCAACACCCTCGTGCTGCGCACCGACACCTCCGGCGACCCCACCTTCGCCGAACTCCTCGGTCGCGTACGGGAGACCCAGCTCGACGCCCACGCCCACCAGGACGTGCCCTTCGAGCGCCTCGTGGAGGAACTCAACCCGGTCCGCTCACTCGCCCGCCACCCGCTCTTCCAGGTCATGCTGCTGCTCCAGGGCGGCGGACCGGCCGCAGGCGTCGGCGACGCACCGTTCGGCCCGGCCGGACCGAGGGCCGCCGTCGAACCGGTCGGCGGCTGCGTGGCCAAGTTCGACCTCTCCATCGCCATGGGAGAGTCCTTCGACGCCGATGGCGTACCCGCCGGGCTGGAATGCGCCATCGACTTCGCGACCGACCTGTTCGACCGGGAGACCGTCGCAGCCCTGGCCGTCCGCTTCGGCCGGCTGCTCACGGCGGTCGCCGCCCACCCCGACCGGCCCATCGGGCGGGCCGACCTGCTCTCCGCCGACGAACACGCGGAGCTCCTCGGCGCAGGCGAGGGACTGCCGTCCTCCGTACCCCTGCTGCCCGCCGCCTTCGAGGCCCGGGCGGCCCGGACCCCGGACGCGACGGCGCTGGTCGCCGGGGACACCCGGCTGAGCTGGGCCGAGTTGAACGGCCGTGCCAATGAACTCGCCCACCGTCTGACGGCCGCGGGCGCCGGACCGGAGACGGTGGTCGCCCTGGCCCTGCCGCGCTCCGCGGAGAGCGTGATCGCCCTGCTCGCCGTACTCAAGTGCGGCGCGGCCTCGCTTCCGCTGGACGCCTCGTACCCGGCCGACCGGACCGCGGCCCTGCTCGCCGACGCCGCCCCCGCGCTGGCCGTGACCGGCGACGGCTGGCCGCTGCCCGAACTCCTGGCCGGGCTGCCCGTCCTGACGGCGGCTCCGGCGGGCGGCGGCGACCGCTCCGCCGCGGACAACCCGCCGCCCCGTGCGACCGCCTCCGACGCCGCGTACGTGATCTACACCTCCGGCTCCACCGGCCGCCCCAAGGGCGTCGTGGTGAGCCACGGATCGATCGCCGCGCTGCTCGCCTCGCACCGCTCCGCGACCGGCCCGATCGGCGCCACCGAACGCGAACACGGCACCGTCCGCGTCGCACTCACCGCCTCCCTCTGCTTCGACGCCTCCTGGGACGGCCTGCTCTGGCTGGTCGCGGGCCACGAACTGCACCTGATCGGCGACGAGGTCCGCCGCGACGCCGCCGCCCTCGTCCGGCACATCCGTGCGGAGTCCCTCGACGTCATCGAGGTCACCCCCTCCTACGCCGAACGACTCCTCGACGAAGGCCTGCTGGACGCACCCGCCCCGCGCGTGGTGCTGCTCGGCGGCGAGGCGGTCGGTCCGTCCCTGTGGACCCGTCTGCGCGAGGCCCCGCACACCACCGCCCACAACCTCTACGGCCCCACCGAGTCCACCGTCGACGCGCTCACCCAGCCGTTCACGGCCACCGACCGCCCCACCCTCGGCCGCAGCGTCCTCGGCACCCGCGCCCATGTCCTCGACGAGCACCTGCACCCTGTCCCGCCCGGAGTGCCCGGCGAGCTGTACCTGGCCGGCAGCGGCCTCGCCCGCGGTTACCTCGGCCGCCCGTCGCTCACCGCCGAACGGTTCGTCGCCGACCCGTACGCACCCGGCGAGCGGATGTACCGCACCGGCGACCTCGTACGCCGTACCCGCGCCGGAGACCTCGAATACCTCGGCCGCACCGACCACCAGGTCAAGATCCGCGGCTTCCGCATCGAACCCGGCGAGATCGAGCACGTGCTCACCGGGCACCCCCGGGTCCTCGCCGCCACCGTCACCGTCCACGACGACGGCACCACTGGCCCCCGGCTCGTCGCCCACGTCGTACCGGCCGGCCCGTTCGACCACGCCGAACTGCGGGCCTTCGCCGCCGAGTCGCTGCCCGGCCACATGGTCCCGGCCGCCTTCGTCCCGCTCGACGCGCTCCCGCTGACCGCGAGCGGCAAGGTCGACCGGCGCGCCCTGCCCGCCCCCGAGCTCCCCGCCCCGGCCACGGGACGGGCGCCCGGCACACCGTACGAGGTCCTGCTCTGCGGCCTCTTCGCCGAGGTCCTGGGCCTGCCCGGCCCGGTCTCCGTCGACGACGGGTTCTTCGACCTCGGCGGCCACTCCCTCCTCGCGATGAAACTGCTCGGCCGGATCCGCACCGTGCTCGGCGTGGACCTCGGCATGCGGGCGCTCTTCGAGGCCCCCACCGCGGCCGCCCTGGGCCGGCGCCTCAACCGCCACCCGGACCAGACGACCCCTGCGACCCCGACCGCCCCGGCCGCCGACGGCGCCCTCGACGTGCTGCTCCCGCTGCGCGCGGCCGGCACCGCCGCCCCGCTGTTCTGCGTCCACCCCGCCGCGGGCATCAGCTGGGTCTACTCCGGTCTGCTGCGACACCTCGACCCGGACCGCCCGGTCCACGGCCTCCAGGCACGGGGCCTGCGCGGCGGCTCCCCGTCCTCCGTCACCGAGATCGCCGAGGACTACGTACGGCAGATCCGCGCCGTCCGCCCCGAGGGGCCGTACCACCTGCTCGGCTGGTCCTTCGGCGCGGTCGTCGCCCAGGCCATGGCCGTCGCCCTCCAGGCCGCGGGCCAGGAAGTCGGCCTGCTCGCCCTGCTCGACGGCCTCCCCTCCGACCCCGCCCGGTACGCCGCCGCACCCTCCGACGACCCGGCCGACACCCTTGCCGCGCTGCTCGCCTCCCTCGGTCACGACCCGGCCGACGGCCACGACCCGGCCGGCCTCACCGCACTCCTCGGCGAGGCCGCCGCCGTCCTGCCCGACGTCTTCGAACAGAACACCAAGCTGATGGCCGAGCACGTACCGGGCCGTTACCGGGGCGACGCCCTCTTCTTCGGCGCCACCCTCGACAAGCCCGCCGACTGGCCCTACGGGGAGGCCTGGCGGCCGTACGTCGACGGACGCATCGAGCAGCACCGCATCACCTGCACGCACGGCGCCATGACGCAGCCGGAGCCCGTCGCGCGGATCGCCGCGGTGCTCGCCGAGAAGCTTGGAGAGTGACCCGCCATGACCACAGCCTCCGTGAAACCGCCGTCTCCCCCGGCGGGGGACGCGCCGCGCAAGAGCCGCTGGGGCCTCTGGGCGCAGGGCAACTTCCGCAAGCTCTGGATCGGTGAGACGACCAGCGGCCTGGGCACCGCCGTCGGCAACGTCGCGCTCGCCCTGGTGGCCGTCGTCACCCTGGAGGCCTCGCCGTTCATGGTCGGCCTGCTGACCGCCTCCGCCTGGTTGCCGTGGCTCTTCCTCGGACTGCTGGCCGGCGCCTGGGTGGACCGCTGGCCCCGGCTGAAGGTGATGCTGGTCTGCGACCTGTTGCTGCTCGTGCTGTTCGGCAGCGTGCCCGTGGCGGGCTGGCTGGGCCTGCTGACCATGGCCCAGCTGGTGGTGGTCGCCGCCCTGGCCGGGGCGGTCAAGGTGTTCCTGTCCACCGCGAACAGCGCCGTGCTGCCCGTACTGGTCGCCAAGCCCGACCTGCTGGAGGCCAACGTCAAGCTCCGCTCCGGGGACGCGGCCGCGGAGATCGCGGGTCCGGGCCTGGCCGGCCTGATCTCCCAGGCCTTCGGCGCCGTCAGCGGACTGCTCGCCGACGCGCTCACCTACCTGGTGGCGGCGGTCTGCGTCGGCTCCATCAAGGCGGAGGAGAAGCCCCCGCCGGTCTGCGAACGGCGCGGGATCCTCCGCGAGATCAAGGAGGGCGTCCGCTTCCTGGTGCACGACCCCTACCTGCGCACGCTGGCGAGCTTCGCGGCCGTCGGCAACCTCGGCCTCAACGGCATCCAGGCCGTGCAGACGATCTTCCTGATCCGCAGCGTGGGCGTGACGCCCGGCGGCGTCGGCGCCGTCTTCGCGGTGGTCTCGGTCGGCGGCCTGGCCGGGGCCGCCCTCGCCGGGCGGATCGCCCGCCGGTTCGGAACGGCCCGCGGACTGCTGCTCTGCGAACTGGTGGGGGCGCCGTTCATCCTCCTGCTGCCGATGGCCGGAGAGCGGATGCCGCTGGCCGTCAGCGCGGTGGCCTGGTCGGTCGCGGTCTGCGGCGTGATCGCGGGGAACGTCATCGCCGGCAGCTTCTACCAGGCCTACTGCCCGCCCGAGATGATCGGCCGGATCCGGGCCAGCGCCTCCACGGTCAACTTCAGCGCCATCCCCGTGGGCGCCCTGCTCGGCGGCTGGCTGGGCGAGGTGCTCGGTGCCCGCACCACCCTCTGGATCATGGCGAGCGTGCTGCTCTCGGCCGGCCTGGTCCTGCTGGCCTCCCCGCTGCGCGGCCTGCGCAGCTTCCCCGAACGTCCCGAACGCCGGGAGCGTCCCGCACAACCCGAACGTCCCACGAGGCCCTGACGGCCCGCCCGCCTCCTCCTGCCCTGCCTCCTGCCCCGCCCCGCCGCCCGCCCGCCCCCTCCTGCCCCGCCCCTCCCGCCCGCCTCCTCCTGCCCCTCCCGCCCGCCTCCGCCTGCCCTGCCCCTCCTGCCTGCCTCCTCCTGCCCTGCTCCTCCTGCCCTGCTCCTCCTGCCCTGCCTCCTGCCTCCTGCCCCGCCCCGCCGCCCGCGCACGCGTCCCCGCACCCTCCCGGAGCCCGCCATGACCCGCACCGCCCGCCCGCGCCGCTTCCTGATGTGCCGTCCGACCCATTTCGAGGTCAGCTACGCGATCAACCCGTGGATGGACCCCGCCAAGCCGGTCGACACGGACCTGGCCGTCGCCCAGTGGGAGCGGCTGTACGCGCTGTATCTCCGACTCGGCCACCGCGTCGACCTCATCGACCCGCTGCCCGGCCTGCCCGACATGGTCTACGCGGCGAACGGCGCCACCGTCGTGGACGGCAAGGTGCTGGGCGCCCGGTTCCGCAACGCCGAGCGGGCCGCCGAGGGACCCGCCTACCTGGAGTGGTTCCGGGCGGGCGGGTTCACCACGCACGATCCGGTCCACGTCAACGAGGGTGAGGGCGACCTGCTGCTGACGGGCCGCCACCTGCTCGCCGGGCGCGGCTTCCGCAGCGTCTCGGCCGGTCACGCCGAGGCGCAGGAGTTCCTCGGCCGCCCGGTGATCGGCCTGGACCTCGTCGACCCGCGCTTCTACCACCTCGACACCGCGCTCGGCGTGCTCGACGAGGACCAGGTCGTGTACTACCCGGGCGCGTTCTCGGCGGGCAGCAGAGAGGTGCTGCGCCGGCTCTTCCCGGACGCGGTGCTGGTGGAGGAGGCGGACGCGGCGGTGTTTGGACTCAACCTGATGAGCGACGGCCTGAACGTGGTGCTGCCGGAAGCGGCGACCGGGGTCGCCGCCCGGCTGCGCGAACGGGGCTTCCGGCCCATCGGGGTGGACCTCTCCGAACTGTTCAAGGGCGGCGGCAGCGTGAAGTGCTGCACGCTGCAGATCCGCGCGGCCGGCTGACCGGCACCCGTCCGCGCATCGGTCGACGGCCCGGTCGACGAGGCCGGTAGAGGAGGCCGGTCGACGCACGGTGCTCGTGCGTCGATCGCCCGTTGAACGTGCCTTGCCATGCTCCTCCCATCAGCCCGGAGCACTCCGGGAGGAACCGGAACCCCCTTCCCGCCAGGGAAGACGTCCCTCAGGAGCAGTCATGGCGAACCGCGCGAACAACACCGCTGCCACCCGCGTCTGCCTGGCCGTCGCGGGCCTCGGCCTCGGCACGCTGATCGCCCTGGGCGCGGCCGGCGCGGCGATGGCCGACGACGCCACCGGCACCGGGCAGGGTGGCGGCACCGTCAGCACCCAGCAGGCCCCGGCGCCGACCCCCACCCCCTCCGACGACAAGGACTGGAACAGCACCGGTTCCTGACCCCCGGTCCACCGGACACCCGTCAGGCCTCCAGCCCGCAGGGTTCCCCCAGGGCCAGGGCCGGCTCCTCCAGCAGAGAGCCCACCTCGGCGGCCTCCGGAAGACCCAGCCGGCAGAAGATCTCGTACGCCTGCCGCAACCGCGCCCCCGCCTCGGCCCCGCGCCCGAGGTCCGCCAGCGAGCGGCCCAGCACCACCAGCGCCTGGGCCTGGTCCCGCTCCGCGCCCAGCTCCTCGCAGAGCACCAGTGCCCGTCCGGCATGGTCGAGCGCCTCGTCGGCCCGGCCGAGCGACCGCAGACTGTCCGCCAGCCGGTAGCGCGCGTTCGCGGCACGGTCCCGCAGCCCCGCCCCCGTCGCGACCGCCAGGCACTCCCGGAACCAGGTCACCGCCTCCTCGTGCTGTCCGAGCCAGTGCAGCGCCAGACCCAGCACATACAGGGTGTACGCGCGCCCGGAGTCGTCCTGGCGGGTCCGCAGCTCGGCGAGCACCTCGTGACAGATCTCCACCGCCTCGTCCGCGCGTCCGCTGCGCACCCGTGCCAGTGCGGCGTTCACGGTCGTCACCAGGGCGCCCGAGCGGTGCCCCAGAGCGTTGGCCAGCACCAGAGCCTCGTCGTAGTGGTCCACCGCCTCGTCGTAGCGGCTGAGGAACTGGCAGATCAGGCCGAGGTCGTTGAGGGCCTGGCGGAGGATCACCGTGTCGCCGGCGGTCCGTGCCGCGTCCACCGCCCGGCGGGCGGCCGCCTCGGCGGCCTCCAGCCGGGTCGCCGCCAGGGCGACGTTCCCGCGCAGGAAGTGCGCGCGTCCGGCGGCCCGGACGTCGCCGTGCCGCACCGCCGCCTCGGCCAGCGCGTCGGCGGTGGCGGCGAGCTGCCGGCTCGGCGGGGTGAGCACGAACGGCGTGAGCGCGATCAGCAGGTCGATCGCGGCCCGCAGCGCCGTTCCCCGCACACCGTCCGAGGGCACCGCGGCGCCCGCCGGGGCGCCCGCGTCCGCGGCGACCTGGGCCGCCAGCGCCACGGCACCGGCACGTTCGGCGGTCGTCCACTCCCGGGCCGCGTCCCACCCGGTCAGCGCCACACCGGGGGAGCGGGCCGGACCCAGCGCGCCCGCCGCCGGATCCCCCGGCACCGCGTGCTGGAACGCGGCGCAGGCCGTGGCCAGCAGATGGTCCAGCAGCCGGTCCCGGGCCGCCACCGCCTCCCCGTCCTCCGTCGCACCGGCGCCCGCGGCGGCCGGGCCCGCCTCCTGCGCCGGACGGCGCCGCGCGAACGAGCGCAGCAGGTCGTGGTAGCGGTAGCGCCCGGGGAAGGGCGACTCCAGCATCGCCACGTCCACCAGCGCCTCCAGCAGGTCCTCGGCGTCGTACGCGTCGAGGTCGAGCAGCGCCGCGGCCGCCGGCAGGCCGATGTCGGGCCCGTCCACCGACGCGACCAGCCGGAACGCCCGGGCCTGGTCTGCGGTCAGCTGCCGGTAGCTCAGTTCGAAGGCCGCCGCCACCGCCAGATCGCCGATCCGCAGCTCGTCGATGCGGCGCCGCTCCACCTGGAGCCGGCGGCTGAGGGTCTCCACCGTCCAGCCCGGCCGGGCGGCGAGCCGGGCGGCCACGATCCGGACCGCCAGCGGCAGGTATCCGCAGGCCACGACCAGCTCCATCGCCGCGTCGCGTTCGGCGGCCAGCCGGTCCGCGCCGATGGTGCGGCCGAGCAGGTCCAGCGCCTCCGACGGGTGGAACACGTCCAGGTCGACCTGGACCGTGGCCGGCAGCCCGGCCGGCCGGGTGCGTCCGGTGGTGAGGACCGCGCAGCCGACCGCCCCCGGCAGCAGCGGCCGGATCTGCGCCGCGTCCTTGGCGTTGTCGAGCACCAGCAGCAGCCGTCGTCCGTCGACGATCGACCGGAAGAGCGCCGAGCGGGCGTCCAGTCCGTCCGGCACGGCGTCCCCGGGGGTACCGAGCGCCACGAGGAAGCTGCTGAGCACCGCTTCGGGGTCGGCGGGCACCGGGTCGGAGCCGCGCAGGTCCACGTACAGCTGGCCGTCCGGGTAGGACTCGCGGACGCGGTGCGCCACGTGCAGGGCCAGCGCCGTCTTGCCCACGCCGCCCATGCCGACGACGGTGGCGATCACCAGGGCCGGTGCCGAGCAGGTGGTGCCGAGTGCCTCGTCCAGCACCCGGACCGGCGCCGTGCGGCCGGTGAAGTCGGCGGCGTCCGGCGGGAGCTGGGCCGGTCTGGGGGATGCGGGCGCCGGTCTGGGAGCCGTCTCCCGTCCGTCCGGCTCCTCGGGCCGGGCCGGGCCGGCCGCCGGGTCACCTGACACGTGTCCGTGGTCGTCGGTGCCGGTGGTCCGCCGGGCCGGCTCCCGGCGGCCCTCGGGCTCCTCGGCGGGTGTCGCGGGCGGGCCCGGTTCCGGGGCGGCCAGCGCGGGGTCGCCCTCCAGGATCCGGCGGTGCAGCTGCTCCAGGTCAGGCCCCGGCGCGACGCCCAGTTCCGCGAGGAAGAGCTGACGCACCCCGCGGTACACCGCCAGTGCGTCCGCCTGTCGTCCGGCCTGGTACAGCGCCCGCATCAGCAGCCCGTACGCCCGCTCGTGCAGCGGGTGCTCGGTGGTGAGGGCGGTCAGCTCGGGGATGCAGCGCGAGTGGCGGCCGAGCGTCAGGTCCAGCCCGATCCGTTCCTCCAGCAGCGTCAGCCGCAGTTCCTCCAGCCGCTGCCGGTGCCGTTCCGCGAACGGGCCCGGCACACCGGCCAGCGGTTCGCCCTGCCACAGTTCCAGCGCCTGGTTGAGCAGGTCACGGGCGCGCAGCGGATCGGTCCGCGCGGTACGCTCCGCCTCGGCGGCCAGTGCCTCCGCCTCGGCGACGTCGACGGCGAGCTTGGGCAGCACCAGCCGGTAGCCGTCGCCCATCGACACAAGCACGCTGGAGGCCGGCCGGTCGCCGACGGCCGCGTCACCGTCCCCTCCCTCGCCCCTGCCCGCGGCGTCCAGCACTTTGCGCCACCGCCACGCGTACGTGCGCACGGTGGTCATCGCCGCGCTCGGCGGCTCCTCACCCCACAGCGCCGCGATGAGGTCGGTGGCGCTCGCCGAGTGCCCCGGCCGCAGCAGGAGGACGGCGAGCATCGCCTGCTGCTGCGGACTCCCGGTCTTGAGCGCGGTGGCGCCCCGGTGAGCTCGCATCAGACCGAGTAATGAGAAACGGAGATCGCCCAAGTCCTGCCCCCAGCCCACAGAACACGGTGCCCGCCCCCGCAAGGCGCCCATGTCTCGATTTGTGTCACCTTTTTAACCACAGCGTCGCCCTCGGTGTCGAGAGTCCGGAGTCCGGAGTCCGGAGTCCGTTGAGCCTGTGGTGATCAGGTGTTGAACCCTGCGGTACAGAATCGCCCGGTGCCGCGGGCACGCCGGACACAGCCCGGAACCGCGCCCGCCCCCTCGGCCGCCGCCGGTGGCGCCGGGCCCGACCATACATTCGGAGGCGGACGTCCGTGAACACCCCGATGCTGTACCGGCTGCTCGACGCCGATCCCGCCGCCGGGCCGGCGGAACTGCTGCACCGTGCCCGGGCGGACCGTCATCTGCCCCACCTGGTGCTCTCCGCGCTGGTCCGCGACGGAGTCCGGATGGGCGAGCCGGCCCGTGCCGAGCTCGACCGTGCCCGTGGCCGCGTCGCCCACTACACCCGCCTGGCCGCGGGCCTCGCCCGGTCCACGGGGGTCCGCGCCATCCGGGGCCTGCCGCTCGCCGGCTACTACCCGGACGGTCTGCTCCGTCCGCTGGAGTCACTGGACCTGGTCGCCCCCGACGAGGCGGCCCTGTGGCAGGCCGTCATCCGCCTGGTCACCGACCACCCGGTGGAGCAGATCGACGTCTGCCTGCTCGGTGAGCGTCCGCACCACACCGCCGTCACGGTCCAGTGGCCCGCCGAAGACCCCCTCGTCGACCCCTGGTACCGCGTCCACCTCTCCACCGCGGCCCTGCCCGGGGACGGCCGGGGCGTGCCCGTCCGGCCGTACCTGGCCGCCGACGACCACGTGGAGTGCCTCATCGCCCTGGCCGAGTCCCGCCTCGGCGGGCCGGCTCCGGTGCCCGGTCCCCTCACCCTCCTCGACGTCGCCGGCCTCGCCCGCCGGCCCTTCGAGCCCGCCGAGACGGCCGCCGTCCTCGCCGCGTACCGCCTGGCCCCGGAGGCCGCCGCCCTCCTCGACCACGCCGCCGAGCACGTCCCGCTGGGTCCGCTCGCGGCCGTACGCGCCGCGCTCGCTCCCGAGCTGGCCGCCGAGCACCGCCGTCGCGGCGAGGCCACGGCCGTCACCGCCCGGTGCGTCCCGACCCGGCACGGCGCCCTGCTCCGCCGCACCGTCATCCGTCACACCTGGGGCGAGGCGCGCCTCCTCGCCCCCGCCCCCGACACCCCGCTCCTCCTCACGCCCGTCGCCGACTACCTGCTCACCCCCGCCCCCGACGCCGTCGCGGCGCCCGCCACCCGCACCGCCGCCCTCGACGCCCTGCACCGCTGGGACGCCCTGTGCTGATGCAGGGGAATTCCGTATTCCGCTCGGCGCGCCCCGCATGCCCCCGGTTTCCCGGATGTGGCCTCCCTTGCTTTTCCGAACTGGCACATCAGCTCCGCTAACATGTTCGGGCGAACAGAGATCAGGTTGAAATATGAACATCGGCTGAAAAATTGATATCTGCGGTAAAGCGAGTGTTTTCGCGGAAGGGCGGCGGAGCCGAGTCCGCCGTATGGCGCCGGCCACGCGTCATTCTGTGGGTCGCGGCGAGCACGGTGACCCTCGGATTCCTCGTCGCCCTGGAGATCGCAGCGCGCGGCTACGGCGTGCGGGGGCCGATCACCGACCAGGCGCGGGAGGTGGTGTTCGCACCCAAGTCGGGCACGGTGCTCTACGCCGGCATGGCCCTGACGCTGGTGGTGCTCACCTGGCGGCAGCGGTTCATCGCGCTCGGCGCCGCGGTCGGCATCGACCTCGTGTTCTGGCTCGTGCGCTGGGCGGCCGGCGCCGAGATGATGTACGGCAACGGCGCGCTCCTGGTCACCCTGGGCTGTGCCGTCATCGCACTCACCCGCCGCACCGGCCGTGAGCGGGCCCTGCTGCTCCAGGGCGTCGGACTGGCCCTGCTGCTGGTGACCGGCCGCAAGACCGGCTACACCTGGCTGCTGATCACGTCGAAGACCCGCCCGACCGTGCTCGACCAGTACGTGGCCACCGCCGACCAGGCCCTGGGCAACCCGTCCTGGGTGGCGGGCCGGATCGTCGAGGCCACCGGGGTCGTCGGCTTCCGGGTCCTGGAGTTCGTCTACATCCAGCTCGCCGTGATGGCGGTCGTCGTCGCGCTGTACCAGCTGCGCAACGTGGCGGCCGAACGCCGCTTCCCGCGCCACCACCTGGTGCGCACCTTCCTGGCCATCGGACTGCTCGGCCCGGGCATCTACCTGGTCTTCCCGGTGGTCGGGCCGATCTTCGCGTACGGCGCCGACGGCGGGCAGTGGGCGCTGGCCGAGCTCTGGCCGAACACGCCGCCGCCGGTCACCACACCGCAGCCGATGCTCTTCGACGAGTTCACTCCGCGCAATTGCATGCCCAGCCTGCACACGGCGTGGGCCACCGCGATCTTCCTCCATTCCCGCAGGGCACCTCGGACCCTCCGCTGGGCGGGAACGTTCTGGCTGATCGCCACGCTCGGCGCGACGCTCGGATTCGGTTACCACTACGGCGCGGACATCGTCGCCGGCGTGGTGTTCACCCTCACCATCGACGCCGCGCTGCGCACCCTCGACCACGGCCGGGACCGGAAGGGGATCCGGTTCGTCGCCTACGGCACCGCGGTCTTCCTCGCGCTCCTGCTGTCGTACCGCTTCCTGTCGATGGAGATGGCCGCGCTCCCGTGGGTGTACGGCCCGCTCGTCGTCCTGTCGATGGTCTCGGTGATCTACGGCTACGTCCGGATCACCAAGCACTGGGACCGCCCGGCCGGGTCGGTGACGCTGCCGCAGCAACGCCGCGAGCCGCAGCCCGAGCTGGTCTGAAACGCACCGCGCGCGCCCCGGTGCGGCGGGGCGCGCGCGGACGGACGGTCGCCCGTACCGGCGGACGGCCGGCCGGTTCAGACGATGCCCTCGGCGATCTCGGCCTGTTCCCGGGCGTTGCCGTAGGCCGACGGCGTCCCGTACGAGCGCCGGGCGGCGTACCACCAGGCGCTGGCCAGGACGAGGACCACGGCCAGGGCGATCACCGCGTAGTTCATCGAGTCGATGGTCACCGGCGCCTTCTGCGGCAGGCAGAACAGCACGGTGACGACGGCCACCCACCCAACGGCGATCCAGCCGATCGGCTTGCTCCACCGGCCCAGGTTCCACGGCCCGGGCTGGAACCGGTTCCCGGCGCGCAGCCGCAGGTAGATCGGGATCGCGTAGGCCGGTGTGATGCCGATGACGTTGATGGCGGTCACGGCCCCGTAGGCGGTGGCGGAGTAGAGCGAGGGGAGCGCCAGCACGGCCGCGACGGCGACGGAGAGCCACACGGCCGGGACCGGGGTCTGGGTACGGCTGCTCACCTTGCGCCACAGCGCGGAGCCGGGCAGGGCGTTGTCGCGGCTGAAGGCGAACACCATCCGGCTCGCGGCGGCGACCTCGGCGTTGCCGCAGAACAGCTGCGCGACGATCACGACGAGGAGCAGGGCGGTGGCGCCGCCGGAGCCCAGCGCGTCGAGGAAGATCTGGGCCGGCGGTACCCCGGTGGCGGTGCCCTGGACGGCCGCGTAGTCCTGGATGGCGAAGGTGAGGCCCGCGAGCAGCGCGAAGCCGGCGATCCAGGAGACCCAGATGGCCCGCACGATGCCCCGGGCGGCGGAGACGGAGGCGTTGGAGGTCTCCTCCGAGAGGTGCGCGGAGGCGTCGTACCCGGAGAAGGTGTACTGGGCGAGCAGCAGGCCGACCGCGGCCACGTAGAACGGGTTGGCCCAGCCGGTGTCGTTGACGAACTCGGTGAAGACGAACGAGGGCGACTGGTGCTGGTCGGGTATGAAGGCCAGGGCGCCCACGATCACGGCGACGCCGCCCAGGTGCCACCAGACGCTCACGGAGTTGAGCACGCTGACGAGGCGGACGCCGAAGAGGTTCAGCGCGGCGTGCAGCAGCAGGATGCACAGGAAGATCACGAACGTCAGGCCGGGGGTGGGCTCGACGCCGTACTGGAGGTTGAGGAAGGCGCCGGTGAACAGGGCGGCGCCGTAGTCGATGCCGGCGATGGCGCCGAGCAGGCCGAGCAGGTTCAGCCAGCCGGTGTACCAGCCCCAGCGGCGTCCGCCGAGCCGGTCGGCCATGTAGTAGAGCGCTCCCGAGGTGGGGTACGCGCTCGTGACCTCGGCAAGGGCGAGTCCCACGCAGAGCACGAACAGACCGACGCCCGCCCAGCCCCACAGCATCACGGCCGGACCGCCCGTGCCCAGCCCGAAGCCGTAGAGGGTCATGCAGCCGGACAGGACGGAGATGACCGAGAAGCTGATGGCGAAGTTGCCGAAGCCGCCCATCCGGCGGGCGAGGACCGGCTGGTAGCCGAGCTCTCTGAGCCGTTCCTCCTCGTCCCGCCGGGGCGGGGCCTTGCTGTCCTGGCGGACGGACGGCGTGGTGCGGGACATGGGGGAGTACCTCCGGGGGTCATGAGGACGGGGGACGGGGACGGGGGTGGGGCGGTGGGGAACGGGGCGACGGGGGCGCCGCGGCGCGGGGAGCCGCGGAGTCAGCCCCGGGCCGCCAGGCTGCGGGTCCTGGCCCGCAGGAAGACCTCCATGGCCAGTTCCTGGTCGGCGGGGTCACGGGTCCGCTGGGCCCAGGGCAGGGTGGTCCAGTACCGGTCGATCGTGTCGAAGACCTGGGCCGCCTCGTCGAACCGGTGGGCCCCCCACAGGGCGTGGGCGAGGTGGTTCAGGTCGAGCGGGGAGGCGCGGCGCAGGTCGCTGTGGCGGAACCAGGTGTCGAGTGCGTGTCCCGCGTCGCGGACGGCGTCCTCGGCGACCCAGTGGAGGTCGAGCGCCTTCTCCTGGCCGCGTTCGCGGCGGTACCGCTCGACGCTCAGATAGAGCGGCAGAAGATGAACGGCGGAGGCGGCCGGGGCCGAACCGGCCGCCCAGTGGACGAAGTTGGCTGCCTCGGTCAGCGGGCCGGGCGTACCGGCGCACACGAACTGCAGCATCCGTTGGTACGCCTCGCGGTTGTGCGGGTCGCGCTTGTCGACCTGGCCGAGGATGCCCCAGGGACCGCGGGGCAGCATCAGGGCGGGCGGTGGCTGCCGGTGCTCGTCCATCGAGCGGTGCTCGTCGAGCAGGGCCAGTGCGAGCAGGCAGACCCAGGGGACCGGGTCGGCGGGGCTGGCCTCGGAGGCGTCGCGGCAGGCGGCCCACGCCTCCTGCCACAGCTCGCGCGTGCGGGGATGGCGTGCCCGGTGGGCGCGGACGGCGCGTTCCACGACGACGCGCGTGTGCATGACGGACGCGGCGACGCTGCGCGGTTCCTCGGAACGCCACGCCTGGACCACGTCGGATCCGGCGGCCACCGCAGCGAGCACCTGGGTGCGCTGGGTCCACAGCCCCCAGCCGTCCGTCCGGTCCAGTAACTGCGCCATCGCCACCCAGCGGCCGGTGCGCAGGTCCTGCACGGCCACCCGGAGGTCGTTGTCGTGGCCGGCGGGGTGGTAGACGGGCCGGAAGTCGCTGCCCGCCATCACCTCGTCCCGGTCGACGGGTAGCCGGGACAGGCGCGTCTTGCGGTGGTCGTCGTCATCGGTCCTCGTATCGCATGGCCTTCGCGCCGGGTGATCGGCGATCACTATAGAGTGACTATGAGCGTTCGAGTCATGAAACTTTTTCGAATGCAAGTATCAAGCCACATACAAGATGTGAATTTGCGTCAGACGGACCGCCGCCCGCACGGACGGATCTTGACGGGGCGGCGTCCGCTGGTGAAGTCTTCCGGCAGACGATCGCGCATGCCGATGCCAGGGACGGAGTGGTGATGACGGGCCCGGTGCTCGCTGTGGACCAGGGCACCTCAGGAACCAAGGCCCTCGTCGTCTGCCCCTTACGAGGCGTCATCGGCTCCGCCTCCGCCCCCGTACGACCCCGGTACCTACCGGGCGGCCGCGTGGAGGTCGACCCCCGCGAACTGCTGGAATCGGTCGTCGACGCAGGACGCGCCGCCCTCGCGGCGGCCGGCGAACCGGTCGCCGCGGTGGGTCTGGCCAACCAGGGCGAGACCGTCCTCGCCTGGGACCCGGCGAGCGGTGATCCGCTGACCGAGGCGATCGTCTGGCAGGACCGCCGCGCCGCACCGGTCTGCGCCGAACTGGCCCCGCATGCGGCGTCGTTGCTGGACCGGACCGGCCTGCCCCTCGACCCGTATTTCGCCGCGCCGAAGATGGCCTGGATACGCCGTCACCTCACCCGCCGCGGCGTCGTGACGACCAGCGACGCATGGCTGGTGCACCGGCTCACCGGTGCCTTCGTCACCGACGCGGCGACCGCCGGACGCACCCAGCTGCTCGACCTCGACACCGTCGACTGGTCACCGCAGGCGCTGGACGCCTTCGGCCTCACCGGCGAGGCCCTGCCCGACATCGTCGACGCCGACACCCACGTCGGCACCACCACCGCCTTCGGGCCCCCGCTGCCGCTGACCGGGCTCCTCGTCGACCAGCAGGCCGCCCTGCTCGCCCAGCGCGTCACCGAACCCGGCACCGCCAAATGCACCTATGGCACAGGGGCGTTCCTCCTCGCGCAGAGCGGACCCCACCCCCGCCGCAGCACCTCCGGACTCGTCGGCTGCGTCGCCTGGCGGCTCGGCGGCGCGACCAGCTACTGCCTGGACGGCCAGGTCTACACCGCCGCGTCCGCCGTCCGCTGGCTCACCGACCTCGGCGTGATCTCCGGCGCCCACGACCTCGACACCGTGGGCGGGACCGCCCCCGACGCCGGCGGCGTCACCTTCGTCCCCGCGCTCGCCGGCCTCGCCGCCCCCTGGTGGCGCGGCGACCTGCGCGGCTCGGTCACCGGCCTCGGCCTCGACACCAGCGCCGGGCACCTCGTGCACGCCCTCTGCGACGGGATAGCCGCCCAGGTCGCCGAACTCGCCGACGCCGTCGCCACCGACCTCGGCACGCCGCTCGCCGCCCTGCGCGTCGACGGCGGCCTCACCCGCTCCGCCCTGCTCATGCAGGCACAGGCGGACCTGCTCCAGATCCCCGTCGAGGTCTCCACGCTCCCCGACGCCACCGCCCTCGGCGTCGCCGCCGTCGCCAGGCTCGGCCTCGACCCCTCCCTCACCGTGCACGAGGCGGTCCCCGAGTGGAGGCCGTCCGCCGTCTACGAGCCGAAGGCCGGCGCCGGACACGCGGCCGAGCGCCGCGCACGGTTCCGGACGGCGGTGTCCGCCCTGCTCGACGGCCCGGCATGACCCCGACCCGGCGCGGCCCGCTCCCCGGCGGCGACCCGTACGACGTGACGGTCGTCGGCGCCGGCGTGGTGGGCTCGGCCATCGCCCGCGAACTGTCCCGCCTCCCCCTGCGGATCGCGCTGATCGACGCCTCCGACGACGTCGGCAACGGCACCTCGAAGGCCAACACCGCCATCCTGCACACCGGTTTCGACGCCGTGCCCGGCTCCCTGGAGTCCCGGCTCGTCCGCGACGGACAGCGGCTGCTCGCCTCGTACGCGGCCGACAGCGGCATCCCGGTGGAACCGGTCGGGGCGCTGCTCGTCGCCTGGAACGAGGAACAGCTCGCGGCCCTGCCGGGACTCGCCGACAAAGCCGTGCGCAACGGCTACCACGCGGCCCGCATCCTCCCGGCGGGCGAGGTCCGGGCCCGCGAACCGCACCTCGGACCCGGAGTGCTCGGCGCGCTCCACGTACCGGACGAGTCCCTCGTCTGCCCCTGGACGACCACCCTCGCCTACGCGACCCAGGCCGTGCGGGCCGGCGTCGACCTGCACCTCAACTGCCCCGTACGGTCAATCGCCCCGGGCGAACCGCACGTCCTCGCCACCGGCCGGGGCCCGCTGCGCACCCGGCACCTGGTCAACGCGGCGGGCCTGCACGCCGACGACATCGACCGGTTCCTCGGCCACGCGGACTTCACCGTCACCCCCCGGCGCGGCCAGCTGATCGTCTTCGACGAACTCGCCCGCGGCCTCGTCCACCACATCCTGCTGCCGGTGCCCGACGCCCGCGGCAAGGGAGTGCTGGTCACACCGACGGTGTACGGGAACGTCATGCTCGGGCCGACCGCCGAGGACCTGGACGACAAGACGGCCACCGGCTCGACCGCCGACGGGCTCGCCCTGCTGCGGGAGAAGGGCCGGCGGATCCTGCCGGCGCTCCTCGACGAGGAGGTCACCGCCGTGTACGCCGGGCTCCGGGCGGCCACCGGGCAGGAGGACTACGCCATCCGCGCCCATCCCGCCCAGCGCTACGTGACCGTCGGCGGGATCCGTTCCACCGGCCTGACCGCCTCGATGGCGATCGCCGCGCACGTGGTCGGGCTGCTCGCCGAAGGCGGTCTGCCCCTGACCGGCGCCCGCGACCCGGAACCGGTGCGGATGCCCAACCTCGGCGAGGCCTTCCCCCGCCCGTACCGCGACCCGGCGATGATCGCGGCGGACCCGGAGTACGGCCGGATCGTCTGCCACTGCGAGCGCGTCACCCGCGGTGAGATCCGCGACGCGCTCGCCGCGACCGTACCGCCCGCCTCACCGGACGGCCTGCGGCGGCGCACCCGTGCCCGGGGCGGCCGCTGCCAGGGGTTCCACTGCGGGGCCGCCGTCCGCGCCCTGTTCGAGGAGGCCCGCCGGTGAACCGCACCGACACAGCCGTCGACGTCCTCGTCGTCGGCGCCGGCCCCGCCGGACTGGCTCTGGCCGCCGGGCTCGCACGGGCCGGCGCCGGACGGGTGGAGGTCCTCGAACGTGAGCAGGACCCGGGCGGGATGCCGCGCCACCTCCACCACGCGGGCTTCGGCCGGACCCCGCTGCCCTGGCTTCGGGGCCCCGCCTACGCCCGACGGTGGGTGCGGGCGGCGGCCACCGCCGGGGCCGCCGTCCGCACCGGTGTCACCGCCACCGGCTGGGCCGGACCGCTCCGCCTGGAGACCACGAGCCCGGCGGGCCTGGAACGGATCACGGCCCGGGCCGTCGTCCTCGCCACCGGCGCCCGCGAACGCCCGCGCAGCGCCCGGCTCGTTCCCGGCTCGCGCCCGACCGGAGTACTGACCACCGGGGAGCTGTTCCGCTCGGTCCACGAGCACGGCCTGCCCGTCGGCCGGCGGGCCGTCGTGGTCGGCGCCGAGCCCGTGGCCCGCCACGCCGCGGCCACCCTCCGGCAGGCGGGCGCGGACGTGGTGGCGATGGTCACGGAGCACCCGCGCGCCGCCGCCGTCCCGGGCATCCCGCTGCTCACGGCGACCACGGTCGGCGAACTGCGCGGCCGCAGCCGGCTGACGGGCGTGGCCGTCCGCCACCGGGACGGCCGTACGGGCCTCCTCGCCTGCGACACGGTGGTTTTCACCGGCGACTGGATCCCCGACCACGAACTGGCCCGCCGCGGCGGCGTCCCCCTGGACCCCGGCACCCGGGGCCCCGGCGTGGACGACGCCTTCCGCACGGCGTCCCCGGGCGTCTTCAGCGTGGGCAACGCCCTGCACGGCATCGAGAGCGCGGCCACCGCCGCCGGGGAGGGAGCCGCCGCGGCGGCGTCCGTAATCGCCCACCTCGCGGGCGCCCCCTGGCCCGAGCCCGGCCCTCCGCTGCGGGTCCGGGCCCCGCTCCTGTGGGTGACGCCGAACCGGATCACGGGTGTCGCCCGGCGGCCCGTGCTGCTGCGTTCCGCGGTCGCGGTGACCGCCCCCGTGGTGACGGCGGCCCAGGACGGCCGGACGCTGTGGCGGCGACGGTTCCCCCTCCCGGCGTCCCCGTCCCGCTCCCTCAGGCTCCCGCCCAAGTGGACGGCCGACGTCGACCGCGCGGGCGGTCCGGTCGTGCTGGCCCTCGGCTGACCGGCGGCACATGCGGCGGGCCACGCCGTCCCGACCGGCGGCCACCCGCCCGAACCACCCCTGATTGCGGCCCGCACCGACCGCGCCGAGACTGGATCCGCGTGTGATCGGCAGCCGTGTGCGAGACCGGCAGCCACGCGAGATCCGCCAAGCAGCGAACGGACGACGGGAGCAGACATGTCTGGATACGAGAACGGATTCGCCTGCGAAGCCGGTGCGCAGGACTTCACCGCAACGGCCCACCGGTACGGCAAGGGCAGGCGCACGGTCACGGTGAAGGGCACCTGCCGGTGCCGGACCCCCGGCTTCGAACTCAAGCTGGCGTCGGCGTCCCCACCGCTCGTCCCCGACGAACTCCACCTGGATCTGGTCGAAGTCGCGCCGGGCGGCACCGTCGCCCAGGTGATCACGCCCACGGAGGTGGAGGGCGAGTTCGAGGTCGGAGACGAGGTCGAACGGGTCCTCATCGTCAACCGGAACATCACCGTGCTGCTCAAGGAAGGCTGACGAAGACCGACCACGACCGCCGCAGCGTGATCCCGCCGCACCGCTGACATCCGGTCAGGCGCGACCACCACCGTGCCGCACCGGCTTCCGAATTCACCCGCACGGGTGAAAATGGAGGCCGGCCAAGGACGCGTGTGGGGGGCGGCATGCCGGTGTTGCTCGTACGGGAGAACGGCCGCGCGCGCGGCTGGCCGGCCTACGTCGGGGCCGTCGGCCTGGGCGCCGCGGCCCTGGCCCTGGCCTCGCTGTGGACCAGCGGGGCGTGGGCCACCGGAATCGGCGCCGCCGTCACCACGTTCTCCGGGCTGGTGGCCGAGCGGCTCCAGCCGCAACGCGGTGCGGCGGGAGCCGCGGACTCCGCCCCGGCCGCAGCAGCCGCCCTGCTGCGCACGGCGGCGGGCCGGATCCCCACACTGCGGCAGGTCGACCGCCCCGAGGCGGCCGGCGCCCACGGTGCGGACGGACACCCGTCGGACGGCGGCCGGACGCCCGGCACGCCCCCCGCGTACATCCGCCGCGACGCCGAACCGCGGCTGCGCGAGGCCCTCGGCCGGGCCGGGTTCGTCCTGCTGGTGGGGGAGTCCACCGCCGGCAAGTCCCGGCTGGCGTACGAGACCGCCCGCACCCTCTACCCCCGTCACGCCTTCGTCCGCCCGCTGGGCAGGGCCGCGCTCCCGCAGGCGCTGCGCGTGGCCGGCACCCGGCGGCGGGCCGTGCTGTGGCTGGACGACCTGGAGGAGTTCCTCGGCCCGGGAGGACTCACGCCCGCCATGCTGGCCGCCCTGTCGGGTCCGGCGCCCGGGCGCCGGGTGGTCCTGGCGACCATGCGCACCCAGGAGTACCGGCGCTTCGACGCCCGCGAGGAGAGCCGGCTGACGGGCTCCGACCGGGACGCCTGGCGCACCCAGCGGGACGTGCTCCGGCAGGCGGAGGTGGTACGGCTGGCCCGGCACTGGTCGGCCGGGGAGCGGCGGCGGGCCGCCGCCCATGTGCAGGACCCGCGGATCGTCGCGGCCTTACGGGCGGGTGAGCGCTTCGGCATCGCGGAAATCCTGGCGGCCGGACCGGAGTTGCTCGCCTCCTGGCACAACGCCTGGACCCCCGGGGCCAATCCGCGTGGCGCGGCCGTGGTCGCGGCCGCCGTGGACTGCCGGCGGGCCGGACTGCGCAGCCCGGTGAGCCGGGACCGGCTGCGCGAACTGCACCGGCCCTACCTGGTCGAGCGCGGCGGCGGCGACCTCCAGCCGGAACCCTTCGACGACGCGATGACCTGGGCCTGCACGGCGGTCTACGCCACCAGCGGTCTGCTCATCGGCAACTACACCCAGGGCTACACGGCCTTCGACTACCTGCTCGACGCGCCGGGCCTGGCCCCGGTGCCGGAGCACCTGTGGCAGGGGCTCGTCGGCCGGGTCACACCGGCCGAGGCCTATGACATGGGTCTGCTGGCCCACCAGGCGGGACGGCCGCGGCGGGCCGCCGAGGCCCTGTCCCGGGCCCGGCTCGGCGGCGTCCCCGGCGCCGACTTCCTGCTGGCCATCACGATCGGCGACGCCGGGCGGCCGCGCCGGGCGGCAGCCGACCTCGCCGGGATCACCCGGCGGCGCCAGGACCGGCTGGGCCCGGGCCACCCCGACACCCTCGCCGCCCGTCACCAGCTGGCCTTCTTCACCGGCGAGGCCGGTAACCCGCACGCCGCGGCCGGCCGGTTCGCGGCCCTGGCCGCCGACGCGGCGTCCGTCCTCGGCGCCGACCACCCCGACACCCTGGCGGCCCGGCACGAACTGGCCTACTTCACCGGCGAGTCGGGAGCCCCGGCCGAGGCGGCCAGGCAGCTGGACCGGCTGCTGGCCGACCGGCTGCGGGTGCAGGGCCCGGACGACCCCCAGGTGCTGGCCGCCCGGCGCAGCCTGATCTGGTACCGGGCCGGTGAACCCGCCCGCACCGAGGAGCGGTTGGCCGAACTGCAGGCCGACGCGGAACGCTGTCTCGGCCCCGACGACCCGCACACCCTCGCCGTCCGCAGCAGCCGCGCCGCCGTCGCGGCCAGGGCGGGCCGGACCGCCGAGGCCGTGACGGCCTGGGAGTCGCTGGTGGCCGACCGCACCCGCGTCATGGGCCCCGACCACCCGCACACGATCTACGCCCGGCTGGAATGGGCCCGGGCGCTGGCCTCCTCGGACCGTACCGAGGAGGCCCGGTCCCTGCTGACCCGGACCCTCGGCGACGCCCGCACCCTGCTGGAGCCGGGCCACCGCCATCTGCGCCTGGCCCGGGAACTGCTGGCCGGCCTCCCGCCGACCGGACGGCACCCGGTGTGACCCGGGACCGCCCGCGCCGGGGGAGGGGACGGACGGTCAGGCGGAGGCCGGCTCCGCCCGCCCGGTACGCACGGGTGGCGCGAGGCGGCCACTGCCGTGCAGCCACCGCAGCGCGACGGCGCACAGCAGGCCCAGGGCCGCCAGGGAGAGCCACGGCAGGGCGGGCGCACCCGCCGCGCGGGCCGCGTCGAGGGCCGCGCCCGTCAGCAGGTTGCCGACGGTGATGCCGATCCCGCAGACCGTGTTGTAGAGCCCGTAGTGGGTCGCGACCAGGCGGTCCCCGGAGAGCCGGACGACGGTGTCCATCTCGAACGGGTAGGCCACCATGGTGCCGACGGCGAGCAGCAGCGCCGCCAGCACCGGCGGCCCGGCGGCGAGGAACCACCGGCCCGCACCCCCGTCCGGCACCGGTACGGCGCTCGCCAGGAGCAGCGGCAGGAACGCGGCGCCCATCACCAGCAGACCCGCGGTCAGTGCCCGTCCCGGAACCGTGCGCGCCGTGCACCACGCGGTCACCCGGGTCTGGAACAGGACGGTGCTCAGACCCGAGACGGCGAACAGCCCGGCCGTCGCCGCTGCCGCGAAGGTCCCGTCGCCGCCGACCCGCCGCACCTCCAGCGGCAGCGCCAGGTACACCTGGAAGGTCAGCACGTACGAGCCGGTCATCGCGGCGGCGAAGAGCAGGAACGGCCGGTTCGCGAGGATCGCCCGCCACTGGGCGAACACGGTTTCCCGCTGCCCGCCCGGCCCCCGGTGCGCCCCCTCCGTCCGCAGGGCGGGCAGACCGCGGATCTGCACCAGGCCCAGCAGGGCGAAGATCCCGGCCGCCGTCAGACAGGTGGCCCGGAACCCGGACCCGGTGAGGACCATCCCCACCAGCGGTCCGAGCAGGATGCCGGCCTGGTAGAAGACGTTGAACAGCGCGAACGCCTCCACCCGGCGGTCGCCCGCGTCCGCCGCCAGGTACGCCCGGGTCGCCGGGTTGAACAGCGCCCCCGCCAGCCCGGTGGCGGCGGACGCCGCCAGCAGGGCGGGAACGGAGTCGACGAGCCCGAGGGCCGCGAAACCGACGACGCGCAGCGCCAGCCCCGCGATGATCATGGGTTTGCAGCCGAGCCGGTCGGCGAGGGTGCCGCCGATCAGGAACATGCCCTGCTGGCTGAAGTTGCGCACGCCGAGGACCAGGCCGACGAGCCAGCCGGCCAGGCCCAGCGAGCCGGACAGGTGCGCGGCGAGGTACGGCATCAGCATGTAGAAGCCGAGGTTGATGGTGAACTGGTTCACCATCAGCAGCCGGACGCCGCGGTCGTAGGAGCGGAACTGCGCGAGGGTGCCCTTCACCGGCCGGACCCCTGCGTCCCCCGGGGCGATCCGGCGGCGCCCTCCGTGAGGGTCAGCGGGTCGACGACGGCGGCGCACCGGGTCCAGCGGGTGACCTCCTTCTCGTCGACCCGGCCGACGACCTCCGGTTCGGCGGCCGGCGGGCCGTCGAGCAGTCCGTGGGCCGCGCAGTAGTCGTCGTCGTAGACGGTGCCCAGGTACCGCTGGGGGCCGTCGGGGAAGACCGCGGCGATACGGACGTCCGCCGGCCGCGTGCGGGCCAGCCAGCCGGCGACGAGGGCGACGGCGCCGACGCTCCAGCCGCCCGTGGCGTAGTGCGAGGCGGCGAGCTGCCGGCAGGCCCACACCGCTTCGGACGGCGCCACCCAGTGCACCTCGCCGAAGTCCCCGTAGGCGACGTTGCGGGGGTAGATGCTCGACCCCAGGCCGCGCATCAGACGGGGCCGGGCGGGCTGGCCGAAGATCGTCGAACCGATCGTGTCCACGCCGACCAGCTCCAGCTGCGGGTAGAGCTGCCGCAGTACGCGGGAGACTCCGGCGGAGTGCCCCCCGGTGCCCACACTGCACACCAGCACGTCGATGTGACCGAGCTCGGTGGCGAGTTCGAGGGCGAGCGGCGTGTAGGCGCCGGTGTTGTCGGGGTTGTTGTACTGGTCGGGGCACCAGGACCCGGGATCCCGGGCCATCAGCTGCCGTACCCGCTCACGGCGGGCCTCCTGCCAGCCCCCGGCGGGGTGGGGCTCGGCCACGACGTTGACCCGGGCGCCGTAGGCGGTCAGCAGCCTCGTCATGGAGGGCTCCAGACCCGGGTCGGTGACCAGCGTGACCGGATGCCCGTGGACCATCCCGGCCAGGGCGAGCCCCAGACCGAGGGTGCCGCTGGTGGACTCGATGATCCGGGCGCCGGGCAGCAGGTCTCCCCGGGCACGGGCCCGCTCGACCATGTGCAGACCGGGCCGGTCCTTGATGCCACCGGGGTTGAAGCCCTCCAGCTTGGCCCAGAAGCCGTGGCCTGCGGGAGCGAAGGGCTCGGACACGCGCAGGAGCGGGGTGTTGCCGACGAGCCCGGACAGGGCTGCGCCGCGGGCGGACGGATTGGTCCGCGTGGACGGAGAGGACATTTTCCTCGGCTCTCGTTCGTGGACGGCAGTGTGCGTGCGCATCTCGTCCGCCGCCGACGCGCGGGGCGTTCGCCCGTACGGCGGCGGCGGACGGCGGCCCCGGAGCGAGGCCGCACGAACGGCTCCTAGATCCGCCAGCAGCAGATCCGCGTCCTGGTTCTGCGTCCCGCGCCCGCTGTCCCCGGTGGCACGGAGGCACGCCGCCCCACCCGGGCGGGAGACACGGCGACGAGCAGCGCGAGGAGCGCCACGAGGAGCGCGGGCGACCCGGCCGTGCGCGGCGCCGCGGCCTCCGGGACGCCCCGGGGCGCGAGATGGAGGACGCACGGGTCGTCCGGGTGGGGGACGCCCCGTGAGCCGTGGGCGGCCGGCTCGTGGTGGTGGGCCGGGGCGGACTGCGCCAGGACCGTCCGCGAGGGCGGCCGGCCGTCGTGGACCAGGCAGCCGATGAGCGCCGCGGTGAAGGCGGACAGCACGAGGAGCGCGAACAGCGCGCGCAGCGGCCGTACGCGGACACCCGTCCGGCGGGGGACGGCGCGGGGGTGGAACGACACGGCTCCTCCCATGGAGGTGCTTTCGGACCGTGGGCCCGGCCCGGTGCGGGTGGTCGGACGGCGCCGCGGGACATGCGGAGTGTTCCGCCGATGTCACGGGGGGCCGGTCGCCGCGGCCCCCGAACTCCCGGGACGGGTGAACCGCGTGCGCCGCGTGGCCCAACGGGCCCGCGCGGCGCGGCACCCCCTAGGGCCTGTATTGAGTTGCCCCGCGGGGCAACTCAATACAGGCCCTAGATGCGCAGCACCCCGTGGGCGGGCCGGGCCGGTGTGCCGCAGGTCTGCGGGGCCGTGCCCCGCGTCGGGGGCCGGTCCGTGCGCAGGGCGGGCGTGGCCGGCCCCGCGACCGCCTGCGGGTGACTCGCGGGAGCGGTACCGCGGTCGGAACGGCCCGGTACGCACTGCTCGGACGGATGCGTGGCGCTGTCCGCGCCGGGCAGGGAGGCCCGCGACGACGCGGTGGCGTCCGCGGCGGAGGAGGGGGCAGCGGCGGAGGCGGCGACGGAGAAGGGGGCGGCGGTGTGGTGCGGGCCGCCGCGCTCCGTACCGATCCCGTGGGCGTCGAGCAGACCGATCAGGAGCAGGGCCAGCCAGAGGAGAACCAGCGGACTCCGGCTCCCCCGGATCCGTGGCACGCCTGTGGACGACCGAGCCGTGGTCATGACGTGATCCTAGCCACCGCTTCGCCGGTGACGGCCGGCCGCGCCACGGAATGGCTCGAAAGGGGCCGTGGCTCATCGGCGCGCGACGGGCCGTACGATGACCCCGTGACCCACCGCACCTGCCGCCCGACGCACCGGTGCCCCTCGGCGCGCGGTACGGGGCTGCTGGTGCTGGTCCTTGCGGTGCTGACCGGGATCCTCGGCATGCACGCCCTCGGCCCGGCCCCGGCCCGTGCCGCCGTACCGGCGGGCGCCCACCACGCGACGGCCGGGCACCACGGCACCGCCGCCGCCGGGCAGACGGGCGAGGACTGCTCGCACCCCACCGGCGGCACGGGCCATTCCCAGCACGCGGACGCCACCTGCGCCGCCACCGGAATCGCCTCGGCGTACGCGCCCCCCGCACTCGCGAAGGCGCTCGGCGGCCTTCCGGCGGTGTCCCCGGCGGACGCCGCCGAACCGGTCGCCGCGGTCGGCGCCCGCGCTCCTCCCGATCTGGCCGAACTGCAGCTGCTGCGGATCTAGAGCCGCCCGCACGGCCCGTCCCACCCGGCACCCGCCGGGAGGCCGGCCGTTCCCCGGGCCTCCCTCTCCATCCGTTCTTCCCGCGTGCCCGGAAACGGGCCGCGGATCAAGGAGCAGCACCATCATGACCAGTACGCGTTCCCTCTTCCGTCGCGCTGCCGTCGTCGTCTCGGCGGGCGCGGCGGCCCTCGTGCTCGCCGCCTGCGGTGGCGGCGACACCACGAGCGGGCACGACGGCCAGGCCGCCCCGTCCGCTTCGGTGTCCCCGTCCGCCCGGGCCTCGGCCCCGGCCGGCCAGGGACAGCACAACGCGGCGGACGCCGCCTTCGCCAAGGGGATGATCCCCCACCACCGCCAGGCCGTGGAGATGGCCGATCTGGCCCCCTCCCGCGCCGGGTCGGCGGAGGTGAAGAAGCTCGCCGAGGACATCAGGAAGGCACAGGACCCCGAGATCAGGACCCTGTCCGGGTGGCTGACCTCCTGGGGCGAGCAGGTGCCCGCCGACGGCGCCATGGACCACTCCGCGCACGGCATGGCCGGGATGATGACGGCGGACCAGATGGACAGGCTGAAGAAGGCCTCGGGCGCCGCGTTCGACACCGCGTTCATGGAGCTGATGATCGAGCACCACGAAGGCGCGGTGGCGATGGCGAAGACGGAACAGACGCAGGGTGCCTTCCCCGCCGCCAAGGCCATGGCGGAGGCGATCGTCACCTCCCAGTCGGCCGAGATCGCCCAGATGAACAAGCTCCTCGGCAGGAGCTGACCCGTCCGCGGCCGACCGTGCCGGGGCGCGCACGAGCGCCCCGGCACGGTCGGCCCGTACCGCGCGTTCTCTGACGGACCGGCCGGTCGCCGTGCCCGACCCGTCGCCGTCCGACGTCAGGACGAGCGGCCCCGTCGCCGTATCAACCCCGGGGCCGCTCCCGCCGCCCGGTCAGCAGACCGGGACTCCGGGCACCTGGTTCTCCGGCACGCTGAGGTAGATGTTGGTCATGTAGCCGCCGTACTGCGGTAGTCGGGCCCACCAGTCGTTGACGTAGGGCGGCTGGCTGACCTGCTGCCCGCGCTTCTGGCAGCCGACCAGGACCTCGACTCCGGCGGGCAGCGTGGTCATCGCGCCCGAGGCGGTCGTCGCCTGGGTGCGGACCCGGACCCCGCTGCCCCAGGTGCCGACCCACGTACCGGCGGGGCGGGAGGCGCCGGGGACGTTCAGCGAACGGGTCAGCCGCCCGATGTCCGTGTAGGCCTTGCCGTAGGACGTTCCGCCGGGGTGCAGGGTGAAGACCGCCACGATCGAACGGTCCCCCTCGCCCACCACACCCGTCGTGTGCAGTGCCGGACGGGAGAGGTCCACGGCGACGGCGCCCGCCGACGCCCGGGCCTCCGTTCCCGCCGGCTCCCCACCCGCTCCGGCCGACTCGGCTGACTCGGCCGCCTCGGCGGACTTCGCGGATGCACCGGTCGGTGCCGTGCAGCCGCCCGAACTGAAGCCCGACCAGCCCTGCTTGACGGCCCAGGGGCGGTTGAAGGAGCCGGCGACGCCGAAGTGCTGGTCGTATCCGTCGGTGGCGCAGCGGGTGGACTGCCGCAGGTCGCCGAGGAGGTAGTCGCGGGTCGCCGCCGGGGCGGAGTCCAGCAGATGGCGGTAGACCTTCACGGTGTCACGGGCCGAGAGAGCCGTGTAGCCCCAGTAGCCGGGGTGGGTGGACGGCGGCCGGGCGGTGTCCGTCAGGCCGAGCCGGGTGACCATCCGGTCGACGATCGCCCCCGAGCCGTTGTTCGACCAGAAGGTGCTCGCGGCCGCGTCGTCGCTGCCGCGCAGCATGGCGTCGATCCTGGCCCGGTCGGTGGCCGGCAGGACGTCGGGGCTGCGGTTCCAGAGCAGGTCCAGGGCGATCAGCAGCTTCACCACCGACGCGGACCTGAACTGCGCCGAGGCGTTCAGCTGTTCGGTGAAGGTGCCGGTACGGCGGTCGAAGACGGCGACGCCCGCCGTCACCCCGGCGGGCACATGGGCTTGAACCGCCGCCGGGAGCGCCGAGGGGGACTCGGCCGAGGCGACGGATCCGGCGGTCGCGGTGGTGCACAGGAGCGCGGCGAGGGCGGCGGTCAGCACACCCGCACGCGCCGCGCTCCGTGCGCTGCTCAAGGTCGTCATGGTCGTCCTCGGGATCGGTGGAGAGGGGGGTGGAGGTGGCGGCAGCGGCAGCGGTGGCGGTGGCGTTGGTGGAGCCGGTGTTGCGGCGCCGGACGCCCCCGGGACCGTCTGTGGTCCGGGGGCATCCGGTCGGTGCGGCCGCCGTTCAGCAGGTCGGCAGCCCCGAGTCCGGCTCGTCGTCGCCGCCCCCGACGAGGAAGATCTCGCTCATGTACGCGGACCGGGCCATGCCCACCGCCGGGGTCCTGACCCACCAGGTGTGCCAGTAGCCGCCGTAGGTCGCACGGCCGCCCTTGACCTGGCACAGCACCCTCAGCACACCGCCGTCGGGCGTCGTGGAGCTGACCGGTGCCCCCGCGTCGGGGGCGGTGCGCAGATTGACGCCGGAGCCCCAGATCGGGCACAGGAACGTGCCCGGGTAGTTCCGGTCGGGTGTGCAGGGCGCCGAGTCGGCGGCCCGCGCGGACGTGGCGAGACCGGGGGAGAGGAGCAGCGCGGCGGCCAGGGCCATCGCCGCGGCACCCTTCGTACCTGCGCCGGCGACGGTCAGCACGTGGCCACGCCCGGCAGCCAGGCGGCGGGGTGGTCGATGTAGATGTTGGAGACGTAGCCGCCGAGCGCCGGGATGTAGGACCAGGCGTCGTTGGTGTAACCCTCGGCGGTGACGGAGTCGCCGCGCTTCTGGCACTGCACGTGGACCGGCGTCGGACCGGTCAGCGTGCGCACGACGGCCGCGCTGAGCCGGGGCTCGGACCGCACCCGGACCGACGTGCCCCAGGTGGTGAAGTTGGTGCCGGGCGTCCCGCTGCCCGGGGTGCACGGCAGGCTCACGCCGCGCTCGGCCAGATAGGTGACGGGGTTCATGCCCCGGGTGCTGGCCGTGGAGGAGTGTGCCTCGAAGTGCAGGTGCGGACCGGTGGACTGGCCCTCGGAGCCCATGCGCGCGATCAGCTGACCGCTGCTCACCCGCTGGTTCACGGAGACGAGACGCTCGTACATGTGGCCGTACTCGGTGACGGTGCCGTCGTCGTGCTTGATGCGGATCCACTGGCCGTAGCCGCTGGCGGTGCCGGAGACGATGACGGTGCCGGGCCCGGCCGAGTGGATCGGCGTACCGCGGCCGTTGGCGATGTCGACGCCGTCGTGGCCGGAGTGCCACCCCTGCGTCACCGTACCGGCCGCCGGGCAGGAACCGGCGTAGCCGGCGGCCTTGGCGGGCGGGGCGGCGGCGGCCTGACCGGCCGAGAGCGGGACCAGCCCGGCCGCGGCGACCGCGGCGACGAGCAGGCCGATGGACTTGGTGCGCTTGAGTGTGCGCATGACGGGGTCTCCCTTGTGAGCGATGTGGGTCATGTGAGTGATGCGAGCGATGTGAGAGGTGTGGGTGATGTGAGAGGTGGGTGGGGAGCGGTCGGTCAGCAGTTGGGCACCCCGGGCAGCCAGGCCGCCGGGTCGTCGATGTAGATGTTCGAGATCCACGCCTTGTACCGGGGCAGGTACGACCAGGCGTCGTTGGTGTAGCCCTCGGCGGTGACCCTCTCCCCGTGCACCTGGCAGAGCACGTCCACGGCCGTGGGCCCGGGCAGCCGGCCCACGGCAGGCCGCTGGGTGCCGGGGTCGGGACGCAGGCCCACCTGGGTGCCCCAGGTCATGAACCGCTTGGTGTTCGCGGGCGGCTGTTCGGTGCCGGCGATGCGCAGGGCGCCCGCGTACTGGGAGTTCAGCCGCACGTCGCTGACCATCACGAGCGTCCCGGACTCCCTGGCCTCGACCATCCTGCCGTTACCGAGATAGACGGCGATGTGGTGGACGCTGCCGAGGTTGGCCGGGTCCGACCCCCACATCAGCAGGTCGCCCGGCTGCAGCGGAGCGATCCCCTGGGCGGGGGTGAACCGGGCGGTGGCGCCGCTCCACCGGGCCTGGTTCCACGTCCCCTCCGGCAGGGCGATGCCCGCTCCCTGCCAGGCCGCGTACTGCACCAGGTGCGAGCAGTCGAAGCCCTTCACCCGACTGTCGTGGGCGCCGGGCCCGCCGCCGGGATAGTCCTGACCGTACGTCGGCCCGTGCATCGAACCGCCGCCCCATGAGTACGGCACCCCGAGCTGTGAGCACGCGGCGTTGACGATCGCCTGCGCCTGGGCCGGCGCGTTCGCCAGGGGACGGCAGTCGGCGGCGGCCACGGCCGCCGGGGAGACCGGCGACGAGGCGGCCGCCGCCGTACCGGTACAGGTCAAAGCGGTGGCGAGCAGCAGCCCTCCCGCCGTCGCGAGTGTGCGGATGGCGCGGTGCATGGTTCCCCCTCGGGTGGTCGGTGCCGTGTGGCGGGTGCGGTACAGGTCTGCGGTGGCCGGTGGCCGGCCGGACTGTCCGCCGCTATGCGGCGAACGCGGCGCGGATCTTGGCGAGGCCGCGCATACGGTTGCGCTGCACGGTGCCGCGGTGCGCGCCGAGTCGTTCCCCCGCCATGTCGTGGGTCAGGCCCTCAAGGTCGACCAGGATCACGGCCGCCGCCTCCTTGGGGGACAGCCCGCGCAGCAGTGCGGCCGTCACCGCCTCGGCCTCCCGGTCGGCGAAGCCGCCGTCCCAGCCGTGCTCCGGCAGCCGGGCGGTGCAGTGCTCCCGGCGCGAGGGGTGCCGCCACAGGTCGCGCTGCAGGTTCAGCGCCGCCGCGCAGGTGTAGGCGTACGGCTGCTGATGGCGCGTCAGAGTACGGGCGCGTGCCCGGCGGGAGAGCCTCAGGTACGTCTCCTGCAGCAGGTCGTCGGCGTCGTGCGGATTGCCGGTCAGGGCCAGCAGCCGGCGCCGCAGCCTGGGCATCACCGCGGTGAACGCCTCGTCGAACTCGGCTGCGGTCAGGTGGTCGGAGGTCTCGGCCGACGTGGTCGGCGTCGCGATGCAGGTGTTCTCCACGGTGTTCCCCCGGGGTCCGGCTGTCTCAGGATGTCGTTGGGCTCAGGGAGGCGGGACCGTATTTGGCCGCCGGCGCATCGGTCAGGAGCGCCCAGTACCGGTCCCCGTACGACCAGTGCCACCACTCGGTCGGGTAGTTGACGAACCCGGCCGCGGTCAGGGCCCGGCCCATCGCCGCCCGGTTGGCACGGGCTTCGGCGCCGACGTTGAGCGCGGCCGTGCGGCAGCCGCCCTCGCTCTCCTCGGGGGTGGCGTTGACCTCCGTCCCGAGCGGCAGTTCGGCACCGTCGTCGGTGCACAGCGTCAGATCCACGGCACCGCCGCTGACATGCGGGGCGACCTCCGGGGGCGAGATGTACGCACTGGCCAGCTCGCGGATCCGGTCCGGTCCGGCGTCCGGATGCGCCGTGCGCAGCGTCGCCGCGTACGCGTCGAAGTAGCGGCGCTGCAGGGCGGGCGGCCGGAAGCCCTCCACCACCAGCAGGCGGATGCCCGGGGGCAGCGCTTCCTGTGCGAGCAGGAGCCGGCGCAGCACGTCGGCCCGCAGATGCGCGTACGAGCCGTCGTGGTCGGTCTGCCGCGTGTCGACCCGTAGTGCGGCGCTCTCCCTGGCGTCGACCAGGGGTTCACCGTTCTCCGTGACACGCGTGGCGGCGACCCGGGGGTCCGAGAGGAGGATGATGTCCGTCACGCTCACAGCGTCGGGGCGGGCGTTGCAGGATCGATGCAGATCCGCTGCAGGACGTCTGCAGCGACCGCAACGCCGGGAACGGGCCACCTGCGACCGCGGACCGGATGGGTTTCGGTCACCCGCGCGCCACATCGGCCCTCCGTGAAACCGGAGGCCCGGTGCCGGGCGTACACCTCGGTGGGGGCCGACGCGTTGTCCCCGGATGCGGAACGTGAAATCGGGGGACGCGGTGGACGTTTGCCTTCTGGGTCCGGTCGAGGTGTTGAGCGGGGGACACCGGATCGCGCTGAAGGGTGCCAAGCCGACCGCGATACTCGCGGCCCTCGTCGTGCACCTCGGTGAGGTGCTGTCCGCCGAGCGGCTGGTGGATCTCGTCTGGGAGGAGGAGCCGCCCGCCACCGCGCGGGCGCTCGTCGCGTCGCACGTCTCCGGACTGCGCCGGTCCCTGGCCGGTACGCAGGGCGCGGAGGCCATCCGTACCCGCACCCCGGGTTACGTCGCCGAGTTCCCGCCCGCCGCCGTGGACGTCCGCCGTTTCGAGAAGGCGTGCGCGGCCGGCCGGAGGGCTGCCGTGGAGGGGCGGGCCGAGGAGGCCGTCGAGACCCTGCACGCGGCGTCGCGCCTGTGGCGCGGCCGGGACGCCCTGGAAGGGGTCGGCCAGTCCTTCGCCCGTGTGGAGGCCCTGCGCCTGACGGAACTCCGCCTGGAGGCACAGGAGTTCCGCTTCTCCGCCGAACTGGACCTGGACCGTCGCACGGATCTCGTCTCCGAACTCGTCGCCCATGTCGCCGCCCACCCCCTCAGGGAGCGCCCGCGCGGCCAGCTGATGACCGCCCTGTTCCGCACCGGCCGGATGTCCGACGCGTTGCGCTGCTACGACGAGGGCCGCCGGCTGCTCCGTACGGAACTGGGCGCCGACCCCGGCCCGGAACTGCGTGCCCTGCACCAGGCCCTGCTCCGGGCGGACACCACGGTGCTGGGGGCGCCGACCGCCCGGAGGGCCGCGCCCGCCGGGAAGGGACCCGAGCCCGCACCGGCCGTGACCGCCCCGCGCTCGGACGAGGACCCCCCGGCAGTCCGCCGTACCGACCGGACCCGGGTCGGTGCCGGTCATCCAGTGCCCACCCAACTCCCGCCGGACGCGGCCGACTTCGTAGGCCGTACCGAACAGACGGCCTGGGCGACCGCCCTGCTCGAGAAGGTGCGCAACCCACTGCGCACCGCGCCGCCCATCGGGGTGATCTCCGGGCGGTCGGGCACCGGCAAGACCGCCCTGGCCGTCCACGTAGGACATCGCACCGCCGCGCTGTTCCCCGACGGACAGCTCTTCGTGGACCTGCGCGCCTCGGACTCCGAGCCGGTACGGACCGCGGACGCCCTGGCCAGACTGCTGCGTGCCCTCGGGGTGGACCCGCAGACCCCGGCGCGCGACGAGGAGGACCTCCTGGGGCTGTACCGGACGCACATCGCGCGCCGCCGGGTCCTGCTCGTCCTCGACAACGCTGTCAGCGAGGCCCTGCTGCGCCCGCTGCTCCCGCCGGGAGGCGGCTCGGCCGTGCTGGTCACCGCCCGCCGCCGGCTCGTCGCGCTGGAGGGCGCCGCCCACCTCGATCTGGGGGTGCCGTCCCAAACGGAGGCACTCGACCTGCTGGCCCGCGTGGCCGGTCCGACCCGGCCCGCGCTGGATCCGGACCGGGCCGCCGAGATCGTCGCGCTGTGCGGCCGGCTACCGCTCGCCGTCCGCATCGCCGGTGCCCGTCTCGCCGCCCGCCCCCACTGGACACCGGCGCGGCTCGTGTCGCGCCTGGGGGACGAGCGCCGTCGGCTGGACGAGCTGCAGGCGGGCGACCTGGAGGTGCGCGCGAGCCTCGGAATGGGATACGCGGACCTGGACGAGCAGGAGCAGCGGGCCCTGCGCCGCCTGGCCCTGATGGACCTGCCCGACTTCGCCGCGTGGGTAGCCGGGCCGCTGCTGGAGGTGAGTGAGGACGAGGCTGAGGACGCGGTCGAACGACTCGTCGACTGCCACTTCGTGGAGGTCGTGGGCACCGACGGGACGGGCGGATCGCGCTACCGGATCCACGACCTGGCACGCGAGTACGCCTGGGAGCGCTGCGTGGCAGACGAGCCCCGGGAGGAACGGGAGACGGCCGTTCGCAGGCTGGTCGACCGCTGGCTGGCCATGGCCCGCATCGCGGCGGCCCACGGCCCGGGCGGCGCGTCACGGCTCCTCCCCGTCCCCGCCACGGACGGATCGACGGGCGGCCCGGGCGGCCCGGCACGGGTATCGGGCGAGCCGGTCCCACCGGAGGTGCCGACCCGCCTGACGGACGAGCCGGCCGCCTGGTTCGCCGCCGAGCAGCCGTGCCTGCTGGCCGCCGTCATCCACTGCGCGGACCACGGAATGTTCGACGCGGCCCGCGAACTCGCCGCCACCCTCATGGCCGCCTCCGCGGCCCTCTACAACCGGTTCGACGCATGGTCCCGTTCCCACGAGGCGGCCCTGGCGGCGGTGCGCCGGGGCGGGGACGTCGAGGGGGAGGCCTGGCTGCTGAACGGTCTGGGCCAACTCCGCCTGGAGCAGGACCGCTTCGACGAGGCCTACGAGTTCTTCGCCCGGGCGCTGCGCCTGTTCGAGGAGCGGTCCGTACGCACCGGCAGCGCGGGCGCGCGGGCCGGCATGGGCGCCGCCCGCCGCGAACAGGGCCGCTTCGACGAGGCGCTGCCCCTGCTGACCTCGGCGCTCGCACAGTACCGGGAGCCGGAGGACATCTCGTCCATGGCGCACGTGCTGTACGGCATCGGCTTCGTCCACCGGGAGCAGGGCCGCGACGACGAGGCGTGGGAGGCGCTCTCCGACGCCCACCGGCTGTACGTCACCGCCCGGGACCGGCACGGCGCGGCGCTCGCGCTGCGCTCACTGGGCCTGTGCCACCGGGCGCGGGGCGACATGGCGGGTGCGGAGGCCCTGCTGCGGGAGTCCCTCGCCATCTTCGAGGAGACGGACGACGCCTTCGGCATCATGTACGCGAGCCTGTCGCTGGCCAAGGCGGAGTTCCGGCAGGGCCGGATGACCGAGCCCCGACAGCGGCTCGACCGGTGCCTGGAGATCACCCGGGGCCGTCAGGACATGTTCGGCGAGGCCCTCGTCCTGCGCACGCTCGGCGAGTGGCATCTCGCCGCGTCCCACTGGGAGACGGCGACCGAGACCCTGCGGCAGTCCCTCGGGCTGTGGGACAAGCTGCAGTTGCCGCTGTGGCGTGCCCGCACCCTGCGGGACCTGGCCCGCGCCGCACGGGCCCAGGGCGAGACCGGCACGGCACGCGCGTGCGAACAGGAGGCGTACGCGGTCTTCCGCCGGCTCGGCACCCGCGAAGCGCTGGAACTCCCGGAGCCGGGGGACGCCCCGGGGCGCTGAGGCGGCCACCGTGCGACACGGAATGCGGCCCGGCCCGGGGCACTTTGAGTCCGGTCCGGGCACCCGGCGGTACCCGTACGAGAGACGACCGCTCCCCGCCGCCGGGGACGAGGGCCCGGCGCACGTCGGCGACCGCACGTCCTGACCGGAGGCCGCGCACGTCACCGAGTTCGCCGACGTCCTCCCGGACGGATTCGACACCATGGTGGGCGAACGCGGCGTCAAACTGTCCGGCGGACAGCGCCAGCGGGTGGCCCTCGCCCGGGCCGTCCTGCGCGACGTGCCGATCCTGCTGCTCGACGAAGCCACGAGCGCCCTGGACTCCGAGAGCGAGATCCTCGTCCAGGAGGCGCTGTGGCGGCTGATGGAGGGCCGGACGGCCCTGGTGGTCGCGCACCGGCTGAGCACGGTGGCCGGCATGGACCGGCTGGTCGTACTCGACCGGGGCCGGATCGTGGAACAGGGCTCGCACCAGGAACTCCTGGTCACCGGGGGCGCGTACGCGAAGCTGTGGAAGCACCAGTCGGGCGGCTTCCTGCACGACGCCGACGCCGACGCCGACGCCGATACCGACACCGACGCCAACACCGACACCGGCCCGGACAGGGGCACCGGCGCCGGCTCCCGGACGGATATCGCCGCCGTCACCCGGGCGCGCTCCGGGCTCGACTGAAACGGCGCCGTGTCCTGCGGAACCAGGCGCCGGCGACTGCATAGTTTGTCCCGATGTGAATGTCGAAGCTGAAGATCGAGAGGTCCCGGGCCGGCGCCGGCTCGCCCGGGCGGTGCTGACGGGCCTGGCCGCCGTCGGGGCCGGGCTGGTGGCCGGCTCCTCCCACGTGCCCATGGCCGCGCCGCCCGGGGGAGGAGCCGGATCGCGGCCCACCACCCCCGAAGCGGCGCTCCGCGCACTGGTGACGGGGAACGGGCGCTGGCGGACCTACCACGAGCGGCACCCCGACCAGACGCGGACCGTGCGGCGCACGCTGGTCGCCGGCCAGCACCCGTTCGCCGTCGTCCTCGGCTGTGTCGACTCCCGGGTGCCGCCGGAACTGGTCTTCGACCAGGGGCTCGGTGACCTGCTGACCGTGCGCTCGGCGGGCGAGGTCCTGGACGAGGCGGTCCTCGGGAGCATCGCCTACGGGGTTTTGGAACTGCACATCCCGCTCGTCGTCATCCTGGGCCACCAGTCGTGCGGGGCCGTCGGCGCGGCCGTGCGGGCGGCGGAGGGCGGACCGCCCCTCCCCGGGCACATGCAGTACCTGGTCGACCAGATCCGCCCCGCCATCACCCCCGGGCTGCGGGGAGCCGCGCGGATCGATGCCGCGATCACCGCGAACGTACGGCTGGTACGGGGGAGGCTGGCCGCGGAGCCCGAGATGGCCGCCCGGGTCGCCGCCGGGACGCTGGCCGTGGTGGGGGCCCGGTACGAACTCACCAGCCAGCGCGTGCGGCTGGTGCGCTGAGCGCACGCCGGCGTACGAATGCCCGTACGTCAGCGCCGTGCAGGCCGGTCCGCACGTCCGGGTGATCATTTGCGGGCGGGGCGGCTTTCGGCGTCCGAGGCGCCCGGGGGCCGGGAGAGTTGCCTCATGATCACCGACTCTTCCCCGATGCCCGACCCCGACCCCGACCCCGACCCCAGCCCCGACGCCGCCCCCGCCACCGTCGCCGGCCCCGGCTCCGGTCCCGCGGCGGACCCCGCCCGCCGGCCCTCCCGTCGCAGGGTCATCGCAGGCGCCGGAGTGGCCGTCGCCGCGGGTGCCGGCGCCCTCACGGTCGCCACCGCGTCCGCCGGCACCCCGCAGGTGCCGTCCGGATCCGCGCGCCCCGACTGGGAGACCTGCCTCACCGTCGCCCGGGCCGTCCTCGTACGGGGCGACGACGACGAGCCCCTGGTGCCCGGCTACGCGGACATCCTCCTCAGGAACGGCCTGCCGCGCTCCCGCATGCCCCGCAGGAAGGTGCTGGTCGTCGGCGCCGGGCCGGCCGGCCTGACCGCCGCCCACCTGCTGCGCGAGGCCGGGCACCAGGTCACCGTCATCGAGGCCAACGGCAACCGCGTCGGCGGCCGGATCAAGACCTTCCGCACCGGCGGACACGAGAAGTCCCCCGCCGCCTTCGCCGACCCCAAGCAGTACGCCGAGGCCGGCGCCATGCGGATCCCCGACAGCCACCCCCTGGTCACCGGCCTGATCGACAGCCTCGGCCTGCAGCGCAGGCGCTTCCACCTCGTCGACGTCGACGGCTCCGGCCGTCCCGCGTACCGCACCTGGATCTTCGTCAACGGCGTCCGCGTCCGCCGCGCCGACTACGCCCGCGCCCCGCAGACCCTGAACCGCTCCTTCGGGGTGCCGGCGGCGTACGAGGGGATCCCCGCCGCGCAGATCGTCCGGAACGCCTTCGCCCCCGTGCGCAGGGAGATCGAGGGCAAGAAGGACAAGGCGCTCGTCGAGGGCTGGGCCCGCATCATCCAGCGCTACGGCCACATGTCGATGTACCGCTACCTCACCGAGGAGGCCAAGCTCGACGAGCGCACGATCGACCTGATCGGAACCGTCGAGAACCTCACCTCCCGGCTCCACCTCGCCTTCGTGCACAGCTTCATCGGGGCCTCGCTCATCAGCCCCGACACCGCCTTCTTCGAACTGCCCGGCGGCACCGCCACCCTGGCCGACGCGCTCTACGCCCGGGTCGAGGACATCGTGCGGCTCGACCGCCGCGCCACCCGGATCACCCACGGGGAGGGGAAGGTCACCGTCGACACCGTCTCCGAGGGCCGCGACGGCCGCCCCGTGCGGCGCGAGACCTTCACCGCCGACACCGCGATCATCACCGTCCCGTTCTCCGGACTGCGCCACATCCCGGTCACCCCCGCGCTCTCCTACGGCAA
Organism: Streptomyces sp. NPDC090021; assembly: GCF_044748225.1. Taxonomy (NCBI): domain Bacteria; kingdom Bacillati; phylum Actinomycetota; class Actinomycetes; order Kitasatosporales; family Streptomycetaceae; genus Streptomyces; species Streptomyces sp. NPDC090021. Next base: position 109,074 of record NZ_JBIVFO010000015.1, on the reverse strand, counting down.
GCGGCGCGCGATCACCGAACTGCACTACGACGCGGCCACCAAGGTGCTGCTGGAGTTCAGCCGCCGCTGGTGGGAGTTCGACGAGGCCGACTGGAAGCGCGAACTGGAAGCGGTACAGCCCGGCCTGTACCGCACCTACCAGCTCGGGCGGACCCCGGAGGACGGCGCGCTGCTGGGCGCGCACTCCTCCGTACCCCGCAGCGGGATCTCGGCCGCGCAGCGGGCGCACTACGCGGCCTGCCGCAGCCTGGGCCGCGACCAGCCCGAGGCCGCCGGCGTCATCGGCGGCGGCTCGGCCACCGACAACCCCAACCGCTTCATGTTCCAGCCCTCCCACCCCGTCGAGGGCAGCCCGGGCGGGGTCGTGCTCGCCTCCTACAGCTGGTCGGACGATGCCCTGAAGTGGGACTCCCTCGACGACGACGAGCGCTACCCGCGTGCCCTCGCCGGCGTGCAGGAGGTGTTCGGGCAGCGGATCGAGGTGTTCTACACCGGTGTCGGCCGCACCCAGTCCTGGATGCGGGACCCGTACGCCTACGGCGAGGCCTCCGTACTGCTGCCGGGCCAGCACACCGAGCTGTTCCCGCACGTGCGCGGGGCCGAGGGGAACCTGCACTTCGCCGGCTGCCACACCTCCGTCAAGCCGGCGTGGATCGAGGGCGCCCTGGAGTCCGCGGTGCGCTCCGCGCTGGAGGTCCACACCTCGGGGTGAGCGCGGGCCCGGGCGGCCGGGCCCGCCGCCTCAGCTCTCGGCGAGCACGATCACCCAGTCGTGCTCGCCGAAGCGGATCCGCTGCCGCTTGTCGGGGTTGAGCCGCACACCGTACGCGGGGGCGGTGGCGGCCTGTGCCCGCAGGCGGTAGCCGACCGCGCACTCCCGGCGGCGGCGCGCCGACTCGACCAGCGTGGCGAACGCGACCTCCCGGTCGGTCCGTACGTAGTCCGCCACCGGCCTCAGGTAGAACTCGCTGCCCTCCGCCCTGAACAACTCCTCGAAGACGGCGGCGAGATGCCCGCTCTCCGAGATCTGCGTCATCAGCAGGCTGATCAGGCGGCCGCTGACGATGAAGTCGGCACCGGCCCGCGCGGGGGCGAGCAGGCGGTTGGCGTCGTCCGACATCTCGGTGGTGAGCCGGAGTTCACGGCCCGCGGCCTCCCCGACGGCCCGCAGGTGCAGCAGCGTCACCAGCGTCCTGTCGTCGTCCGTGCCGCTCCCGGACGCGGGGGCGAAGGCGGGCGGGACCGGGTCGGGCGGCGTGGCCGGGGCGGTGCCCTCGCGGTCCGTCTCGCCGATCACGATCACGCTGTCGTACGCCGGCACGTCCAGCTTGGCCAGGACGTCCGGGTCGGTGATGTCCCCGCTGTGGAAGGCCACGTCGAGACGGCTGCGGGCCGCCGCGACAGCGGCGGCGGCCCGCACCGTCGCCTCGTCGCCGAGGGCCACGACGTCCAGGGTGGTGCCGGCGCTGACGAATTCGTCGAGCTGCTCCACGACGAGCGGGGCGCGCCGGTTCCATCCGAGGAGGAGAAGGCGTTCGGCGGGGCGGGGCCGGGTGCGGGCGGTGACGATCGCGTTCCCGTCGACCCAGGGGCCCGCCGGCTCCGGCACGGCCGTGTCGTCGTCCTCGGAGATCAGAACGATCCGGTCGGCCGCGCCGATCTCCGTACCGGGGTCCGGATTGAGCGTGACACGGCCGTCGGGGTGCAGCAGGCCGACCACCGAGGACGTGGTGAACGCGAGGAGGGCCTCGCCGAAGGTGCGTCCGGCGAGCCCCGCGGCGGCCGCGGTGTAGAACTCGTCCCCGGCGAAGTCCAGCAGGTCCTGGTAGACGAGGGAGAGTCCGGGCTGCCGGGCGGTCTGGACGAGGAGCCGGGCGATGATCTCGTCGGCGCACAGCACGTGGCCGCCGGGCCCGGCCGCCAGCCTGGCCGTGAGGTGGTTGCGGGTGTCGCGGACCGCGGCGACCACCACCGCGTCGCGCGGTCGGGGGAGCGCGGCGTCGAGGGCGAGCAGCGTCTTCACGACGTGGGCGTCGCCGTGGTCCCCGTCGGGGGGCAGTACGAGAACGGCCTTCGCCGTCTGCGGGCTCACCCGCGCCAGTACCGTCGGGTCGGTGGTGGGTCCGCTGCGGCAGATGATCCGTGTGGTGCCTGCGACCGTACGGGTTCCCGCGTCGTCGAGGCCCGTGGCGAGCTCGTCCTCCATGTCCACCTTGTCCTTGGGGGCGAGTACGGCGATGGCGGACCGGCGCTGGTTGGCGTTGGCCCGGGCGAGCTCGGAGACCACCGGGAAGATCTGGTCGGACCAGCCCAGGACGACGGTGTGCCCCGCCTCCAGCACCGTGGAGTGCCCGCGCCGCAGCGACATCAGCCGCTGGTTGATGCCGGTGGTGATCAGACTGACCAGCGTCGACACGAACAGCAGGGCGACCAGGGCGAGCGTCACCGAGGCCAGCACGTACAGGGGCGAGCCGACCGCGCCCCCGAGCTTGAGGGTCTGCCCGACGCTGACCCATACGGCCGTGAGCCGCCCCGCCAGGGTGGTCGGGGCGGCCCGGTCGGCCCAGACGAGCACCGCGCTCGCCGGCACCACGACGGCCAGGCAGCCGAGCGCCAGCCACCCGATGAGCGGGGCGGTCCCGCCCGCCACCAGGGTGTCGAACCGGTACCGCAGGCGCAGCCGCAGGGACGTCGTGTGCTGCTGTGCCATGCGTACTCCCTCGTCTCCCGCGCTGCTAACCGGTGGGAGCCCTCCCGGTTACGGCCTGAACCGGCCTACGCGGTCCCGCTCCCGTCGGCGGGCGGCCCGGGCAGGTCGAGCAGGGTGCGGCGGAGCACGGCGTCGGTCACCGGGGTGGCCCGGCCGGCGATGCCCGAACGCAACAGTGCCGCGCCCTCCATGAGCATGACGAAGACCTCGGCGCGGGAGTGCGCCGCGACGGGATCCACGCCGGGGGAGCGGATTCCAGGTCGATCGACCTGGAAATGTGAACAGGGGTCCGCGGTCAGGTGCGCAGGGCGGCGATGACCTCGTCGGTGGTGCTCACCCGGCCGATGCGCGGGAAGATCCTGCCGAAGGTGTGGGCGTGGGAATCGGCGTCGGTGTCGGCGGTGGCGTCCTCGGGGAAGACCAGGTCGTAGCTGAGCTCCCACGCCGTACGGGCGGTGGACTCGACCCCGACGCTGGTGGAGATGCCGGCCAGGACGATGCGGTGGATGCCGCGCCGCCGCAGCTGCAGGTCCAGCTCGGTGCCGGTGAAGGCGCCCCAGTGGCGCTTGGTGACGACCACGTCCCCGAGGGCGGCCAGTTCGGCGGGGATCTCGGAGAACGCGGCGGGCGGGGCGGAGGCCGGGCCCGGGCGGTCCACGTTCGCGGTGGGGAGGTCACCGCCGTCCGGCGACCAGGCCACCTTGACCAGCACCACGGGCAGCTTCCGGGCGCGGAAGGCCTCGGCCAGCGCGACGCTCCGCCCCAGCACCTCGGGGGCGGGCCTGGTGGTGGGCAGGGCCAGGATGCCGGTCTGCAGGTCGATGAGGACCAGGGCGGTGTCCTCGCCGAGGACGAGGCCGGTCGGGTGGGCGGACATGCGTACTCCTTCGGAGCCGGGCGCGGGGTCGCCCCGGATGCTCGGTCGGAGAGGAAAGCCTGTCAGACGGGGCCGGTCGCGCCCCGGTTGATCGTCGGCATGTCGCGCACGGCGGCACGGGCCGGCGGGAGCCGGGGGAGTGTCCGGGGGCGCCCGGGCCGGCGCCCGGCGCCGCGGACATACTGATCGCCGTGAAGACCGTATCCGAGACCGACGCCCAGGCCCCCTCCGCCGACGACACCGTCCTGTTCCGCGTCGAGGGGCGGACCGGCGTGGTCACCCTCAACCGGCCGCGGGCCCTCAACGCCCTCACCCACCCCATGGTGCTCCGGATCGACGCAGCCCTGGACGCCTGGGCGGCCGACCCGGCCGTGGAGCAGGTCCTCATCCGCGGATCAGGCGAGCGCGGGCTGTGCGCGGGCGGTGACATCCGGGCCATCCACGACGACGCCAAGGCCGGGAACACCGCCTCCGCCGACTTCTGGCGCGACGAGTACCGGCTCAACGCGCGCATCGCCCGCTACCCCAAGCCCTACGTCGCCCTCATGGACGGCATCGTCATGGGCGGCGGCGTCGGCGTCTCCTCCCACGGCAGCGTCCGCGTCGTCACCGAACGTTCCCGCGTCGCCATGCCGGAGACCGGCATCGGCTTCGTCCCGGACGTCGGCGGGACCTGGCTCCTCGGCCGCGCCCCCGGCCGGCTCGGCACCCATCTCGCCCTCACCGGCACCGCCGTGGGCGCCGCGGACTCGCTGCTGTGCGGGCTCGCCGATCACTTCGTACCAGCCGAACGCCTCCCGGAGCTGACCGCCGAACTCGCGGGCGCCCCCGCCCGCGAGGTGCTGCCGCGGTACGCCGCCACGCCCCCCGCCGGGGTGCTCGCCGGCCGGCGCTCCTGGATCGACCACTGCTACGCGGCCGGCAGCGTAGAGGAGATCGTGGAACGGCTGCTCGCCCAGGACGGGCCGGAAGCGAAGGAGGCGGCCGAGACGATCCTGGCCAAGTCGCCGACCGCGCTGAAGGCCACCCTCGCCGCCGTGCACCGGGCCGCGGCGCTCGACACGCTGGAGCAGGCGCTGGCCCAGGAGTTCAGGGTCTCCTGCCACGCACTCACCTCGCCCGACCTGGTGGAGGGCATCCGGGCGCAGGTCGTCGACAAGGACCGCACCCCGCGCTGGTCCCCGCCGACGCTCGCCGAGGTCACCGAGGCCGACGTGGAGCGGTTCTTCGCCCCGCTCGGCGAGGACCGGGAACTGCGCCTGCCGTAGCCCGCGAGGGGGCGGGGAGAGGGTGCGGCCCCGACGGGACGGGCCCGCACCGCGGCGCCCGCGCCGTCGGCCCGCCCCGCACCGCCGTTCCGCACCGCCGTTCCGCACCGCCGTTCCGCCCCGCACCACCGCCCCGCCCCCGCGCCGGCCTACGCGTCGGTGCCCACGTACTCCCGCAGGTGACGGGCGGTCAGGGTGTCCGCGTCGGCCACCAGGGCCGCCGGGGTGCCCTCGAAGACGACCCGGCCGCCGGAGTGCCCGCCGCCGGGACCGATGTCGATCAGCCAGTCGGCGTGCGCCATCACGGCCTGGTGGTGTTCGATGACGATGACCGAGTTGCCGTCGTCGACGAGCCGGTCCAGCAGGGCCAGCAGCTTGTCGACGTCGGCCAGGTGCAGTCCGGTCGTCGGCTCGTCCAGGATGTAGGTGGAGGACTTCTCCGCCATGCTGATCGCGAGCTTCAGCCGCTGCCGCTCGCCGCCCGACAGGGTGTTGAGCGGCTGGCCGAGCCGCACGTACGACAGACCCACATCGGCCAGCCGGCCGAGGACGGTCCGGGCCTGGCCGGTTGCGAAGAACTCGTGCGCCTCCGCCACCGGCATGTTCAGCACCTCGCTGATGTTCTTGCCGCGCAGCCGGTACGTCAGCACCTCGGGGGTGAAGCGCTTGCCCTCGCACTCCTCGCACACCGTGGCGACCCCGGCCATCATCGCCAGGTCCGTGTAGACGAGCCCGAGGCCGTTGCACTTCGGGCAGGCTCCCTCCGAATTCGCGCTGAACAGAGCCGCCTTGACGCCGTTGGCCTTGGCGAAAGCGGTCCGGATCGGCCCCAGCAGCCCGGTGTAGGTCGCCGGGTTGGACCGGCGCGAACCGCGGATCGGCGACTGGTCGGCCACCACCACCCCTTCGCGCCCGGCCAGGTAGCCGTGGATCAGCGAGCTCTTGCCGGAGCCGGCGACGCCGGTCACCACCGTGAGCACGCCGAGCGGCACGTCCACGCTGACGTCCTTGAGGTTGTGCAGGTCGGCGCCCTTCACCGACAGGTGGCCGCGCGGGCCGCGCACCGACTCCTTCAGCCGCGCCCGGTGTCCGAGATGGCGCCCTGTGAGGGTGCCGGAGGTCCGCAGCCCGGCCACGTCCCCGCTGTAGCAGAGCTGCCCGCCCGCCGTGCCCGCGCCCGGGCCGAGGTCGACGACGTGGTCGGCGATGGCGATGACCTCGGGCTTGTGCTCCACGACCAGCACGGTGTTGCCCTTGTCGCGCAGCCGCAGCAGGAGGTCGTTCATCCGCTGGATGTCGTGCGGGTGCAGGCCAGTGGTGGGCTCGTCGAAGACGTACGTGACGTCGGTGAGGGAGGAGCCCAGGTGCCGCACCATCTTCACGCGCTGGGCCTCACCGCCGGACAGCGTGCCGGACGGGCGGTCCAGGCTGAGGTAGCCCAGGCCGATCTCGACCAGGGAGTCGAGCAGGCCCCGGAGGCTGGCCAGCATCGGCGCCACCGCGGGATCCTCGATCCGGCCCACGAACCGGGCCAGTTCGCTGATCTGCATCGACGCGCACTCGGCGATGTTCACGCCGTGGATGCGCGAGGACAGCGCGGCCGCCGAGAGACGGGCGCCGCCGCAGTCCGGGCAGGCGGTGAAGATCACCGCACGGTCCACGAAGGCCCGGATGTGCGGTTGCATGGACTCGCGGTCCTTGGCCAGGTGGAGGCGGGTGATCTTGGTGATCAGGCCCTCGTAGGTGAAGCCGTTCGCGCCCGGCTTCACCTTCACCGAGCCCTTGTGGAGGAAGTCGGCCCACTCCTGCTCGGTGAAGTCCTTGAGCTTGGTGTCGGGGGAGTAGAAGCCGGAGGTCGCCATGTTCTGCCAGTACCAGGAGCCCACGGCGAAGCCCGGGACCGTGATCGCGCCCTCGTTGAGCGAGAGCTCGCGGTCGACGAGCTGGTCCACGTCGATGTCGGAGACCTCACCGACGCCCTCGCAGCGGGGGCACATCCCGTCGGGGTTGTTGAAGCTGAACGCGCTGGACGTGCCGATGTGGGGCGTACCGACGCGGGAGTAGATGATGCGCAGCATGGTGTAGGCGTCGGTGGCGGTCCCCACGGTGGAGCGGGAGCCCGCGCCCATCCGCTCCTGGTCGACGACGATGGCGGCGCTGAGGTTGTGCAGTCCGTCCACGTCCGGCCGGCCGAGGGTCGGCATGAAGGACTGGACGAAGGCGGTGTACGTCTCGTTGATCATCCGCTGCGACTCGGCGGCGATGGTGCCGAAGACGAGGGAGGACTTCCCGGATCCGGAGACGCCGGTGAAGACCGTCAGGCGACGCTTGGGGATGTCCAGGGAGATGTCGGCGAGGTTGTTCTCGCGGGCTCCTCGTACCTGGATGACCTGGTGGTTGTCGGCGGCGATGTGCACGGAACTCCTCGAGGTACGGCGTCTCGGCTTACTCTCTGCGCTTTACTCTATACGCTGTACTCTATACGGTGTAGTCAATTAATGGTGCATGGGCTCGGAGGCGGCGACATGGTGAAGGACCGGAGCGGGGCGGGAGACCCCGTCCGCACGCTGGAGCTGCTGTGGCGCGAGCCCGGGCAGCCGGCGCAGGCCGGGCGGCGCGGCCCGCGCCAGGGCCTCAGCGTGGACGCTGTCGTGCGGGCCGCGACCGCCCTCGCCGACGAGGAGGGGCTGACCGCTCTGACCATGCGGGCGCTGGCGCAGCGCCTCGGCGTGACCCCGATGACCGTCTACACGTACGTCCCCGGCAAGGCCGAACTGCTCGACCTGATGCTCGACGACGCCTACCTGCACATGGAACGCCGGCCGGCGGACCAGGGCGAGCCCTGGCAGCTCCACGTCACCCGGATCGCCGAGGACAACCGGGACCTGATGCTGCGCCACCCCTGGATCGCGGACCTGGCCGTCACCCGCCCCCCGCTGGGCCCCGGAGTGATCGGGAAGTACGAGTATGAACTGGCGGCCTTCGACGGCATCGGGCTCAGCGACACCGAGATGGACGCCGCCCTGACCCACCTCCTCGGCTTCGTGCACGCCAACGCGCTGGCCGCCGCCGACGACGCCGACCACAACAGCCGCCAGAGCCAGGAGGACTGGTGGGCCGTCAGCGCCCCGCTGCTGGAACGCACCCTGGACCCCGACCGCTACCCGCTGGCCGGCCGGGTCGGCACCGCGGTCGCCGGCTACCACCCCGCAACGATCTGGACCTTCGGCCTCCAATGCGTCCTGGACGGCCTCACCCACCGACTGGCCGACCGCCCGGCCCCCCGCGCCACGCCATAGGCCGTTGCCCCGACCGCCGCTCAGAGCCGCCGGCCGGGGCCTCGCCGTCCGGTGCGTCCGGGCTCGCGAAGTGGAAGGGGACGCCGAGGTGGGCCGCGAGGCCCCCGCCGGCCCTCTCGGCCGCCACCACGCCGCCGGGGATCCCGTCGACGCGCCGGACCAACGACTCCTGGTCCAGGGGGGTGCCGGGCGCGCGGGCGATCCGGCCGCCGTAGTGCGCGTACCGGTCGCCCCCCGGCCTCCCGTGCGGACCGCTTGCCGCAGGTCCCCCGGCGCCATCGTACGTGGACGGAAATCAGCGCCGCCCGGGATCCGGGAGGGGGCGGGTCAGCGGTAGCCGGTGGGGTCGGCCGGGTGGCCGGGGTCCTGGACCTCGACCAGGTAGCGCCAGGCGTCCGGGCGGCTGCCGTCCAGGTCCGTGAAGCCGTAGACCCGGGCCAGCTGCCCGCTGGAGAGGGACCGGCCGTTCCAGCGGGAGACCTCCGGGTCCGCGGCGAGGGCCGCGACCGCGCGGCCCACGTACGCGGGGGTCTCGGAGATCGCGAAGTGCGGGACCGTGGTCAGCGCGTCGCGCCAGTTCTCCTCCGTCACGCCGAAAGCGTCGAGCATCATCTCCGAGCGCAGCCAGCCCGGAGTCAGCGCCACGGCCGTGGCCCCGCGCGGGCCCAGCTCGTGCCCGAGCGCGAACGCCATCCGCAGCACCGCGGACTTGGCGATGTCGTAGAAGAAGGAGACACGGTAGCGGGTCGCGTTGTAGTCGGCGGTGCCGTCCGTCATCTCCACCACCAGACCGCCCGGCTCCCGCAAGAGCAGCGGCAGCGCGCAATGGCTCGTGATGGCGTGCGTGTCCACCGCCAGCCGCAGCAGCCGCAGCCCCTTGTCCAGGTCGTGTTCCCAGACGGTGCTGTCCCACTCGAAGAGCAGCTCCCCGCCCCAGACGTCGTTGACCAGGACGTCGAGCCGGCCCTGTTCCGAGTCGATCCGCCCGACCAGCGCCTCGACCTCCGCCGGCACCAGATGGTCGGCGACCACCGCGATCCCCCGCCCGCCCGCCGCGGTGACCAGCTCGGCCGTCTCCTCGATCGTCTCGGGCCGGTCGTATTCCGAACGCCGGCCCCGCGTGCTGCGCCCCGACACGTACACGGTGGCGCCCTGCGCACCCAACTGCACCGCGATGCCCCGGCCCGCCCCACGCGTCGCCCCCGCGACGAGGGCCACCCTGCCTTCGAGAGTCATGCGCCGACCCTACGACGGCCCGCCCGCCCGCACCCCCCGGACACGGTGACCGCCCCGGACAGCGGGGAACCAGGCCGCTGCCCGGGCGGCCAGGCGCCGAGCGCCCCGGCCCGGCGGGCACAGGACAGGGCGCGCGCCAGCTCCCGGGGGCGGTCCGCGGCCTCGCCGCGCGCCTGCTGCGCCCGGTGGGCATCGCCCACGCCCGGCGCCCGCTGAGCCGCGCCGCCCGGGCGTTCGTCGCGCAGGCCCGGCACAAGGCTCCGGTCCGGGAGCCCGTGCGCTGACGTCCCGTGAGCCCGACGGCGCCGCCGTCACCCCGATCCCCGATCCCCGATCCCCGATCCCCGATCCCCGACCCCGAGCCGGTCCTGGGGCGTCCGGGCGCGGTCTTGTCAACCGGGCTCCCGGGTCGCAGTGTTGAGCGAGTCTCGTCCAGCAGATCAGGAGATCCGGCTTGTCGTCGCACACCGAACCCGTCCCGCACACCCCCGCCGGCCCGGACACCCCGTACGCGATCGACCCCGCCGGCGGCTGCCCCCACGCCCTCAACGCCCGGCTGCGTGCCGAGCACGGCGCGGTCGCACAGGTGGTGCTCCCCGGCGGGGTGCCGGGAGCGGTCGTCCTCGGCCACGACGCGCTGAAGGAGTTCCTCGCCCACCCCGAAGTGGCCAAGGACGCAAGGCACTTCCCCGGCCTGCACGACGGAAGCATCCCCCGCGACTGGCCGCTGCGGGCCTTCGCCGACGCCCAGGGCATGCACACCGCCGACGAGGACGACCACCGCCGGCTGAGGGCCCTGGTCGGCAAGGCCTTCACGGCCCGCCAGGTGGAACGCCTGCGCCCGCGCGTCGAGGAACTCACCGCCGAACTCCTCGACGACCTGGACCGGGCCGCGGCCGCATCCCCCGACGGGGTCGCCGACCTGCGCGAGCACCTCGCGCTGCCGCTCCCGATGAGCGTCATCTGCGAGCTGCTCGGCGTCGACCCCGAGCACCGGGGACGCCTGCACCACCTCTCCCACAAGGTGATCATCGCGACCGACACCACCCCGGCCGAGGCGATGGCCGCCGTGCGCGAGCTCGTGCAGCTGATGGGCACGATCGCCGCGACCCGGCGGGCGGCCCCGGGGGAGGACCTCACCAGTGCCCTGATCGCCGCCGGCGAGGACGACGGCGACCGGCTCAGCGAGGCCGAACTCAGCGGCACCATGCGCCTGATGCTCGTCGCGGGCCACGAGACCACCCTCAACCTCATCAGCAACGCCGTCCGCGCCCTGTGCACGCACCGGGACCAGCTGGCCCTCGTCCTGGAGGGCAGGGCGACCTGGTCGGACGTAGTGGACGAGACGCTGCGCTGGGACGGCCCCGTCAGCTGGTTCCCCTTCCGCTACCCCACCCGCGACCTGACCGTCGACGGCACCGTCATCACGCGGGGCACCCCGGTCCTCGCCGGGTACACCGCGGCCGGCCGGGACGAGGGCTTCCACGGCCCGGACGCCGACCGCTTCGACATCACCCGCCCCACGGCCTCCCGGAGCCTCTCCTTCGGGCACGGGGCCCACTACTGCGTGGGCGCCCCGCTCGCCCGCCTGGAGGCAACCATCGCCCTGGAGCGGCTGTTCACCCGCTTCCCCGACCTCGACCTCGCCACGCCCGAGGCCGAACTCCCGCACCAGCGCAGCTTCATCGGCAACAGCGTCGAGACCCTGCCGGTCCGCCCGCGCCGCCCCTGACACCACGGCGCCCCACCGACCCGCGACGCCCGCCGGGACCCGGTCCCGGCAGGCGTCCGCCAGTTCAGGGCGCCCATCAGCCCAGGGCGTCCGTCAGCCCAGGGCGTCCGTCAGCCCAGGGCGAGCGGGCGCTCCGGCGCCAGGTGGGCGGCGATCGCCTGCAGCACGTTCGAGCTGGCGTTCTGGACGGTGCTGCCGAGACCCTGGGTCGCCACCGTCGCGATGGCCAGCTTCCGGGACGGCAGATAGGCGACCGTGCCCGCATAGCCCGCGAACGACGGGTTCTGGACGATCCAGGTGTTCTCCACCGGCAGGCCGAGGGCGAACCACGCGTTCCCCTTGATCCTGACGACCGGCGTGACCTGGAGCTTGTGCGACTCGGGTGTCAGCAGCTTCCCCTCGCCGATCGCCGTGAAGGACTTCGCCATGTCCTGAAGCGTCGCGGTCATCACCGCCCCCTCCGCCACCGTCCACGACGGATTCCAGTAGGTGGAGTCCTCGAACACGCCCCGCTCGTTGTCGAAGCCGTGCAGCACCGGCGCGGGGATGTCGGCCCTGGACGAGATGGCGGTCTGGCTCAGGCCCATCGGTTCGAGGACGTTCTCGCGCAGCACCTCGCCCAGGGGCCGCCGCTCCACCCGGGAGATGATGTCGCCCAGGAGCACCCAGTTGGCGTGCGAGTAGGCGAATCCCGAACCGGGCGGCCGGGCCATGGGCCGGGAGACCGCGATCCGCACCAGCTCCTCCCCGGTCCAGTGCCGGAAGGGGTCCTTGTAGAGGGCGGCGATGAAGGCCTTGTCCGTGACGTAGTCCGCGTACCCGGAGGAGGCGGACGCCAGCATCCTCAGCGTGATCGCGTCCGCGTGCGGGAGGTCCGGGCGCCAGCGCGAGAGCTTGTCGTCGAGCGTGACCCTGCCCTCGTCGACCAGCTTGAGCAGCGCGGTCGTCATGTACGGGATCGCCACCGACCCGATGCGGAACCGCATGTCCGTCGTCGCCGGGAAGCCCGTCATCGTCTCCCCGGCCGCGGCGGCCGTGACTCGTTCGCCGTCGACCCACACCCCGGCCATCGCCGCGGTGAGCCTGTACTTCGCGAGTGCGTCCGCGACCTGCCGCGCGGTGAACTCCTCCGTGTCACCCGGCAGGCACGTGCCGCCCTTCGAGATCTGGCCCGCCGGGCACTGCCGGGCGGCGCTCCCGGCGTCCGCGGACGGATAGCCGCCCGCGAGCGTGGAGCCCAGCAGCAGGGCACCCAGACAGGTGAGGGCGAAGGTCCTGGGGTGTCGCACGGCGTGCCTCCATGCGGTCGAAAGGCGAAGTCCCCCGCCTCGCGAGTGCCGGACTCGTCCCGGCAGGCTAACCAGCGGCCCCACCCGTCGCACGCGGGACGCGTTCCACGGGTGACGCCGACGACGCCCCCACGCGTACCCCGCAGCCCGCCCCGGCCCCGCCCCCGGCTCCGGCCCCGGCCCCGGCTCCGGCCCCGGCCCCGGAGCCGGACAGGAGCCGGACCCGAGCCGGGGCTCAGCCCAGTGCCGGGACGTTCACCCGCACCGTGTGCCACCCCGTCGCCCCGTCCGGCACGGTGCCGCTGCGGACCCCCGTCTGGACGGTGCCCGAACCGTCCGTGGCGCGGACCTGGAGCGTGTGCGGTCCGGCGGTCGCCTCCCAGTGCCACACCCACTGCCGCCACGTGTCCACGCCGTCCGCGTCACCGAGCCGCGCCTCCTGCCACGGCCCGCCGTCCACCCGTACCTCGACCCGCCGGATCCCCCGGTGCTGCGCCCACGCCACCCCCGCCACGGCCACCCGGCCCGGCCGCAGGGCCGTGTACGGGCGCGGTGTGTCGATCCTCGACTGGGTCTTGACGGGAGCCTGCTGCGCCCAGGACCTGCGTACCCAGTAGGCGTCGTACGCGGCGAAGGTCGTCAGCCGCAGCTCGGTGAGCCACTTGCAGGCGGAGACGTAGCCGTACAGCCCGGGTACGACCATCCGGACGGGGAAGCCGTGCGCGAAGGGGAGCGGTGCACCGTTCATGCCGACGGCCAGCAGTGCCGCCCGGCCGTCCATGACCGTTTCGACGGGGGTGCCCAGCGTCATGCCGTCGACGGACCGGGCCACGAGCTGGTCGGCCGGTCCGCCCCGGGACGGCGGCCGGACCCCGGCTTCGCGGAGCAGGTCCGCGAGGGGCACCCCGAGCCAGCGGGCGTTGCCCGCGTACGGGCCCCCGACCTCGTTCGACACGCAGGTCAGGGTGATGTCGTGCTCGACCAGCGGGCGGGCGAGCAGTTCCCGCAGACCGAGGATGAGGGGACGCGGCAGCCCCTCGCCGTGGATGCGCAGCCGCCAGGCTCCGGCGTCCACACGGGGTACGACCAGGGCGGTGTCCACCCGGTAGAAGTCCTTGACGGGGGTGAGGAAGGGGGAGAGCCCGGGGACCCGCAGGTCCGCGCCGGCCGGTACCGGCGGCGCGGGGACGGCGGGCCGGGGCAGGACGAGAGCCGCCCGGGAGGCGGTCGCTCCGGCCGAGCCGTGGGCGCCCAGGCGCCGTCCGGCGAGGCCGGCCGCGGACGACACCGCGAGGACTCCGACGACGAGCCGGCCGAACCCGCGCCGGTCCATCGCCCAGGCGCCCCCGGGCGGCGACCCGGCGGGCCGGGGCCGCGCGGCTGCCGTGACCAGCAGCCCCAGCACCGCGGCCGCGGTCAGTCCGCCGGCGAGGGAGGGCAGCGCGTCCTGCCAGGACGCCTCCGGCCGGCTCAGCGCGGCCACCGCCCCCAGCAGCCCGAAACCGCCCGCGACCGCGATCCCCGCGGGCGGGCGGCGTACGGCGAGCAGCCCGGCCCCGGCGGCGACCACGGCCAGCACGACGACGATGCCGAGCGTCAGCACCGCCTTGTTGGCGGTGCCGAACAGGCCGATGGCCCACTCCCGGACGGCCACCGGCGTCAGGTCCACGGCCGCGGCGCCGACGGCGGTGACCGGGGCGGACTCGGGCCGGACCGCGGCCGTGACCAGCTCCGCCACTGCGAGCCCGGCGAACGCGGCGACGACTCCGCAGACGGCGCCCACCGCTCGCCGCGGCCTTGCGGAACCGCTCGGGTCTGCCCTCACACCGCCAGTGTGCCCCGGCCCCGGGGGCGGTGCGCCGTCGCCACGGGGAAGCGGCGCGGGTCAGTGCACGGGCGCCGGGGGCACCCAGCGCCCGGTGCGCGGCGGCTTCACGCCGTAGTCGCTCTTCAGCTCCGCGGGGATGGCGTGGTGCATCACCCGGCCCCGGGTGAGGGAGGCCAGCTCGAAGCCGGAGAGCAGCGAGCCCGCCTTGTCGAGCGCCCACTCCGCGTACGGGCTGCTGTCCTCGATCGTCTCCAGCAGCCCCAGGAACACCGGTACCGCCTTGGCCGCCGTGTCCCAGGCGGTGCGCGGGATCTCCAGCCAGTCGCCGATGGTGTCGCCGACCAGGAAGCGGACGGTGGCGGGGACCATCGGGTCGAAGAAGGTCCCCGGGACCACGTCCTCGTACATGCGCATGAGCTGGGCGTTGAGGCGGACGCCCTCGGGGGAGGGTCCGAGGTTGCGCAGGAGGTAGAGGTCGCAGTAGTCGCGGGCCTCGGTGAGGCTCTCCGGCACGGCCGACATGTCGCAGCCGAGCATGGCGCCCACGACGCGCCAGGCGTAGAAGTAGGCCTCGGCGCCTTCCTCGCTCATGTGGATGCCGAGCCGGTGCATGGCGTCCAGGACCAGCAGCGAGAAGCAGATCTGACCTCCGATCATGTCCTCCTGGCAGATGGGCACTCCGTCCTTCTCGACGTCCCAGTGGCCGCCGTGGCGCAGGTGGTGGCGGACCGCCGCGTGCAGCAGCCGCACCTTCTGCGCGGCGGGGATGAACTTGCTGCCTTCCGCGAAGGAGTTGGTCTGCATGAGGTAGGTGACGAACTGCCCGGTGTTGGCCATCCGCCGCGAGGGGTACGCCATGGAGTGCGTCGAGGCCAGCAGCCGGGAGAGCCGGGGGATGGCATAGGTCACGGGCATGGCCGCGAAGGACAGGCCGGTGTTGATGTGGGCCGCGTTGTCCATGAAGAACAGCCTGGCCTGTTCCATCACGTCCCAGTCCACCCAGCTCGGGGGCATGGACGTCGCCTCGAAGTAGGCGCGTGCGGAGGCGGGGAGCTGCTCGGGGAGCTTGTCACCGGTGGTGGTGAAGAACCGCATGAGGGTGTTGAGGTCGCCGACCTCCCCGCGGCGGAACATCTCGGCGACGGTCTCGTCGGCGAGCGGATCACCCTGCGTGCTCAGGGCGTCCAGGGCGGCGTGGTCGTAACGGGTGCGCGCGGGTGCGGTCTTGGTGGCGTTGCTGTTCACGGCGGTCGTCCTTGTCGTGTCTTCGGGTGCGGGGCGGCCGAGCCGGGGCCGGCCGAGCCGGGGCCGGGCGGGCCGGGGCCGGGCGGGCCGCGGCGGTGGCCGCGGCGGCGCGTGGTGCGGAGGGAGGGAGCCCGGACGGAGGGCGCGGAGGCAGGCGGGGCGGGGCTGCTACAGGGAGCGGTCGGCGGCCGTCGCGGCCAGTCCGCTCAGCGCGGACCGGGCCTCCGCGGGCATCGCGGCGAGGTCCAGGGCGGCCCCGGCCCGGCCGATGCGTTCACGGATCATGTCCTCGACCTGCTGCCTGGCTCCGCACCGCTCCATCAGCTCGCGGACCGCGGCGGCCTCCTCCTCGCCCAGCTCCGGGTTCCCGACCAGCTTCGCCAGCAGCCGGCGGTCGTCGGGCCCGGCCGCCGCCACGGTCAGCGCGAGCAGCGCCGTCGGTTTGGCGTCCCGCAGGTCGTCCAGGTTCGACTTGCCGGTCCGTGCGGGGTCGCCGAAGGTCCCCAGCAGGTCGTCGCGCAGCTGGAAGGCCTCGCCGAGCGGGAGGCCGTAGCCGGAGAAGGCTTCCAGCAGGGCGCGGGAGCCGCCGCCGAGGGTGCCGCCCAGGTGCAGCGGCCGCTCCACCGTGTACTTGGCCGTCTTGAAACGGGCGACCTCCAGGGATTCCGCCACCAGCGGTGCCCGGTCGGCCCTCGCCTCGGTGCGCAGCACCTCCAGGAACTCGCCCGCCATCGTCTCGCGGAGCAGGGTGGACCACAGGGGGACGGTCCGGGCCAGGTAGGCCCCGGGTAGCCCGCAGGAGGTGAAGACGTGCCCGGCGTACCCCATCAGCAGGTCGCCGAGGATCATGGCGAGGGCGGTGGAGCGCTGCCCGTTGGCCGCGAAGGCGGCGTGCGCGGTGAGCTGCCCGTGCCGCATCCGGCTGTCGTCGATGATGTCGTCGTGGGTGCAGGCCGCCGCGTGGACGAGTTCCATGGCGGCCGCGGCCCGGATCACCCCCTCGCAGTCCGGCTGGCCCGTCGCCCGCCACCCCCAGTACAGGAACGCGGCCCGGATCCGCTTGCCGCACGCCAGGGACCGGCGTAACTGCTCCGAGAGCGGGCTGAGTTCCGCATGCAGGCCGAGCAGGGCCCGCTCCTCCTCGTCGGCCAGCCGGACCAGCACCTCGTCGATGCGCTCCTTGAAGCCGGTGTGGTCATGCACAGGGCCGGCCCTCGGACGTGTGCTGCGCAGCGGCGCGCCGGGCCATGGTCTCCAGGTAGTTCTCCTCGCCCATACCCGCCCGGCGGGTGGCGAGTTCGCCGCGCTTGCGCAGCTCCACCACTCCGTCGGTGAACAGTTCGCGCAGGTCGGACCGGCGCAGCGCGTCCTGCGCGCGGTCGGCGGTCTGCCGCAGCTGGTCGAGGGCCAGGTCGGCCACTCCTGCGGCGAGCAGCGTCAGCAGTTCCAGGGACGCGGTGGCGGGGCCGGCGCCCGGGGACCGGTCCTGCCGCTCCTGTTCCCGCTGGTAGGGGGGCTGCTCGTGTTCGGTCTGGGACATCTCGGTGCACTCCTGGTCGCGTCGCGCCGTACGGCATCGCCAAGGGGCGGCCACCGGATCGTTCCGATGGCCGCCCCTGGTCTCTTGCGGCCAGTCAACCGAGTGCCGCCCCCGCCCGGCCAACGGCGGCGGGTGATCTCCCCCGCACGAGCGCCCACTTTCCACCGGGAGAGTGATCGTCCCCGCGAGCGGCGACCCCCGCCACCACCGGTGGTGTAGGCCGTGCACCGGTCAGCCGGCGGGTGCCGCCGGGAGGGCCGCCGCGACCGCCGTGGCCAGTTGGTACGGGTCCCCGCTCGGCCGGTCCGGGTGCCGGGTGGTGCGCCGGGCCCAGTCCTCCTCGAAGGCGTGCCAGTCGATCTCCCGCGGGGCGGCCCCGCGGACCAGCGCCTCGTCCAGCGCGGCGAAGTGGGCGCTCCACCGCCGGGCGTACAACTCCGAGATCAGGCCGCTCCATTCGCGGTTCGCGTAGTCGTGCAGGAAACCGCCCTCGCTGGTGCTGCGCCGGCCCCACACGCTCAGCAGCGAGCGGGCGTCGTACTCGTACCGGTCCTGTTCGGCCCGGTCGGCGCCCCACGATCGGGCCCGGGACAGCCAGGTGCCGAGGAGGAGGTCCGGGTCCGATCCGGTCACCTGGTCCAACAGCCGCATCCCGTCCTGCCATTCGGCCGTCAGCGCGCGGAACCGGGTGAGGTCCTTCGCGTCATAGGCCGCCTTGATCTTCGGCAGCAGGACCCGCGAGTGGTTGGCGAGGGCCTGCCGGGCGGTGTCCACCAGGTCGAACCGGTAGGCGCTGGAGCCGCGCAGTGCGGGGTCCACCCTCAGGAGGTGGTCCAGGGCCCGGCGCACCGAACCGGCCGGATAGCGCATGGACTTGGGACTCCAGTACGCGGCTCCCACCGCGGACAGGCTGGGCCGGGCGCTGAACAGGCTGTCCTGGGACTCCGACCACAGCCCCGAGGAGGTGCTGTACGGCCCCTTGCGGAGCTCCTCCCAGGCCGCGGCCGCCGCGGCGTCGGGCCTGCCGTAGCGGCGGGCCGCGAAACCGGCGAACCACGCGCGCTGGTCGATCGGCCCGGGCTCCCAGGCGAGGTCGGTGAACAGATCGAACGCCGCCGGGTTGGTCCCGGTGGCCTCCGGCAGGTAGGCGATGCCCGCGAGCGCGCTGTTGGTCTTGGCGCGCCAGGGTCCGAACCGTTCGAGCCACACCGAGGTGTTCGCGCCGATCGTTGTGTGCCCGCCGAAGTTGTAGATGGTGCCCATCGCGTACGGGGTGCCGCCCCAACGGGTCTCACGGTCCAGCCGGTTGTAGCGGTCGGACAGTCCGTCCAGGACCAGCAGCTTCGAGGTGTCCACCCCGGCCAGCAGTTCCGCGGTCGGGTCGTCCTGCCAGCCCAGGACGGCCCACAGCGCGCCGGGGTGGGCCGCGTGCAGGGCGTCCTGGATGGCGCCCGCCGCCGCGCCGACGTCGACGGAGCCGGTCTGCCCGCCCTCGTGCAGCGGGCTCATCCGGTACATCGTGCTGTCCCCGAACACCGCACGCTGCTCCGCGTAGTAGGCGGCGGCCAGCCTCCCGAAGACCGGTGAGACGGGATCCAGCCAGTCGGGGCGGTCGAAGCCCGCCCAGTCGCCCTGCGCGACCGTGGCCGCCCCCGTGTTGCGGGCGGCGAAGCCGGGCGGCACGGTGCCGAAGTAGCCGGGCAGCACCGGTGTCATGCCGAGCCCGCGCAGCTGGTCGGCGATCCGCCCGCCGAGCTCGGCGCGTTCGCGCATCAGCCGCTCGGAGACCGGGCCGCCGAAGCCGCTGAGGTTCTGCAGCAGCCACCAGCTCTGGTGACCCGGGCCTGGGATCCACTGCCGCAGCTCCTCGGCGGAGTACCCGAACCGCTGGAGCGCCCGGTAGTACGGGTACTCCGCCCCGACCTGCACGAACACCTCGTTGATGCCGTGCAGGGCGAGCAGGTCGATCTGCCGCTGGTGCTCCTCGAAGGTGCGGTACGGGCCCGAGTACCCGTCGTCGGTGTCGTTCAGCGCGTACCGGTGCGGGACCTGCGCGCTGCGGGTGACCGGTGCCGGTACGGCCGGCAGCCGGGCGGGCAGCAGGCCGATGCTGTCGCCGGGCCAGCCGATGTCGGCCCCGGCGACGTGCTGCAGGTACCAGCCGACGCCCGTGAGCAGGGTGGCACCGGTGCTGCCGCGCACGGTGATCGCCCCGGCGCTCCCGGACACGGTGAAGGTGTCGGCCCCGGCGGCCGGGTCGGGCACCAGGGTGAACTGCCCGGCGTGCCGCGGGAGCAGCCGCTGCAGCGCGGCCCGCGCGGGTGCGGTGTCGAAGGTCGCGGCGCGGGGTGCGCCGCTGTCCGCGGACGTCCGTTCCAGGGGCCGTACGGCGGCGGGTGCGGGCGAGCCCGCGCCCGGGGCGGTGGCCCCGGGCGCGGGTCCCGCGCAGATCACGGCCAGCAGCGCCGCGGGAAGCGCGGCGAGGGCGGCCGGGCGGGTGGCGGGCAGGCGGCGCCCGCGGCACGGCATCGGGGTCGGGTTCCTCATCCGTTCACTCCGGCCTCAGACCGGCAGGGACCAGGCCTGGTCGACCCGGTGGTCGCCGCACGGGCTCAGCCGGAGCCGCTCGGCCGGGGCGTCGGGGGTGGCGGCCGCGGCGGGCGCGGTCAGGCACAGGCCGCTGACCTCCTCGACGAGGGCGCCGTCACGGCGGTGGGACCAGCTCTGGCCGGGCTGCTGGCTCGGCCGCGGCGCGCAGTCGGCCAGTTCGACGAGGCCGTCCTCGCCCGCCGACAGGCACTCGCCGGCGAGCCGCAGGCGGGAGTCGTCGCCGAGGAACCACCGCTGGTCGGGGGCTCCGGTGCAGGTGGCCATCACGACGGCGCCGACCCCGCTGGTGTTCGCGCCGTCGGCGCACCGGGCGCCGTCACCGACGATCTGCCCGGTCGGCACGGCCTCGGCGCAGCCGCGCGGGCTCAGCCGCCACACGGCGGTGTCGTGACCGGCCAGCTTGCCGGTCAGCGCGTCGGAGACCTCACTGCGGGCACCGCTCCACAGGTCCTGGGCGTCGGCCGTGCACGCGTTCAGGCCGATCTCGTCGAGCGGGACCCTGATGTCGCGGGTGTTCGCCGAGCGGTTGAGGACGGCCACCGCCCGGTCGCCGTCCGCGAGGGGGCGGACCAGGATCTCGAAGGTGGCGTTCGAGGAGACCACGGCGCCCTGACGGCCCATCGGGTCCTGGTCCAGGGCGATCATCCGGGTGTTGCCGAGGGCGGCGAGGCCGGCCGGGGTCAGCTTCGAGACCTCGGAGGACAGGATGAAGGGGGCTGCCATCATGGCCCAGAGGGCCACCTGGCTGCGGCTCTCGGCGGCCGTGAGGCCGGGGGCGCCGGCGAGCAGGAAGTCGGGATCGTTCCAGTTGCCGGGGCCCGCGTACCGGCCGAGCCAGCGGTTGTAGCCGTAGTTGCCCAGCACCGAACTCCACCGCGAGGTGGCGGGCGCGGCCGGGTTGTAGACCTTGATGTCCTTGCCCTCGCGCCACAGCTGGCCGGTCTCGCCGACCCAGCCGAGCACCTTGTGCCAGTCGGAGCCGCCCCATTCGCCCTGCTGGAAGTAGGCGGGCGCGGAGGCCGACAGGACCATGTCCCGGCCGCTCTCGCGCAGGGCCTTCGCGACGGCGTAGTAGGCGTCCCGGTAGG
Organism: Streptomyces sp. NPDC090021; assembly: GCF_044748225.1. NCBI lineage: Bacteria > Bacillati > Actinomycetota > Actinomycetes > Kitasatosporales > Streptomycetaceae > Streptomyces > Streptomyces sp. NPDC090021. The sequence goes on along the minus strand of NZ_JBIVFO010000015.1, from coordinate 88,352 downwards.
CCTCCTCCTTGGTGCGGCCCTCGGGCACCCACAGGTTGCAGCCGTCCATCTTGACGTAGTCCACCTTCCAGGAGGCGAACTGCCGTGCGTCCCGGGCGTAGTGGTCGGCCCCACCGCCCTGGGGGGCGCCACTGCCCGGGTACTTCTCGCAGGTGAGGAAGCCGGCGTCCTGGTAGATGCCGAACTTCAGGCCCTTGGCGTGCAGGTACTCGCCGAGCCAGGCCATGCCGTGCGGGAACTTCTCGGTGTCGACCACCAGGTTGCCCCGCGCGTCCCGGCTCCTGGTCATCCAGCAGTCGTCGACGGTCACCGTGTCGTAGCCCTTGGCGGCGAGCCCCGTCGAGACGAGCGCGTCGGCGTTGGCGACCACCTTGGCCTCGTCGATGTCGCACATGTAGTGCGCCCAGTTGTTCCAGCCCATCGGAGGGGTGAGCGCGAGCGGGGTGTCCGAGGTCGCCCGGGGCTCGGCCGCCACCGGGGCGGGGGGGAGCGCGAGGGCGAACAGGGCGGCCGCGGTCAGACAGGGGAGCGTTGCGCGCAGGCGAGGCGGCACGGGGTCTCCTTGACGTGGGGACAGTCGTGCGCCCAGTGCAGCGAGGCGATTACTCAGTGTCAACGCGAGTCGCTGATTGTCGGCCGATGACCAGCAATATGGCTGCAAGGACTGTCACACGAAAGGGGAGATACGTCGTATGATACGGTGTATCTCATGCCGAGGAGATCAGACGCCCTGGACCGCGCCACCCCGGAGGCCATCGCGGTCGCCGCCCTGCGGATCCTCGACGAGGAAGGGCCGCAGCGCCTCAGCTTCCGCACCCTCGCCGACCGGCTCGACGTCTCCCACGCCACCGTCCAGCGCCGCTGCGTGGACCTCGCCGGACTCCTCGACCTGTGCACCGAGCACCTGGCCGCGCAGCTCCCCGAGATCCCCGCCGGCACCGACTGGGCCGAGGCCACCGAAGAACGCTTCCGTGCGCTCTACCGGCTCCTCACCGCCCACCCCGGGCTGCTCGTACTGCGCGGCGGCCGGCCCTGGCTCGGCCGGCAGCTGCTGGCCCGGCTGGTCGAGCCGGCCCTCGCCGACAGCGTGGCCGCGGGGATGACCGTCGCCGAGGCGATCACCGCCTACCGCCGCATGTACCTGCTCACCCTGGGCAGCGCGGCCTTCGTGGACCACCGGGATCCGGCCGGCGCCACCGCCGCCTCGCGCGCGGCCCTGGCCGCGCTGGATCCCGAGGAGTTCCCCGTACTGTCCGGCGCAATGCCCGACGTACTGCCGGTCCTGACGGACCACGAGGTGTACCACGGCGCCCTGCGCCAGCTGATCGAGGCCGCCCGGCCCGCCACCTGACCCGGCCCGCCACCTGATGGGGAGACCGACCATGGAACGTCCGCAGCACCCGCAGCATGCGCAGCACCCGCACCTGGCGCAGCAGCTCGACTACGCCGCCGTGCGCGCCGCCGCCGCGCGGATCGCCGGGGGCGTGAGGCCCGTCACGGTGGCGCCCGCCGCCGACGGCGTCTGGTACGCGCTGGAATACCTCCAGCACACCGGCACCTTCAAGGCGCGCGGCGCCCGCAACTTCCTCGCCGCCCACCACGAGGCCGGCGCCCTTCCGGCCGCGGGCGTCACCATCGCCTCCGGCGGCAACGCCGGGCTCGCCTGCGCCTGGGCGGCCCGCGCACTGTCCGTGCCCGCGACGGTCTTCCTGCCCGCCAACGCCCCGCGGGTGAAGGTGGAACGGCTGCGCGGCTACGGCGCCGACGTCCGGCTCGTCGGCGACCGGTACGCCGAAGCGCTCGCCGCCTGCCGGGAGTTCGCCGCCGGGAGCGGGGCGCTGAGCAGCCACGCCTACGACCATCCGCTCATCGCGGCCGGCGCCGGAACCCTGCTCGACGAGATCCGCAGCGTCCTGCCCGGGCTGGACACCGTGGTCGTGGCGGTGGGCGGCGGAGGCCTGTTCGCGGGAGTCGCCACCGCCGCCCGCGAACACGGCGTACAGGTCGTCGCGGTCGAACCGGAGAACTGCCGGGCCCTGAACGCCGCGCTGGAGGCGGGCCGGCCCGTCGACGTGACCGTGGACTCCGTGGCCGCCGACTCCCTGGGGGCCACCCGGGTCTCGGCCGACGCGCTGACGGCCGCGCAGGACAAGAACGTGACGTCGCTCCTCGTCCCCGACGAGGCGATCACGGCGGCCCGGCGCGCCGCCTGGGAGGAGCACCGGATCGTGGTCGAGGCGGGCGCGGCCACCGCCCTGGCGGGCCTGCGCGAAGCCAGGGAACCCCTGGGGGAGCGCGTCGCCGTCGTCCTGTGCGGGGCCAACACCGACCCGAGGGACCTGTCCCTGCATACACCGCACGCCGGGCCGACCCCGAACGACGATCGTTGCGGCGGCTGACGACTTTCGAGGACAGCCCGCGCCCCCCGTGCCTTGCGAGGGTGTGAGTGTCCAGGCGATCACCGCCGGACGTGAACCGACTTGGAGGAACGGGCGTGGCTCAGCGCAAGGGTTGTCTGATCGGCTGCGGCGTGGCGCTGGTGCTGGGCATAGGCGCCGTCATCGCGGTCGTCTTCGGCGTGGGGAAGATCGTCGACATGGCGGACAAGAGCCTGCTCGACCCCGCGGTCTACGAGAGCGTGCAGACCGGTGACGCGGAGAGCGACGTCCGTGCGAAGCTCCCGTCGGGCGAGAGCTTCGTCAAGGGCGCCCTCAAGGAGGGCGGGCCGGTCGAGCCCGAAGGCAGCACCTGCGCCTGGTACGTCTCCACCGGCGAGACCGACCTGGGCACGGAGACGGTGCTGCGCTTCTGCTTCAAGGACGGCAAGCTCGCGGAGAAGACCAAGTACCCCATGAAGTGACGGTGTCGGCGCCGGCCGCGGGGGGTGTCAGCCGCGGGTGGCGTCAGCCGCCCGGAGCCGCGGGCGCCGCGAGCCCGCCCGCGGTGCGGATGTCGCGGGGCGCCCGCCCGTCCCAGCGCCGCACCGCCCGGCGCAGCGCGCGCATGTCGCTGTAGCCGACCCGGGCCGCGATCACCTGGAGCGGCAGATCGGTGGTGCGCAGCAGCTCCATGGTCCGCTCCTGGCGCACGGACTCGACCTCCTCGCGCCAGGTCGTGCCGAGTTCCCGCAGGCGTCGTTGCAGGGTGCGCGGGCTCATCGCCAGCCGTCCCGCCACGTACTCCAGGTTCACGGTGTCCTCCCGGAAGGCGCCGGCGAGGACCATCCGGAAGCTGTCCTGCCAGAGCATCACCGGCTGGGCGGCCGCCAGCGTCAGCCGGGCCTGGTGCGCCAGCAGGAGGTCCAGCCCCGGCTGCGCCTTGGGCAACGGCGCCCGCACGTCGTCGTCGTGGAAGGTGATCGAGTTGTACGGCGCCTCGAAGTCGACGCGGGTCGTGCCGAAGAACTCCGCCAGTCGCCGGTACCCGCCGGGCGCGCCGTGTGTCACGGAGATACGCAGCGGGACCAGGGGCCGCCCGGTGGCGGCGCGCGCCCGGGTCAGGAACATCGCCAGCGCGAACCAGTCGATCGCCTCCACCACGTCCGGTCCCCAACTCCCCGTGGCGTGCCGGACAGTGAGACTGCGTCCGTCCTCCTCGACGAGGAGCTTCTCGTTCGCCGGGTCGCCGATGACGGCGCTGTACTCCACCACCTGCTTCAGGGACTCCCGGAGGCTGGGGCCGCTGGTGATCAGGTAGTCCCACAGGCCGAACGTGCCGATCGGCGCCTCGGCGGTGAGCAGCGCGCCGACCGCCGTGCCCGGCTCGGTGAGCGTCAGCTCCTCCCACACGGCCAGCGCCGACGGGGTGGAGACCCGGGCCAGGTCGTTGCCCAGCACCTCGGGGCCGAGGTCGTGGAACCGGGCGAACCTGCCCATGTCCCCGCCCGACCGGCGCAGGGCGTCGACGATGAACCGCGCGAGGTGCACGGAGATGGTGCCGTGGGCGTGGGTGGGCTGCATAGACCGGTTGACGTTACCAGCCGGCCGGGTGAACCTTCCCGTACGGTGTGCGGCCTGGCGCCCGGATGCCCCTGTGCGGCGCGAAACGTTCCCTCCTGGCGCGCCGCCGTCCCCCGGTGGCGCCGACGGTTCCCTTGCTGACGCGTGAAGGCCCTTATGGACGTCCGCGGCACCGGCCTACGGTGGCGGTGATCACGGGTATGCGGATCGAGGACCGCCTGCGCCCACGTGCCGTGATCCGTACGAGACCACCGAGTCGAAGGATCCGACGTGACGTTCTCCCCTGCCCACTGGCAGAGCCGCCTCGATGCGTTGCGCGCCGCCCATCACGTTCCCGGTGCCGTCCTCGCGGTCTTCGCCGACGGGCGGATCCACGAGTTCGCCAGCGGCCTCCTGCACCGCGGAACGGGTGTGGAGGCCACCACGGACTCGGTGTTCCAACTGGGCTCCATAGCCAAGATCTACACGGCCACACTGGTCATGCAGCTCGTCGACAGCGGCCGCCTGGACCTGGACATGCCCGTCGCCGCGATCCTCCCCGAGTTCTCCCCGGCCGGCGCCCGCGGTGCGGACAAGGAGATCACCGTACGCCGGCTCCTCAGCCACACCAGTGGCCTCACCGGCGACTTCACCCACGACAGCGGGCGCGGCGACGACTGCCTAGCCGGCTACGTGCGGGCGGCCCGGAACGTGGGGCTCGACTGCCCGCCCGGCACCGCCGTCTCCTACAGCAGCGTCGGCTACACCATCCTCGGCCGCATCGTCGAGATCGTCACCGGACGCACCTGGGACCAGGCGCTGAAGGAGCGGATCGCCGCCCCCCTGGGCCTGACCCGCACCATGACCCTGCCCGAGGAGGCGCTGGCCTTCCGTACGGCGATGGGCCACGTCCCGGGCGACGGACCCGACCCCGAACCGGCGCCGGCCTGGGACATGACGCCCCGTTCGGCAGGACCGTACGGGCGCGTCCTGGCCTGCGCCGCCGACGTGCTGCGCCTGGCCAAGATGCACCTGGACGGCGGCGCCACCGCGGACGGCACCCAGGTCCTGGGCGCCCGCTCCGTCGCGGCGATGCAGCGCTGGGAGGTCGACGTCCCCGACCGGTGGACGGTGAGCGCGGACGGCTGGGGACTGGGCTGGTCCCTCTACGACTGGAACGGCGTCCCCGGGTACGGCCACGACGGCGCCGCCCTCGGCCAGTACGGCTACCTGCGGGTCGTTCCCGGTGCCGACACCATCGTCGTCCTCCTCACCAACGGCGGAGGCGCCCGCCACCTCTACGCCGACCTGTTCCGCGAGCTCCTCGCGGACCTCGCCGGAGTGCGCCTGCCACCGCCCTTCGCGCCGCCCCCGCACCCGCCGGCCGTCGACATGGCCCCGCTGCTCGGCACCTACCGCCGAGAGGGAGCCGTCATCACGGTCAGCGCCCCCGACGGCATCCCGCACCTGCGCTACGAGGTCGCCGACGGCATGCCGGACTTCACCCCGCCCCTGGAGACGGACCTCACCCCGCTCAGTGCGACGGTCTTCGCCGCGGCCGGCACGGCGGGCACCCCGCTCGGCGAGCCCTGGACCCCGGTGGTCTTCGCCGCCCTCGTCGACGGCACCCCCTGCTGCTACATCAACATGCGCTGCGCCCCCCGGACGACGCGCTGACGGCTACGGGACGGCGAGGCGGAGACGGGCGAGCGGCCCGGCGACCCTCTCGGCGGTGCGGACCGGCAGCCCGGCGGCCCGGTCGCCGATCCAGGCCACTACCCGCTCCCGCCCGTGCGCGTCGCACAGCGCCATCGGCCGGCACCTCGGCGGAGGGAATCGCACCGAGGCTCCGCAGCGACTCCAGCCGGGCGAGGCCGTCGTCGGTGAGGCAGTGGGCGAAGAGGGCCGCGTCGCCGGAAAGGGTGATTCCCGGGTGATTCCCGGGTGATTCCCGGCGTGGAGGTAAAGCGCATTAGCGCGGCCCGGGGGAAAGGGGCGACAAGGAGTCAACATTGACGTGCGTGCCGCCGGGTCGTCGCATCGGGGCCGGCAGGGCAGGGCTGTGCACTGAAGCGCATCAGCCCAGTTCGGAGACGGGGTGCCGGGACCCGTCCGCATGTCCCGGGCGTAGGCGCCCGATTCGGCACCCGCGTATCGTCGGCCAGCCGCAACTCGGCCTCATTGACGCCGACTTGCATTCCCGTAAGCGTGGGCACCGCCTCCGGCGACGAGGCCGGACTTCTGTGGAGGCGGCGACGATGACCCGTTCGAACCCGACCCGTAAGGCCCTTGTCGTGCTGGTGTCCGGCGCACTCCTGTCGACCGCCGCGTGCGGTCTCGGCGGCGCGGGTGCCGGGGACGGCGAGGAGGCGGAGCGGACGGGCCGGGTGGCCGGCGAGATCACCTTCCGGACCCTGCAGCTGAAGCCCGCCTTCACCGGCTACGTACAGGCCGTCATCGACGCCTTCGAGAAGGAACACCCCGAGGTGAAGGTCAACTGGGAGGACGTGCCGGGAGACGGGTACAACGAGAAGCTGGTCGCCGATGCCCAGGCCGGTGCCCTCCCGGACGTGGTCAACCTCTCCACCGACTCCTTCCAGCTCCTCGGCGACCGCGGCATGCTCGCCGACGTCGCGAAGCTCGACGGCGACTCGGCCGGGGAGTACGTACCGGGCGCCTGGGAGCAGTTCAAGCTGCCGGGCAAGGGCGACAGCGTCTACGCCTACCCCTGGTACGTGACCCCGGAGATCCTCACCTACAACAGGGAACTCTTCGAGAGGTCCGGCCTGGATCCGGCCGTTCCGCCCACCAGCGTGGAGCAGTTCTTCGACTACGCCGAGCAGATCGCCGCCCGGTCCGGCGGCCGGTACGCGGCCTTCATGGCCGATCCCAAGGGGCGGCTGCCCGGTGACTGGCAGAAGATGGGCGTCCCCGTCCTCAGCGCCGGGAAGGACCGGTTCACCTTCGACACCGACCAGGCCGTCGCATGGGTGGAACGCATGAAGGACCTGTACGACAAGGGCGCCATGCCCAAGGAGTCCCTGCTCAACTCCGCCGACATCAACCAGCTCTACGGCGGCGGCAAGCTCGTCTTCGGCCCCGGCTCCCCGGGGTTCGTCAAGGACATCAAGCACAACGCCCCGCAGGTCTACGCCAAGACCCGCGTGGCGGGAGCGGTCACCGGCCGGCTCGGGCACATCGGCATCTACGCCCAGTCGCTCGGCATCAGGAAGGACACCAAGCACCTCGACGCGGCCGCGGCGTTCGCGAAGTGGGTCACCAACGGCCCCAACCAGGTGGAGTTCTCCCGGAAGGCCACCATCTACCCCTCCAACGCCCGGGGCCTGGCCGACCCCTTCTTCTCCGACAGGGGCGACGGCAGCGACGCCGAGACGCTCGCCCGCGCGGTCGGCGCCGAGCAGTTGAAGACCGCCGCCCTCGACGCCAACACCCCGGTCCAGTGGACCAACCAGGTCGGTGACGCCGTCGTACGCGAGGTCCAGAAGGCCATCAAGGGCGAGCAGGACGCCCGGACGGCGGTGCGGAAGGCCGAGGAAGCGGCGAACAGGCTCCTCGCCGACGCGGCCCGCGGATGACCGCCGTCGGCGCAGGCCGGCCCGCCGCCACCGGACACCCGCCGGCCCACCCGCCCGCGCCACGGGACGCGCGACGCCGTCGCAGGGCGGCGCTGCGCGCCATGGACGCCGGGACCGGGCTGCCCCACCGCGCCTGGTGGACGCCGTACCTCTTCCTCGCCCCCGGCCTGCTGATGGTGGTGCTGTTCAGTCTCTGGCCGTTCGTCAACACCGTCGTCCTCTCCTTCACCAACGCCCGGATCCTGCGCGGCGGCGGCTTCGTCGGCCTCGACAACTACCGGCGGGCCCTCGCCGACCCCGACTTCTGGGTCGCGACCGGCAACAGCGTGCTCTATCTCGTGGTCGTCGTCCCCTGCCTGGTGCTGCTGCCGCTGGCCCTCGCCGTCCTCGTCCGGGCGGAGATCCCCGGCATCGGCTTCTTCCGTTCCGCCTTCTACACCCCGGTGATCGCCTCCGCCGTGGTCGTCGGGCTGATCTGGCAGTGGGTCCTGCGCAGCGACGGCCTCGTCAACACCGTCTTCCGCCGGCTCCACCTGGTCTCCGAGCCGGTCCCGTTCCTGACGGACAGCACGATGCTGCTGGTCTCCGCGATGATCGTGACCGTGTGGAAGGGCCTCGGCTACTACATGGTCTTCTACCTGGCGGCCCTCGGAAACGTCCCCGCCTCCCTCCACGAGGCCGCCGCGATCGACGGCGCGGGGCCCGTCCGCCGTTTCTTCAGCATCACCGTGCCGCAGGTGAAGCCGATGATGCTGCTGGTCGGAACCCTCTCCGCCATCTCGGCCCTGCGCGTCTTCACCGAGATCTACATCCTCGGCGGGGAGAGCGGCGGGCCCGGCGGCGGCGCCCGTACGCTGCCCTTCCTCATCCGGCAGGTGGGGCTCGGCTTCGCCGGTGAGACCGGCTACGCCTCCGCCATCTCGATCCTGCTGTTCCTCCTCACGCTGGGGTTCAGCCTGCTGGGCCGCCGCCTGACGAAGGGGGACGAGGGATGAGCACGACACCCCCCACCAGAGCCGACCGGGCGGACCGCGCCGTCCGGGCCGTCCGGGCCGACCCCGCCGACCGGGCCGCCCCCGCCGTCCGGGCCGACCGGGCCAGCCGCGCCGGACGGGCGCGCCGCCGGCTCGGACCGGCCGCCCGGTACGGCACGCTGCTGCTCATGCTCGTGGTCATGCTGGGCCCGATCGTCTGGCAGTTCCTGACGTCGATCCGCGGCCGCACCGAGAACGTGTACGACGGCGTGCTGCCCACGCGGCCCACCCTCGACAACTACGTCCGGGTCGCCGAGTCCTTCCCGCTGCTGCAGTACGTCGGCAACACCCTTCTCGTCGCGGTCCTCGCGGTCACCTCGAACATGCTCTTCGCCGCGATGGGCGGGTACGCCCTGTCCCGCGCCGCCTGGAAGGGGCGCGAGGTGGTCTTCACCGTCCTCGTCGCGACCCTGATGTTCCCCTTCGAGTCCGTGATGATCTCGATGTTCCTCACGGTCCGCGGGATGGGTCTGGTCGACACCCTCGTCGGCGTGTGGCTGCCCGGAGCGGTCTCCGTCCTCAACATCATGATCATGAGGGCGGCCTTCCTCGCCGTGCCCAGGGAGGTCGAGGAGGCCGCCGTCCTCGACGGGGCGGGCGAGTGGACCCGCTTCACCCGGGTCTTCGTCCCCTCCGCCAAGGGCGCCCTGGCCGTCGTCTGCATCACCAGCTTCATGGGCGCCTGGGACGACTTCCTGTGGCCGCTGCTGGTCCTCACCGACAGCGACCACTACACCCTCCAGCTCGGCCTGAAGACCCTGGCGGGCGCCACCACCGTCAACGACCAGCGGCTCATCGCCGCCGGCGCGATGGCCGCGCTCCTGCCGATGATGCTCCTCTTCTTCGCCCTCCAGCGCTTCTTCTTCAAGGGCGTGGGCGAGGGGGCCGTCAAGATCTGAGCCGGACCGTCCGACGCACCGGCCCGCAGGACGCGCACCGGCCCGCAGGCCCCGTACCGACCGACCACCACCTCCGGGAGCAGCTGTCATGCATGACGACCGCAGCATCACCGAACACCGTCTCCGCCGGGTGCTCCACGAGCGCATCAAGCCCGCCGTCCACTCCAGCCCGCTTGCGCTGACCGTCGAGCGCTGGGACGCCCCGGGCGAGCCCGTCCCCGTCGCCGAGGGCCTGGCGGCGCCCTACGAGCCCTGCGCGCCGGGCGATCCGTGGGGCCCGGCGTGGGGCACCACCTGGTTCAAGGTCACCGGCAGTGTCCCCGCCGGGTGGGCGGGACGGACCGTGGAGGCCGTCCTCGACCTCGGCTTCGACCGGATGATGCCGGGCTTCCAGTGCGAGGGCCTGGTCCACCGGGCCGACGGCGGCGAGATCAAGGCCCTCAACCCGTACAACGACTGGGTGCGCGTGGCCGACCGCGCCGAGGGCGGCGAGCGGATCGAATGGTACGTCGAGGCCGCCTCCAACCCCGTCCTCGTCGACCACCGCCCCACCTACGAGGGGGACGCGCGCACCAGCGGCAACGAGCCCCTCTACCGCCTCGCCCGGATGGACCTCACCCTCTTCGAGACCGAGGTCTGGGAACTGGTCCAGGACCTCGAAGTGCTCTACGAGCTGATGACGCAGCTCGACACCGAGGACGCCCGCCGGTACGGGATCCTGCGCGCCCTCGATGCCGCCCTGGACGCGGTCGACCTCACCGACGTGCCCGGCACGGCGGCCGCCGCCCGCGCCCGCCTCGCCGGGGTCCTCGCCGCCCCCGCCCATGCCTCCGCGCACCGCATCAGCGCGGTCGGCCACGCCCACATCGACTCCGCGTGGCTGTGGCCGCTGCGCGAGACGGTGCGCAAGGTCGCCCGTACCACCTCCAACATGGTCGCCCTCATGGACGACCACCCCGAGTTCGTCTTCGCCATGTCGCAGGCGCAGCAGCTCGACTGGATCAAGACGCACCGGCCCGAGCTCTTCGAACGGGTCAAGAAGAAGGTCGCGGACGGACAGTTCGTGCCGGTCGGCGGCATGTGGGTGGAGTCCGACACCAACATGGTCGGCGGGGAGGCGATGGCCCGCCAGTTCCTCTACGGCAAGAAGTTCTTCCTCGACGAGTTCGGCATCGACACCCACAACGTCTGGCTGCCCGACTCCTTCGGCTACACCGCCGCCATGCCGCAGATCGTCAGGCTCTCCGGCTCCCAGTGGTTCCTGACCCAGAAGATCTGCTGGTCGCAGGTGAACAGCTTCCCCCACCACACCTTCTGGTGGGAGGGCATCGACGGCAGCCGCGTCTTCACGCACTTCCCTCCCGTCGACACCTACAACTCCGACCTCGGCGGCGCCCAGATGGCGCACGCCGCCCGCAACTACCGTGAGAAGGGGCGTGGTTCACGCTCGCTGACGCCCTTCGGCTGGGGCGACGGCGGCGGCGGCCCCACCCGCGAGCACCTCGCCCGCGCCCGCCGCCAGCGTGACCTCGAAGGCTCCCCGCGCATCGAGATCGAGCCGCCCGACGCCTTCTTCGAGAAGGCCCGCGCCGAGTACGAGGACGCGCCCGTCTGGGCCGGCGAGCTCTACCTGGAGCTGCACCGCGGCACCTACACCTCCCAGGCCAAGACCAAACAGGGCAACCGGCGCAGCGAATCCCTGTTGCGCGAGGCCGAGCTGTGGGCCGCGACCGCCGCGGTGCGGGTGGCGGGGTACGCGTATCCGTACGAGGATCTGGAGCGGATCTGGAAGACGGTGCTCCTCCACCAGTTCCACGACATCCTGCCCGGGTCCTCCATCGCCTGGGTGCACCGGGAGGCCCGCGAGACGTACGGGCAGGTGGCCGGGGAACTCCGGGAGATCACCCTCGCCGCGCAGCGGGCGCTGGCGGGGGAGGGCGCCGAGGAACTGGTCTTCAACTGCGCCCCGTACGCCCGCCGCGGTGTCCCGGCGGGCGGGGCGGGCCGCCCGGCGCAGCCGGCGGAGCCGGTCACCGTGGAGGACCGGCACGGAGGCGGGCACGTCCTGGCCAACGGCCGGCTGCTGGTGGAGGTCGACGGCCGCGGCCTGATCGTCTCCGTCTACGACCTGGAGGCGCGCCGCGAGTCCGTCGCTCCGGGGGCCGCCGCGAACCTGCTCCAGATCCACCCCGACTTCCCCAACATGTGGGACGCCTGGGACGTGGACGCGTTCTACCGTAACAACGTCACCGACCTCGTCGGCCTGGACGGTCTGGAGGTAGCCGAGAGCGGGCCGCGGGCGGTGACGGTACGGGTGACCCGCTCCTTCGGGAGGTCCAGGGCGGTCCAGCGGATCACCCTGCGGGCCGGGGCCAAGACGGTCGACATCGTCACGGACGTCGACTGGCACGAGACGGAGAAGTTCCTCAAGGCGGCCTTCCCGCTGGACGTGAAGGCCGAACGGACCGCTTCCGAGACGCAGTTCGGGCACGTGTTCCGGGCCACGCACACCAACACCTCCTGGGAGGCGGCCAAGTTCGAGATCTGCGCCCACCGCTGGATCCATGCCGAGGAGCCCGGCTGGGGAGTCGCCCTGCTCAACGACTCCACGTACGGGCACGACGTGACCCGCGAGGTACGGGCCGACGGCGGCCAGACCATCACCGTCCGGCTCTCCCTGCTGCGGGCCCCGCGCTACCCGGACCCGGAGACCGACCAGGGCGCCCACACCCTGCGCTTCTCGCTGGCGCCCGGCGCGGGCATCGGGGACGCGGTCCGCGAGGGCCACGCCCTGAACCTGCCCGAGCGCACCCTCACCGGCGCCGGCCCGGTCGACCCGCTGCTGGCGGTCGACGAGGACGCGGTCGTGGTCGAGGCGGTGAAACTCGCCGAGGACCGCAGCGGTGATGTCGTCGTCCGCCTCTACGAGTCCCGCGGCGGACGCGCCCGTGCCACCCTCAGGGTCGACTTCCCGGTCGCGGAGGCCGTCGAGAGCGACCTGCTGGAGCGGCCCCTCGCGGGCACGGCCGTCGCCGTCCCGGCGGCGGACGGCACGGTCGCCCTGACCCTGCGCCCCTTCCAGATCGTCACGGTCCGTCTCCGCCGCGCCTGACGGGCGCCCGAGCGGGTCCCGGCCGGGCCGTCGGCGCCGGGGCCCGTCGGCCGGTGCGCTCCGTGGTCCGGCCGGGTGCCGGGTGTCCTGCGGAAGGTCCAGCAGGGCGCGGACGGCGAGCGCCGGGGCCGGGCGCCGTGCGGCGCCGACGGCGTGAACTCCGCCACAGGCGCGCGCGGGCCGGGCCCCGGAAACAGGCGAACGGGGCCGGTTGGCCCCCGACCTGGTTTTGCACCTAGTTGCAAAATGGGCCCGCCCTCGCTAGAACAGGTTCATCACCCCCGTGCGAGGAGGCACACCCGATGAATCCGCAGAGTTCCCAGAGCCGGTACCCGCACCTGCTGAGCCCCCTGGACCTCGGCTTCACCACCCTGCCGAACCGCGTGATCATGGGATCGATGCACACCGGCCTGGAGGAGCACGAGGGCGGCTTCGAGCGGCTCGCCGCCTTCTACGCCGAACGCGCCCGCGGCGGCGCCGGCCTGATCGTCACCGGCGGCATAGCCCCCAACGACGCCGGCCGCCCCTTCGAGGGGGGATCCCGCCTCACCACCGAGGAGGAGGCCGCCGAGCACCGGGTGATCACCGACGCCGTGCACGCCGAGGGCGGGAAGATCGCGATGCAGATCCTCCACTTCGGCCGCTACGCCTACCACGAGGACCTGGTCGCGCCCAGCGCCATCCAGGCCCCCATCAGCCCCTTCGTCCCGAACGAGCTCTCCGACGCCGAGGTCGAGCAGACGGTGGAGGACTTCGTCCGGGCCGCCCGGCTCGCCAAGCTCGCCGGCTACGACGGCGTCGAGATCATGGGCTCCGAGGGCTACCTGATCAACGAGTTCATCGCCGCCGCGACCAACAGGCGCACCGACCGCTGGGGCGGCGCGTACGAGAACCGCGTCCGCTTCCCGCTGGAGATCGTCCGCCGCACCCGCGAGGCCGTCGGCGAGGACTTCATCCTCGTCTACCGCCTCTCCATGCTCGACCTGATCCCCGGCGGCTCCACCCTCGACGAGGTGGTCCACCTCGCCAAGGAGATCGAGGCGGCCGGCGCCACCATCATCAACACCGGCATCGGCTGGCACGAGGCCCGCATCCCCACCATCGCCACCTCCGTCCCCCGCGGTGCCTACACCTGGGTCACCAAGCGGCTGATGGGCGCGGTCTCCGTCCCGCTCGTCACCAGCAACCGCATCAACACCCCGGAGATCGCCGAGGAACTGCTCGCCGACGGCCGCGCCGACCTCGTCTCCCTCGCCCGCCCCTTCCTGGCCGACGCCGACTTCGTCGCCAAGGCCGCGGCCGGCCGCCCCGAGACGATCAACACCTGCATCGGCTGCAACCAGGCCTGCCTCGACCACACCTTCAGCGGCAGGATCACCAGCTGCCTGGTCAACCCGCGGGCCTGCCACGAGACCGAGCTCGTGCTCTCGCCCACGAAGCTGAAGAAGCGCGTCGCGGTCGTCGGCGCCGGCCCGGCCGGCCTCGCCTGCGCGGTCTCCGCCGCCGAACGCGGCCACACCGTCACCCTCTTCGAAGCCTCCGGCCACATCGGCGGCCAGCTCGACATCGCCCGCCGCATCCCGGGCAAGGAGGAGTTCGAGGAGACCATCCGCTACTTCGGCACGCAGCTCGCCGCCCACGACATCGACGTCCGGCTGGACACCCGCGCCGACGTGGAAGCCCTCCGGGGCTACGACGAGGTCGTCGTCGCCACCGGCGTCACCCCCCGCATCCCCGACATCGAGGGCGTGGACCACGCCCATGTCCTCAGCTACCTCGACGTCCTGCGCGACGGCGCCCCCGTCGGCGAGCGCGTCGCCGTCGTGGGCGCCGGCGGCATCGGCTTCGACGTCGCCGAGTACCTCACCGACAGCGGCGAGGGGGCCTCCCAGGACCCGGACGTCTACTTCCGCCACTGGGGCGTGGACACCGCGTACGCCGGACCCGGCGGGCTCACCGCGCCCGAGCGCCCCGCGCCGCCGCGCCAGGTCCACCTGCTCCAGCGCAAGGCCACCAAGGTCGGCGCCGGCCTCGGCACCACCACCGGCTGGATCCACCGCGCCGAGCTCAAGCACCGCGGTGTCGTCTCCGTCGCCGGGGCCGCCTACGACCGCATCGACGACGAGGGCCTGCACATCACCGTCGGCGGCGAGCAGCGCCTCGTACCCGCGGACACGGTCGTCCTGTGCACCGGTCAGGAGCCGCGCCGGGACCTGTACGAGGCCCTGCGCGCGGCCGGCGTGGAGGCCCACCTGATCGGCGGCGCCGACGTGGCGGCCGAACTCGACGCCAAGCGGGCCATCCGCCAGGGCACGGAACTCGCCGCGAAGCTCTGACCGAAAGGGGATTGTGGCGGTCCGGGCGGGCCGCCACAATCTCCCGGTGACGTTCTCTCCCGCAGACGCAGACAAGATCCTCGCCGACAACTTCGCGCCCTGGGTGCTCGCCCTCGGACTCACCGTCCAGGAGACCGGCGAGCGGCACGCCGTCCTGCGGCTGCCGTGGGCCGCAGGCCTCGCGCGGGACGGCGGCGGCCTCTCCGGGCAGGCCATGATGGCCGCCGCGGACACCGCAACCGTCGTCGCGATCTCCGCCGCGCGCGGCGGGTACGGCCCGATGACCACCGTCCAGCAGTCGACGAGCTTCCAGCGGCCGGTCGTCGACGCCGACGTGCTCGTCCACGTACGGGTCACCAAGCTCGGCAAGCGCATGGCCTTCGCCGACGTCACCCTGACCCCCGAGGGCGCCGACGAGCCCGCCGCCACCGCCTCCACGGTCTACGCGCTGCTCGGCTGACCGCGACCCGTACGCCCCCGCCGGGTCCCGACGCTCGGCGGGCGCGTCGGCCGGGGCTCTGGGAGCATGGCTGGGGTAGTCGCACCGAGGAGCGGACATGTCCGGACAGTTCGAGGCGAGCATCGAGATCGACCGGCCGGTCGAGCAGGTCTTCGCCTATCTCGCCGACGGACGCAACGACCCCGACTTCAGCCCGCGCGTCCAGCAGATCACCAAGACCCCCGACGGTCCTACCGCGCTCGGCACCGTCTTCCGCAGCACGGTCAAGGACGCCGGGATGAAGACGGCCCGCGAGTTCCGCATCACCGGCTTCGACCCGCCGTACCTGATCCGCTGGACCGAGCAGAGCCGCAACCTGGTCACCGCGCAGGGCGGCTATGACCTCGTGTCCCTCCCCGGCGGGCGCACCCGGGTCCGGATCTTCAACACCCTGGAGGGCCACGGCCTCGGAAAGCTCCTCGTCGGCGTCGCGGTGAGCGCGGCACGCAAGGACGCCCCCGACTTCGGCCGCCGTATCAAGGCGGCCGCGGAGGCGTCCCTCGCGAGCTGAACCCCGGGGCCGGGTCAGAACCGCCCGGGAAGCCCGGGGAGGGGCAGCGGCTTCGCCGGAGCGGCTCCGCGGCCCTCGGCGGCGACCCCCGCCGGGTTCTGGCAGGTCACGTCCCGGGCGGGCAGCCTGCCCGTGGCCAGGTACTCGTTGACCGGGGCGTTGGCGCAGGAAGCGGTGTCGAACAGGTACACCCCGTGGCCCTCACCGCCCGCCGCCAGTACCATCCGCGAGCCCTTGAGCGCGCGGTGCAGGCCCTGACCGCTGGTGAGCGGCGTCTGCGAGTCCCATTCGTTCTGCACCGTCAGCACATTCGCCTTCTTGCGCATCGGTGTGGCCGCCTCCACCGGCCGGTCCCAGAAGGCACACGGCTTGATGTTGGACGCGAAGTCCCCGTACAGCGGGTACTTCACCTTGTCCTTGGCCGCGTCCCGCTCGTACTGCTCGGTGTAGCGGGGCCAGCTGCCGGTGTCCCCGCAGACCACGGCCCAGAAGACGGCCGTGGCGTTGTCCGTGGGGGGCTGCTCGGCCGCCCGCCCCAGCAACTGCAGCCTCAGCGCCTTCAGGTCCGCGCCCTCCGGCTGCGGCCTGCCCTCGGCGGCCGCCTTCAGGGCCGCGACCAGCGGTGTGGCCTGCGTCGGGTAGAAGAACACCGCGCGCGCGGCCCGGATCATGTCTCCGTCGACCGTGACGCCCTCGAAGTCGAAGGGCTCCCGGTCGGCGCGCTCCACCAGCCCCCAGAACGTGTCGGAGACCGCCTCCGGGGTGTCGCCGAGCCCGTACTCGGCCGACCGCTGCGCCGCCCACCGCGTCCACCGCGCGAAGGCGGGCTCGGCCTCGGTGGCCCAGACCTGGATCATCCCGCGCCAGATCCGCTGCGGGTCCACACCGCTGTCGAGTACGAAGCGGTCGGTGCGCTCCGGGTACATCTGCGAGTACACCGCGCCGAGGTAGGTCCCGTACGAGTAGCCCAGGTACGACATCTTCCGCTCGCCGAGGACCGCGCGGATGGTGTCCATGTCGCGGGCCGTGTTGCGGGTGGTGATGTGCGGCAGTACGTCGCCGGCCTTCTCGCGGCACTTGTCGGCGACCGTGCGGGCCCACGTGACGTCGGAGGGGAAGGTCTCCGGGCGGTAGGCGCGCTCGAAGGCCTGCTCGGCGTCGTTCAGCCCGCAGGTGATGGGGCTGCTGGCGCCGGCCCCGCGCGGGTCGAAGCCGATCAGGTCGTAGCCGTCCCGGACCTCCTTGGGCATCAGCCCGTCCATCAGCAGCGGCAGGTCGAGCCCGGTACCACCGGGGCCGCCGGGGTTCAGCAGCAGGACGCCGTGGTGTTTGGCGGGGTTCTCGCTCTTCATCCGGGATATCGCGATGTCGATCGTGCGGCCGTCGGGACGCCGGTAGTCGAGCGGGACCTTCAGCGTGGCGCACTCGTACGAGGCCGGCTGCTCGGGGTCGCACCGGTGCCAGGCGGGCTTCTGGGTCAGGTGGCCGGCCGCGGGAGCCGCGGCGGCCTGCGTCGAGGCCAGCAGGGGCACGGTGGTGGCGATGAGTCCGGCGGTGGCGAGCAGCGGTGCGAGGCGTTTCAGACGCAAGGAGCTGTTCCTTTCGGTGAAGTCGCTGACGAATCCACCTTGTTGCACGTCCGGCCCCGGCCGAATCATCCCGGAGGGCCGTGCCGTGTGCTCCTCACGAATGAGCCGATACAGGACACTGGCCGACACGCCGCCGCCGGTTCGGCCGCCGGGTCCGCCGCCCGATTCAGCTTCCCGCGGGGGGAGTCGAGTGCCCGGAGTGCTCCGAGGAGCCGGCGGGCGCGGAGGGCGCCGCCTCCCCGCCCGGCGCCGGGCTCCCGGAGGGCGCGGCCCCACCGGAGGGTGCGGCGTGCCCGGAGGGGTCCGTGTGCCCGGACGAGGGCCCGTCGTGCGCGGTGCCGGTCTCCACGGAGCCGCCGAGCCGTTCGCGGAGCGCGTTCAGGGCGTCCGCAGACTGGGTGGTGACGACCCAGCGGTCACCCACCAGGTAGACCCCGCCGTAGGCGCGGGCCTCGTCCAGCCAGGCGCTCAGCCCCTTCTGGGCGGCGAAGGTGACCATGCGGTAGGCGCCCTGCTCGGTCTGGCAGCCGCCCTGCCGCAACTCGTCTGCCTCCATGCTCACTTCGGCCGTGCAGCCGATGGCCGTCGCGATCTCCTCGATCGAGGTCGCGGGCTTGGCCGCCTCCCCGGAGGCGGGCGTGGCCGCGGGCCCGGAGGCGGGCGTGGCCGCGTGCCCGGCGCATCCTCCGCACAGCAGCACGGTGACGCACGCCGCGGCGACGGCCGCGAGCGACGGGCGGATCCGGAGGGCGGGGCGGGCGGTGGACGGCATCGGGACCTCACGGGCTGATCGGGGGAAAAGAGGTCGTGGTGCCCGGGAGGGGAGGGGCCCGGGCACCACGCGTTTCGGGGGTGTTGTGCTGTGGGGTGCTGTGCGCCGCGTGCAGCCCTTGGGAGTGGGCTCCGCGGGCTCAGCCGGTGGCCGTCACCTTCTTGCCCTTGTCGGAGACCGCGAACCAGACGCCCTTATTGCCCTGTCCGTTGATGTCACCCGGTTCCTTGTCACCGGTGAAGGTGTACAGCGGCCAGCAGTCGATCGTCAGCTGCTCGGTCCCGTCGGGCCGCTTGAACGTGCCTACCAATTCGGCGGGAATTCCCTTCACCAATTCCTTGTCGACGGCCTTGGCGGGCTTCCACGTGTTCAGGCAGGCGCCGAGGCAATTGGTCTTCATCGGCCAGGCGCTGTCCTTGTCGAACCGGTAGAGCGTGCGGCCCTCCGCGTCCGTGAGGATGGCGCCGAGCTTCGTGTCCCGGTTGACGCCGATCGGGTCGGCCTGCGTCTTCCCCTCCCCGCCGGCCTCGCCCGCACCGCCGCCCGCGCTCGGGTCGGCGCCGGAACCGGAGCCCGCGTTGTTGCCGGCCTTCGCCGGCTTGCCGTCGGGCGCCAGCACGTGCCAGGTCCCGCCGACGCCCTCGCCGAGGGTGTCGCCGGCCTTGGTGTCCTTCGCGTAGCGGTACACCGGCCAGCCCGCCAGGGTCAACTGCTTCGTGCCGTCGGCCCGTTCGACCGACCCGAGCAGGCTCTTGTCGATGCCCTCCCCGGCCGACGCGTCGTCCGCGGAGACCGCCGGCCAGGCCGCGGCACAGTCGCCCTCACAGTTGGACTTCGGGGGCTTCGGCGTGTCCTTGTCGAACCGGTAGAGCGTGAACCCGGCGCTGTCGGTGACCGTGTTCCCCAGCTCCGTGGTGGCCTGCACCTTGAGCTCTCCGGCCGGGCCGGACTTCACGGTGTCGGCCGCCGGCACGGCGCCCGATCCGCCTCCGTAGCCGTCGTAGCCGGACCCCGCCTGTTTGCTGTCGCCCACCGGCTGGACCAAATCTCCCTTTCCCGCGGAGTTGTCGCCGCTGCCGCATGCGGCGGTCAGCATCAATACCGCGACGGCCGACCCGGCGAATACTCCACGACGCATTTTCTTCACGATCTCTCCTTCAGGTCAGGATTCGCGTTCTCGTGCCTTGGGTAATTTCTACGGGGCTGGTGGCGGAGAATGCCGATCTCCTTCAGAATTTGTCAGATCGCGCCAACATTGAACCCGGGGGTATTGGTTCAGTCCTGGATGCGCAGTGCGAGGGCGGGGCAGCGGCGCACCGCGCGCTGGGCCTTCTGCCGCAGCTGCGCGGGCACGGGCATGGACGCCTGGGACGGGTATCCGTCCGCGTCGAGCCGTACGACGTCCGGGAGGATGTCCACGCACAGCCCGTGGCCCCGGCACAGCGTCCAGTCCACGAGCAGGCGTTCCTCCGGGGTCTCGTCCTTCGGCAGGGGCAGCGCCCCCACCACCCGTCGGCCGCAGCCGCTGCCGAGGGCGTGGTCGCGGAACTCGTCCGGGAACGCCGCGAGCGCCGACGCCACGAAGGCCGCGGTGCCGTCCGGATGGCTGCACGCGCCCCGGCGCCGTACCACTTTCATCCGGGCTTCGATGGTCTCCAGCGCGCTTCTTCCGCCGCCTCTGACCGCGTCCTCCACCACGTCGGCCAGCGCGGGCAGGCCCCGGAAACAGGGGCCGCACTGACCGGCCGTCTCGTCCGCCATCCACCGGGTCACCTTCGCCACCTCGCCGGCTGGGCAGGTGTCGTTCGGCAGGGGCAGGACCGCTCCCGCCCCCAGTACCGCGTCGAAGGCCGCAAGGGATCCCCGGGACAGGTCGGCGATGCGCGCGGACCCGGGATCCAGCCATTTGCCGTGGTAGCCGCCCACCAGGACGCCCTGGCCCGGATCGAGGCCGCACAGCTCCAGCACGTACGCCAGCGAGGTCCCCAGGGGTGCCTCGACGACCGTGGAGCCGGCGATGGTCAGCATCACGGTGCCGGGCTCGGACGGCAGACCCACGGACCGGTAGTCCAGCGCACCGAGGCGTGCCGCCACGGCGAGCTGGGCGTAGGTCTCGGTGTTGGAGAACAGGGTGGGCATGCCGCCCAGACCCCGCTCGCTGGTCCGGATCTTCTGCCCCGACGGCAGCGTCGGCCCCCCGTTCAGGCCGTTGACCATGGAGGTGCTCTCCCCGGTCACGAACCGTTCGGGCAGGGCCTGCACCCGCACCTGGCGGCCCGCGGGGCCGCGTTCGGCGACGGCCGCGCGCAGAGACTGCTCCACGTCGGGCCGGGTGACGCCGATGACGACGTCGTCGGCGCCGACCGCGGCGGCGGCCAGCAGGGCTCCGTCGAGCACCAGGTGCGGGACGTGCAGCAGCAGCGCCTTGTCCTTGAGGCAACTGGGCTCGCCCTCACTGGCGTTGACGACGACCGCGGTCCCCGTGTCGCGCCCCTCGCTCGCGCGCATGACGGCGCGGAGCTTCCTGGCGAAGGGGAACCCGGCCCCGCCGCGTCCGCGCAGGTCGATGTTCTCGGCGAGGTCGACGAGCTCGTCCGGCCGGTAGCGCGGCAGTTGTCCGTGCGTGGTCAGATGGGCGACGCGGTCGAGCCGGGGGGCCTGGTCGAGACCGGCCAGCAGTCTGGGAGCGCCCACACAACCGAGGCTGGGGCGCGGGAAGCCGCTCACAGCCGCCACTCACGGGTGACGAACTGGTCGCCGTCCATGCCCGGGGCCGTGCCCATGCCCGCGGCGGTGCCCATGCCCCAGCCGGCGTCCATGGAGGAGCCGGCCGGGTCGGCCGCGTACACGGCCTTGAGAGCGGGTTGGTCGTCCATGGGTGGCGCGGCCGGTCCGGTGAACTTCTCCCGGTTGCCGGCCGCCCGGCTCCCGGAGGCCCGGGCGCGCGACTCCCGCCGCTGCCTGGGCACGGCGGCCACGACGGGCGGCTCCGGAACGTCGGTCGGGCCGGGGGAGCCGGACGCCGAGTCGTCCATCCTGGCCTTGAGCCGGAACGCGAGCATTCCGGCGACACCGAGCAGGCACAGGGCGTACGACACGGTGACGTAGAGGTCGGCGGCGCGTCCCGCCTTCAGTCCGTGGACCAGTGAGGCGCCCCACGCCGGATAGGCGGCGAAGTGCAGGGCCCGCCACCACAGGGACCGGCCGTTGGTGGCGAACACGCTGCGGACCGCGCCGGAGACCGCGACCGCTACGAAGAGGTACCCGGCGAGACTGCCGAGCCCGATCAGCACGGGCTGTCCGACATCGGTGAACGGCACCGCCGCCGCGGACGCGGTCGTCCGCTGCTCGGCGACCTTGACCCATATGTGGAGGGCCAGGAAGCCGAGCCCGGAGACGGCCAGGCCGCGGTGCACGCCCTGGGCCAGCAGTCGGTGACCCGATTTCAGCAACAGCCGGTCGGTGGAGATCAGCCCCCACAGGACGGTCGAGGTGAGCGAGACGAGCGAGAGGACGCCCGCCCCGAAGTCGAGGAAGTCCCAGAGCTGCGAGAAAGCACCCGCGCGGGCGGCCACGGTGAGGGAGAGGATGGCCGCGCCGACGGCGCTGAGTGCGCCCGGACTCATCCGTCCGGGTGTCGGCAGCAGGGAGGGCCGCCGGACGGCCCTCCGTCCTGCGGCCGGAGCCGATGCCGCGTGTCGGCTCTTACGGCGCGCCCTGTGCGGGCGAGGCATGTGCGGCTGGGGCAGGGGCATCCAGGTCTCCTGTGCGCCTGGGCTCCGAGCGCTCCACCTCGCGCTCGGCACCCAGGGGGTCGTTGTCGTCTGTGCCCGGCCGCGCTGTGGAACTCCGCGCCGGCCGAGGGAACTTGGGGCCGGAGTGCAGCAGCATCGTGGAGCGTCACATCAGCTCCACAGGATTTATCGAAACGTGATAATTTCTCGCAGCGCGTCTCCGGCGCATCGAACAACACCGGAAGATTCCCCTCCAGCGGAGGTTGCGACAGGCCACCGCACCCGCCCGTCACCTACGCATCCTGGACGGCAAAAAGAAGGCAAAGTCCCGGGACCGTGGGTGGTCGGACCTCTCCAGGAGGGAGTACGAGGGCCGCAACTCCCATGTCGGACAGAGCTGTTGACACGGGAGGCAACCTCGGCGGGCTTGCCGCTCTTCCCCGGGCAGGCCTCACCCCAGCACGAACGAGGAAAACGATGTGCGAACTTCTGAACCGCATCTGGTCCCGCCCCCGAGGCGAGTGGACGCGCGTCCTGCGCAGGGAACTTCCCGCACTGGCCGCCGAGATAGTGGAGGAGCTTCTGCATGGAATTCCGGAACTTTCCGCTCTTGTCGATGACAACGATGCCATTGATGAAGAGCTGCTCCGGCAGCGCGTGGAAGAGGCTCTCCTCACCACCCTCGGCTACCAGGAACGCTCCCGGGAACAAGCACCGGACGAGTGCCAGGAGCAGGAGCAGGCAGAGACCCAGGTCGAAATCGTCGGAACCGAGCACGACACCGCGGGCCGCAGGACGGCCGGCAGCAAGGAGGCGACTTTCACGGACGAGTGCGAGATCACGCACGAGGGCCGGCGCGACCACATCCGCGAAGCGGCCCGCCCGGGCTCCCGCGACGGGATCCGCGAGCCCGCGCGCATGCGCATCCGGTCGAACACCCGGGAAGTGACCGAGGAGGAGAACGGTGAAGGCAGCCGTCCGGGCGAACGGGCCCGCCAGGAGCTGTTCCGGACCCTCACCGACGACCGTGTCGCGTCCGACAGCTCCCTCACCGAGCTCGCCGAGGCGGCCGGATGGACCCTCCCGCTGGCCGTACGGGCCATTGTGCCGGCCACGCCCGGCGAGGCGCAGCAGCTGGCGGGCGTCCTGGAGGACGCTCTCGTCGGAATGTTCGCGGGCCGGCCGTGCCTGCTGGTCCCGAGCCCGGAGCCCGATGTCCGGATACCGCTGGAGCACCTGCTGCGCGGCCGGTTCGCGGCCGTGGGCCACGCAGTCCCGCTCCGGGACACCGCCTCTTCCCTGCGCTGGGCCCTGCGCCTGGCCGCGCTGACCCCCAGTCGGCCGGGCACGGAGGCAAGGGCCGTCTTCGTCGACGACCACCTCTCGACCCTGCTCCTGCTCCAGGACGAACCTCTGGCCCATGCTCTGGCCGCCCGGTGGCTGCGGCCCCTCGCGGACCTGACCCCGCGGCAGAGCGAGCGCCTGGAGGTGACCCTCCTCGCCTGGCTGGAGGGCGGCGGCGCCCCCGAGGCCGCGAAGGCCCTCAGTGTGCACCCGCAGACCGTGCGGTACCGGATGCGGCAGCTGGAGAAGCTCTTCGGAACCGGCCTGCGTGACCCGCGGACCCGGTTCGAGCTGGAGATGGCCCTGCGCAGCCGCCGCCTGATGGCCCAGGTGCGGCGCCAGCACTCCCGCGTGACCCGCAGGACGGCCCGCGTGATCCAGGCGGACTTCACCCCCGTCGTCGTCGGCCGTATGGCCCGAGTCAACGGCCTCTGAACCACACCCCGGACCTCACACCCCTGAATCCACACCCCTGAACCCACACCCTTGACCCGCACTCCTGTGAATCCACATCCCTGGTCCACACCCCGACCCCACACCCCTGATCGACACCCCTGATCGACACCCCTGAACCTCAACAGCCCGGCCCGGCCCCGTCGTCACGGGGCCGGGCCGGGCTTTCGTGTGCCCACGTACGCCGCGGTCGTCCACGGACCGGGGTGCGTGCGGTCCCGGGCACCGTCCGCCGGCACCGGACCTGCGTACGCGTGGTCCCGCGCACCGTCCGCCGGCACCGACGCGGCGTCGCCCGCTCAGCAGACCGTCCGCTGCCGCCGACCGGGCGCCGGTGCGGCCCGCGCACACCGTCCACACCGTCCACACCGTCCACACCGTCCGCGGTCACCGCCGGAGCGCGTGCGTACGTACCCGCGGTCCAGCCCTCCGTGACGGGGCCGAGGGACGGGCACACAAAACGGTGTTGGCCCGAAGCGAGCTTCGGGCCAACACCTGTCCCGGGGCGGGCGCGGGGTGAGGATGGGGGGAGCGCCCGCCCCGGGGGCTGAAGGGGGGCAGCGCCCCGCAGTGGGCGTCAGCGGCAGCGACGACCCTCGTTGATGCAGCTCACGGCCCTGTTCATCAGGCCGTTCGACATCACGTTGATGAAGTCGCCGTGGTCGGTCACCGGCTTGTGGAGCTGCTCGGGGAAGCTGTCCACGGCGATGCGGGAGCCCGGCGACACCCCGTACACGATGCGCTGGACCAGCTGCGGAATGGCCTTGAAGCCCTTCTTGCAGCGGCCGTTGTTGTCGGGGAAGGCCACGTGGGTCCGGTGGTTGGCGCTGTCGGCGTTCCGCCCGTCCCAGCAGCTCTGGAAGGTGAAGGTGCGCACCACGTCACTGCCCTTGGGGCAGATCGGGTACTTGTCCTTCAGCTGGCGGTTCTCGAAGCCGGTGCAGCTCCAGGAGGCGTTGGCGTTGGCCGTGCCGTTGGAGAAGGCCTTGGCGTCACCCGTGATGATGCGCAGGAAGCGGGGCATGGCCGTCACCTTGCCGGTGGGGCTCCCCTTGAACTCGATGGTCACCTGCTTGGGCTGCAGGATGGTGCCGACGTTCCCGTCCTGGCCGCCGCCGGGGGCCTTCGCGTCCCGTTCGGCCTTGCCGTCGCGCAGCCGCAGCACCGGCCAGTAGTAGGTGGACTGGTCACCGTTGCGGCACGTGGTGCGGGCCCTGGCGAGGCTGTCGTTGGTGGAGAAGGCGTCGGTGGACACGTTGCCCACGTAGTCGTGCATGTGGTGGGCGCCGTTGGAGACGCCGGGCGCGACGATGACGTTGTCCGGGTTGAAGTGCTTGTTCTCGTTACGGCCGCACTGGACGCTGAAGGTGCCGTTGGAGGCGCCGCCCTGGACCCTGGGCTTGCGGACGTTCGGACGGACCTTGGTGATGTTCACGAAGTCGTTCTTCGCCGGACCGCTCTTGCTCCCGGCCGCGGCGGACCTGGCGTCGGCCCCGGCCTTCAGCGCCGCGGCGCCGGCCGCTCCGTCCTCCTCGACCGGAGCCTTCTTCATCTCGCAGGAGGCCAGGGAGGCGATCTCCTTCGGGGGCTCGGCCACCCGGTCGATCGCGTCGGACATGCCCTTGATGGTCTGCTCGCGCTTGGCCTTGAGCTCGCCGAGGAGGGCATTGCCCTGGGCCTCGCCGGCGGCGAGCCGCCGGTAGGCGTCCGCCACCTGGTCGTCCAGCTTGGCCAGGTTCGCGTCGACCTCGGCCTTGGCCTGCTCGGGCACCGACGTGAGCTTGTCTCCCACGTCGGGACAGTCGATGGTCGTCATCAACTGCCCCTTGCGGTTGCCGTCCTGGCCCGCGGAGGCGTTGCCGGCGATGAAGGCGACACCGCCGCCGCCCAGCGCGAGCGCGGAGACCACTCCCACGAGCTTGGTCGACAACCGGGAGCGCTTGTGGCCCTTTTGACTCATGCGATCACTTCACTTCGTCGGTGGGACATTGTCGGAGAGCCCGTCGAAGTCGACCAGCCCGGTGTCCTCAAGGACCGTGATGTGGTCCAGCACCGTGGCGTTGGCGGACGTGGCGAGGGCTCGCACCATGGAGTTGCGGGTCTGTGCCCGGATCCCGGCCAGCACGGAGAACACCTTTCCGTGTGCTCGTCGCAGCAGCTGGGTGAACAGTCGTTCGTATTCGTCTCCCTTGGCGCGGTTCATCTGGCCCAGCCAGTCCTGCTGCTGTGCGGTGGGCTGGTTGGGCAGGTCGATGCCGAGGGCCTGGCCGACCTGGATGGCCTGACGGTCCAGTTCGGTGTGGCCGTCCACGAGGTGATCGCCGGCCGTGCGGATCGCGGGGCGCGTCCCGCGCTGCTGGGCCTGCCGCCCGGCGGGCAGCTCCCACAGCCCGGCGAGTCGAACCTTGCGGACGAAGTCCCGGTCCACGGCCGTCAGCGGACCGTACGCCGTGCTCACCGTTCCGAGGCCGTCGTCGTCGCCCGCTGCCGGAGCCGGGGCGGCTGCCGAGACTCGGTCGCCGAACTTGTCCACGGGGACCAGCAGGGCGATCAGGGTGAGCGCGAGTGCGGTGATGACGACGCCGCTCGCGATCGAGTACCGGGTGGCCGTCGACCAGCCTCGGTTGCTTCTCCGCCGCAGTGACAACAATGTGCCTCCTTGCTCCGTGGGGCCGGGAGGTGGCGGGGCAGGGAGTTTCCGCAAGCGTCGTGCGGTGCAACACCCGCATTCCCGGGGGTGACACGGGACGCTAGTGCCCGGGGTGACGCGCCTACGGGAGGACATCACCATCGGATAAACACTCCGGCGAGTCCTGGAAAGGCTGATATCTTGCGCGCGCACCCCCTGATGCGGGCCGACGCGGCTCGTGCCGGGCACTCCGCCCTGCGCGTCCTGCGCTGCGCGCTGTGTCCCGCGCCCCGTGCGTTCCGTCCTACGCGGCAGGCTCCTGCTCGGGGGCGAGGTCGCGACGTGACCGGGCTGGGGCCGATCGCCGCGGCCGTGCGGGAGCGACTGGGGTTCGAAGCCGCCCACGCAGACCCTCAGAGGCGTCGCGGCGCTCGCCACCGCGGATGTGCTGTTCGAGGCCGAGGTCGAGGCCGTCGCAGCCCGGCCCTGGCCCTGGCGCTGACCCGGACACGGCCCGGCGGGACCGTCCCGGGCCCGGGGCCCCCGTGGTCCGGGGGCGCCGGCCTGGGACGGTCCGTGCCTGCGGACCGTCCCAATTCAGGCGGGCGAAGCCGCGAGCGCCGCCTCGCGCGTGCGCCGCGGGGCCCGCTCGCCCCGCGCGGCCGGGGCCGCCGGCTCCGGCGCGGTCGTGGGGGTGTCGGTCAGCAGCGCGACGAGGGAGGTCCGCGCCCGGGCCACGCGGGAGCGGACCGTGCCGATCGGGCAGCCGACGGCCTCGGCCGCCTCCGCGTAGGGGAGGCCGAGCAACTGCGTGAGGACGAACGCCTCGCGCCGTTCGGCCGGGATCGCGGCCAGCAGTTCCGCCAGGGCGATGCCGTCCTCGAAGCCCGGTACGTCGTACGGCTGGGCCTGCTCGGCGGCCGTCTGCCAGTCGCAGCGGTCCGACAGTCTCGGCCGGGCGGCGGCGTGGCGCAGGCTGTCCACGACGGTGCGCCGCGCTATGGACAGCAGCCAGGTACGCGCGGAGGAGCGGCCCTCGAACCGGTGGAGGCTCGCGAGCGCCCGCAGGAACACGTCCTGGGTGAGGTCGTCCGCGGCCTGGGGGTCGGCGCTCAGATAGGCGACGTAGCGCCAGACGTCGCGGTGGAGGGCGCGTACGAAGCGGTCCGTCTTCGCGCGGTCGCCGTCCCGGGCGGCGAGTGCCAGCCGGGTCACCGCCGCGTCGGAGGTCTCGGTGTGCCGGGCCGGACGCTCACCGACGGTACCGGACTGGATGGTCGTCAGGGCAGGAGTCATCGCCAAAGGTCCTTATGTGCAAGGGGAGTCCGGCACCGCGCCAAGGGCGGGGCCGGTGAGGGGCACGGCCTGCCCGAGGGCACGGCCGAGGGCCCGAGGCGCGGCATCCGCGTGAGACATGCGGTGCACGCAATGCGTCGGACGCATCAGGTGCACGAGGGGCATGTGAGGTCTGTGAGGCGCGCGAGGCGTGCGTAAGAGCAGTCGCGGATGCGCATGCAGATGCAGATGCGGCTCGGGTGACCAGCTGTCAGAGGACAGCGGTCGCCGTCGGCGGACCCCGGGTGGTGATGGCGTGGACGAGGAACAGCTGCCGCGGTGCGCGCGTCCGGCGCCGCCGGCGCACCCGCGGGCGCGGCCGGTGCGCCGGGGCGACCGGTCGGAGCAACAGGCGCAGCGGGGCCCGCAGTCGTGCGGCGACGGCGCGCACCACCCGGAAGAGGCCGCGTTCGCCGTGGGCGAGCCACAGTCCGCAGAGCACGGCCGCGAGCAGGTGGGCGAGCACCATCCCGGCCGGTGACATCAACACCGCAGGCATGGCCGAGGCCTCGTGCCCGGTGCCCGCCATGTGCCCACCGCCGGCCATGTGCCCGGTGGCCGGGGCCACGGCGGCCCACGGCGCGTGGGTGCCGTGCTGTGCGTGGGCGGCAGCTTCCGCTCCGGCGGCTCCGACCGCTCCGGCCGGCATCGCCGCCATGGCCGGCTCGGCGGGCGGCCCCGTCAGGGACTGGGCCAGGGAGAACCCCGAGTGGAGCACGGTCTGTACGGCGACGGCGGTGACCGTGACGGCGAGGATCCCGCGCTCACGTCCGGCGAGGGACCATGCCGTCCCCGAGGTGGCCGCGAACCCGAAGGACAACGCCCACCAGGGCACCGGGACACCCGACATGAGCATGTGCCCGGTCGCCGCGAGCAGCACGCAGAGGGCTGCGAACATCACAGCCCTCAGGGCGCGTAAACAGCGGACCGGCTCCATGGCGGGGCTCATCCTCGCACCGGCCTCCCGAGCCGCACACCGGGGTGCGCACTTCCGGACAAGTTTCCGCGGACCCACCATGTCACAGCGGGGCCGCCTGCCTCGTGTGGTGCAGGGCACAGCGGAACGCGGGAACCGGCCCGCCGTTCCAACCGACTGCCTACCCGGTCGATCGAGCGGTTCAACGTCCGGGGAAGGGAGACTTTGTGGCGGCGGAGGGAACGGCGACGGCATCGCCGACGGAGAAGGACGGCGGTGCGGGCCGGCGACTGACGGCGCTCCTCACCAGCGCCATGGCGTTCTCGATGCTGCAACTGTTCCTGATCGGGGCGCTCGGTCCGCGACTGGTGACCGAACTGGAGCTCTCACCGGCCCTGTTGGGGCTGACCACAACGATCGGTTTCGGGACGGCCGCCGCCCTGTCCCCGGCCGGAGGCCGGATCGTCGACCGGATCGGGCCCCGGCGCTCGCTGGTCGCACTGCTCCTCCTCTCCGCCGCGGCACTCGCCCTGATCGGCGCCGCCCCCGGCGCCGGCCTGCTGCTGGCCGCCGTCGCACTGGGCGGCGTACCGCAGGCGCTCGCCAACCCGGCCACCAACAAGGCCGTGCTGCGGGCCGTTCCGCCCGCCCGGCGCGGCGCCGTCACGGGCCTGAAGCAGTCCGGCGTCCAGCTCGGAGCCTTCGCGGCCGGAGCGCCGCTGGCGGCCCTCGCGGGCGGGATCGGCTGGCGGGGCGCGGTGTGGACGGGTGCCGCGGCGGCCCTGCTCACGGGCCTGTGGGCGCTGCGGGTGCTCCCGGCGGACCCTTCGGCTCCGCCGGCCGGCCCCCGTACGGAGCTCGTCCCGCGCGGGATGGTGGCCTGGCTTGCCGCCTTCTCGCTGTTCCTCGGCGCGGGAATCGCCTCCGTCAACACCTACCTCGCGCTCTTCGGCGCGCAACGCCTCGGCATGGGACCGACGGCGGCGGGCGCCCTGGTCGCCGTACTGGGAGTCGCCGGGATCGCCGGCCGGGTGGGCTGGTCCAAGGCGGCCCGTCCGGGGCGTGCCGAATGGCTGCCCGGCTGGCTCGCGTGCGGTGCCCTGGGCGCGGCCGCCCTGCTGGGCGCCGCCCTCGTGGTGGGCCCGCTGGTGTGGGTCGGCGCGGTCGCCGTCGGGGTGTTCGCCGTGTCCGGCAACGCCGTCTCGATGGTGCTGGTCCTCCAGCGGGCCGCCCCGGGCCGGGCCGGACAGGACTCCGCGCTGGTCGCGGCCGGGTTCTTCGCCGGATTCGCCCTGGGGCCACCGCTGTTCGGCCTGCTCGCGCAGAGCGGGCGGTACGGGCCGGGGTGGCTGCTGGTGGCGGCGGAGTTCGCGGCGGCCGCCGCCGTCGCGTTCCTCTGGGCGGTACGCGACCGGCGGCGAGGCACGGCGTGAGCGGCGTGGGCGGCGTGGGCGGCTCGGGCGGCTCGGGCGGCTCGGGCGGGCCGACGGGCCGGGCGCTGGCCGCGGTGATGGCGCGGGTGGCGGTGACCGCGGCCGAGGTGGGCCCCCGCTTCCCGCTGTACGCCGACCCCGCCGACGGGCGGTGGACCACGACCGGCCGCGGCTCGTGGACCGGGGGCTTCTGGGCCGGACTGCTGTGGCTCCGCGCGCGGTACACCGGAGCCGAGCACGACCGGCGGGCCGCCGCGGCGTGCACGGCCCGGCTCGCGCCGTGGACCGCGGCCGACACCGCCACGCGCGGCCTCATCTTCTGGTACGGAACCGCCGCGGCCGGTGACGACGCCGCAGCCGCGGCGCTCCGGGCCCGGGCGGCCCGGGCCTGCCGGTCGGCCTGGGACCCGGGGCTCGGGATCCTGCCCTGGGGCGACGCCCTGGGCGGCCCCCGCCTGCTCGCCCGCGTGGACGCCGTACCCGGCGCCGTGCCGCTCCTGGCGGCCGCCGGGCCCGGCGGGGCGGCCGCGGCGGCCGCCCATCTGCACCGGCACCTGGACCTCTGTCTGGACGGGACCGGCGACCCCTGGTTCCGGCCCGCCCTGGTCCACGATGCGGCCACGGGAGGCTGGCGGCCCTGCGAGGACCCGCCGCCCGGCTGGAGCCGGGGCCGGGCCTGGCTGCTCCTGGCGGTGGCCGACGCGATGCTCCAACCAGCCGTCGCAGCGGGGGACTTCGCCCGTCTCTCCGCGGCGGCCGCCCTGCTGGTCACGCGCGGCGGGGTGCTGACCGGACCGCCGGTCCCGCCCGCCGACACCGCCTGCCCGGACGGTCCCCCCGACACCTCGGCCGCGGCCATCGCGGCGGTGGCCCTGCTGAAACTGGCCCGGACGCCCGGCCCCCGCGCGGAGCAGTACGCGCTCCGCGCCGCGGAGGTCCTCGACCGTCTCATCCGCACGCACCTCACCCCCGAGGGCGGCACCCGCCCGCCCGGCATGCTGCTGGACGGCTGCTACGACGCGGCGAAGGGACTGGCGGTCCGCCACGAACTCGTCTGGGGCGACTTCTTCCTGGCCCTCGCCCTGACCGCCCTCCACGGCCACGTGGACATCGCCCGTATCTAGGGCCTGTATTGAGTTGCCCCGCGGCGTCGCGACGCCCGGCACGCACCCTCGGCGCACGAGCCGAATGTCCTAGTAGCTCCGCTACGAGGATATTCGTCCCGCACGCCGAGGGCACGCACCGAACGCCGCTCCTTGCTCCACGGGGCAACTCAATACAGGCCCTAGCGGGGACCTGACGGGTCGACAGGGTCACGACTCCGTATCCGATCGGAGAACGGTAGGGGAGAGTCCCTTTTGTGCGGTCAGAAGCCGGTAACGTACGCGCGTTCGATCATGTACACGTCCCCAAGGAACCTTCATGGCCACGCCTCCCGCGCCGCAGACCCCCGAGCAGCCCGCCGCCTCCGGCCCGGTCGACGTCCCCGTCGCGCCGTCCGAGCCCGCGAAGAAGAAGGGCACCCTGGGGAAGAAGATCCTCGGCGTCGTCGTGGCGATCGCGATCGCCCTGTTCTGGCGCCTGGGTCTGCCCCACCTGACGGGCGAGGCCCCGGTGCACGCGAAGGCCGGCGACTGCGTCGTCGTCACCGGCCCGGAGAACGACCCCGAGGTCGAGAGCAAGGGCTGCACCGAGAAGGTGGCCGACCTCTACAAGGTCGTCAAGGTCGTCGACAACACCTTCGACCTCGACACGTGCCAGGGCGTGGCCGATGTCGCCCTCGCGCAGCAGCTGGAGACGGACAAGTTCGTCCTCTGCATGGAGCCCGTCCAGAACTGACGCCCCACGCGCGGCCCGCAGGGGCCGGACCCACCGGGTCCGGCCCCTGCGGCGTACCCGCGCGGACCGCCCTGAGCGGGAGTACGCCCGTGGACCCTCCCCTGAACGGCCGGTCCTGACGGCCGGACGCCCTACCCGTCCCAGCCGTGGGCGCGCAGCACTCGGCGGGCCACCGAGGTGATGTGGAGTTCGTCCGGACCGTCGAGGATGCGGGCGGCGCGGCCGGCGCGGAAGAGGGCCGGGAGCGGGGTGTCCGGGCCGAGGCCGGCGGCGCCGTGGACCTGGATCGCGCAGTCGGCGACCTGCTGGAGCATCCGCGCCGCGGCGACCTTGGCGAGGCCGACCTCCGTCCGCGCGTCCCGTCCGGCCGCGATGAGCGCCACCGCCTCCCGGACCAGGGGGCGGGTGGTGCGCAGCGCGAGCAGGGCGTCGAAGACGTGACCCTGCACCAGTTGCCGGTCGGCGAGCGGTCCGTGCGAGCCGTCGCGGGTCGCGGCCCGCTCGCACATCAGGTCGAAGGCCCGCTGTGCCTGGCCGAGCCACCGCAGGCAGCGCAGCGTACGGCCGAGCCGGAGCCGTTCGCCGGCGATGGCCAGGGCGTCGCCGGGCTCGCCGAGGAGGTGACCGGCGGGGACCCGCACCCCGTCGAGGGCGATCTCGTACTGGCCCGTGGCGCCCAGCACGGGGAGTTCGCGCACCACGCGGAAGCCGGCCGAGCCGGTGGGTACCACCAGCAGGGACAGCCCCTCGCGGTCTCCGTCCGCCCCGGAGGTGCGGGCCAGGACGGTCACCAGGTCGGCATCCGCCGCGCCCGAGGTGAACCATTTGCGGCCGGTCACCAGCCAGCCGCCGTCGGGGTGCCGTTCGGCGCGGGTCGCGGTCCGGAACGGATCGGTGCCGGGCACCCCCGGCTCGGTCATGGCGTAGCAGGCGCGGATCTCGCCGGCGACCAGCCGCTCCAGGTACGCCTCGCGGACGCCGGTCCGCCCGTGCCGCGCCAGCATCGTCACGTCGAGCAGCGGGGCCGAGCCCAGCGCGGCGGGACCGTGGTCACTGGCCCCCTCGGCCTCGGCCAGCTCGGCATAGGCCTCGAAGGAGAGTCCGCCGCCGCCCAGTTCGGCGGGGAGCGGCAGGGCCCAGAGCCCCTCGGCCCGCGCCTCGGCGCGCAGTGCGGCCAGGACCCCGGCGGCCTCGGGGCCGCCCCCGTCCAGGACGGACTCCCGGGGGTACACCCGCTCCCGGACGAACCGGCCGACCCGCTCCCGCAGCGCCACCACCTCCGCCTCCCGCCCCGCGCCCCCGGCGGCCACGCCTCCTGCTTCGGTTACGGCATCCGCCTGGTTCGTGCGGGGATCCGTCACTGCTCGCCTCCTCTTTCCCGGGAACTTCCGGGACGCGTACGGACTTCCGGAAACGTTCGGGGGCCTCCGCGAACTCGCGGGAACTCGCACGAACGGCCGACCGACTGTCTGTTCGTGGAACTGGTCGGGCGTGGACGCTCCCCGGTTCCCGCAACCCGCAAGACCCGGGCTGCGGCCACCGCCGCGCCAGGAGAGGAGAGGCATGGCGTCACCAGCCACCACGCAGACGGTCCGGCCGCTCGACACACTGCGCTTCGACGCCTCGGGGCCGCCCCGGATCACGAGCGTCGTCACCGACCACCTGCGCCTGTTCGGCGCACGGACGGACCGCCCCGGCCACGGGGACGCGCCCGCCGCCGGCATCACACTCGGCGGCGGTGGCTTCGAACCGGCGCACGCGACCGCCACCTGGGCGGATCCCGCGAGCGGGCTCGCCGACGAGGCCACCGTGCAGGCCGCCACCGGCATCATGGCCGTGCACGGGCGGCGGGACGGCAGCCCCCGGGGACTGGCCGTCGACTACGCCGCCACCGCCACCGCCGTCCTCACGGTGCAGGGGCTCCTCGCGAACCTCGTGGGCCAGGCCCGCGGCACGGCCGCCGCCCCGGTCACCACCAGCGCCGACCGGGCCGGACTCCTCGCGGTGTCGCAGTACCTCGCGGCCGCCGGCGCCGACGAGGGCGAGGCGGCCGAAATCGCCCCCGGCGGGCCGCCGTTCACATCCGCCGACGGGATCCTCTTCGAACTGGAAACCCTCGACCCGGGAGCCTGGGCCGCCTTCTGGAAGGCGCTGGAGGCACCCGCGGACGCGTTGCGGGGCGGCTGGCGGCCCTTCCAGTTCCGCTACGCCACCGCCTGCGCCCCCCTGCCGGCCGCCCTCCACGCCACCGTGCGGTCCCACGGCTGGGACCGGATCCGCCGCGCCGCGGACCTCTCCGGTGCCGAAGTATGCGCGCTGCGCCCCCTCGCCGAACGGGCCGCGGAGCACGACGGCGCCGCCCCCTGGTCCCTGGTCCCGTCGGCCCACGGCGCCGAGGCCGCCCCCGGCGGGCCGGCGCTGCTTCCGGGGCCCCGCCGTGCGCCCGGCGGGCGGGCCGTCCGCGCGGCGCCGGCCGCCGGACCCCTGGCCGGGCTGACCGTGCTGGAGGCCGGCCGCCGCATCCAGGCGCCGCTCGCCGCGCACCTGCTCGGGCTGCTCGGCGCCGACGTGATCCGCATCGAACCGCCGGGCGGCGACCCGCTGCGCGGCATGCCCCCCGCCTGTTCCGGGATCTCCGCCCGCTGGCTCGCCCTCAACCGCGGCAAGCGGGCCGTCGAGATCGACATCAAGGCGGAGGCGGACCGCGGGCGGCTGCGGGACATGGCGGCGCACGCCGACGTCTTCCTGCACAACTGGGCGCCGGGCAAGGCCGCCGCCCTCGGCCTGGACGCCGACGACCTGGCCCGCGTCAATCCCGCGCTCGTCCACGCCTACACCAGCGGCTGGGCCGGCCGCCTCGACGACGCCCCCATGGGCACCGACTTCATGGTCCAGGCCCGCACCGGGGTCGGCGAGGCCGCCCGCCCCGAGGGCGAAAGCCCCGCGCCCTCGCTGATGACCCTCCTCGACGTCATGGGCGGACTCCTGGGAGCCGAGGCCGTCCTCGCCGGGCTGCTGATGCGCGAACGCACCGGCCGCGGCGTACGGGTCGACTCCTCGCTGCTCGGCGCGGCCGACACGCTGACCGGCCCCGCCCTGCGCCGGGCGGCCCGCGGGGAGAACCCCCGGCGGCCGGCCGGGTTCCGCCACCCGCTGGCCACCGCCGACGGCTGGATCGCACCCGCCGACGACGATGCCCGCGCCGCCGCCGGCCACGACCTGCGCGGCCTGCCCACGGCAGAGGCCCTGGCCCGGCTGCGCGACCACGGCCTGACGGCGACCGCCGTCACCACCGATCTGTCCGACCTGCACCACGACCCGCGATTCGCCGGCTCGATCGGCCGCGACGCGCACGGCGCCCCCGCAGTCCCCGACCCCTGGAGCTTCGTATGACCGCCGACAGGCTCGTACTGCGCGACCTGCTGCCCGCCGAACTCCGCCGCGCCTGGGTGGTCGACGGCACCTGCCCCGACCTCGACCTCTACAGCCTCTTCCGGGCACGCCAGATCGCCGACCTGCACCGCACCGCCGTCATCGACGCCAAGGGCAAGCTCTGCTACACCGCCCTCGACCGCAAGGTGCGCGCTCTGGCCACCGGCCTGCGGGACCTCGGGATCGGCCCGGGCGACGTGGTCGGCGTCCAACTGCCCGACGGCCGGGCCGCCGTCATCGCCGACCTGGCTCTGGCCGCCCTCGGCGCGGTCTCCCTCCCCTTCCCCGTCGGCCGGGGGGTCCTGGAGGCCGAGTGCCTGCTGCGCCGCGCCGAGGCCGTCGCCGTGATCGCCGCGACCGAGCACCGGGCGTTCCGGCACGCGGCCGACCTGCGCACGCTCTCCGGGTCCCTGCCGCGCCTGCGCCACGTCATCGCCGCGGGGCGGCCGGGCACCCTCCCCGACGGAACGATTCCGCTGGCGGAACTGCTGCGCAGCGACCCCGCCGGGTTCGTCCCCGCCCGGCCCGATCCCGACAGTGCCGCCCGCATCCTGGTCTCCTCCGGTTCCGAGGCCGAACCCAAGATGGTCGCGTACTCGCACAACGCGCTGGCCGGCGGCCGGGGCAACTTCCTGGCCTCGCTCATCCCCGACGGAACCCCACCGCGCTGCCTCTTCCTCGTCCCGCTGGCCTCCGCCTTCGGGTCCAACGGCACCGCGGTGACCCTCGCCCGGCACGGCGGCACCCTGGTCCTGCTCGACCAGTTCACGGCGGACGCCGCGCTGGGAGCGGTGCGCGAGCACCGGCCGACGCACGTCCTCGGCGTCCCCACCATGGTCCGCATGATGCTCGAACGCCTCGACGGCAGCGGCGGGGAACTGCCCCCGCCCACCGCGCTCGTCCTCGGCGGGGCGCCGCTCGACGAGACCACGGCCGCCGCCGCGGCGCGGGCCTTCGGCTGCGCCGTCGTCAACCTCTACGGATCCGCCGACGGCGTCAACTGCCATACCGGACTCGGCAGTACGGTGCCGCCCACCGACGGCTCCGGCGTCGTCGCCGGGCACCCCGACCCCCGGGTCGCCGAGATCCGCATCGCCGACCCAGAGACGCACGAGCAACTCCCCGACGGCACCGTCGGGGAGATCATCTCCCGCGGCCCGATGACCCCGCTGTGCTACGTCGGCGCGCCCGAGCTGGACGCCCGCTACCGCACGTCCGACGGCTGGGTCCGCACCGGTGACCTCGGCTACCTCGACGCCGAGAGCGTCCTGCACGTCGTCGGCCGCCTCAAGGACATCGTCATCCGGGGCGGCGCCAACATCAGTCCGGCCGAGGTGGAGCGCGAGCTCACCGCCCACCCCCAGGTGCGGGACGTGGCCTGCGTCGGCGTCCCCGACCCGCTGATGGGGGAGCGGCTCGCGGCCTGCGTCGTGGCCCGGGGGGCCCAGGCCCCCACCCTCGCCTCCCTCGGCGAACACCTGACGGGGCGCGGCCTGGAGCGGCGCAAGCACCCCGAGCGGCTCCTCGTCGTCGCGGAACTGCCCCTGACCGCCGCCGGCAAGCCCGACCGGGCGGCCCTGCGCAGGCGGCTGACCGAGACCGGCGCTCTCCTGTAGAACGACCGCTGTCCGACCCGGGCGGCATGACCGCCGTATGGACGGACTTCTCCAGGGGACGTACGGGAGCGGAGATCATGGTCAGGGACCGCCGCGTCGCGCCCGATACGGGGGAGGGGCCCGGCGGACCTGCCGCCGGGCCCCTCCCGTACGACCGGGGGTCAGGGAGTACCCATGGCCTTCTTCAGCTCCGCAGCCGCGTTGCGGTACACCGGCAGCAGATCGAGGTCGTCCCCCGGGTAGTTGACGATCTTCACCTGCTTGGCGCCCGAGTCCGGCAGGACCGCTCCGGTGGACATGTGGGCGTTGTCCAGCACCAGCGACGGCTTCTTCGCGGCGAGTTCGGCCAGCTGGGCCGGGGTCACCGCCTCCGGCCCGTACGTCCCCACCGTGGTGGCGCCCGCCAGCTTCGCCGACCACGCGGTGAAGACCTGGGTCACGACGGACGGACTGCGGCCGCCCGGCCAGGCGGCCTGGAGCTCCTTGTTCAGCTTCGTGTACTCGGCGTCGAAGCCGGTCTTCCACTGGGCGGCGTCGTCCGCCGTGCCGAACAGCCCGGCCAGCCGGCCGACTTCGGCGGACACCTTGTCGGGGTCGTTGTCGAGCTCCACCTCGACGAGCTTCGCCCCGGACCCCGCGGCCTCCTTGATCTTCGCCGCGTACGGTTCGAAGGGCGCGTACAGCACGAAGTCGGCCTTGGCCACGGCGGCGAGGTCCGAGGGCTTGGGGTCGTAGTCGGGGGCGTGGTGGACGGACTGCGGCACGATGACCTTGATGTCCTCCGCGCCGGCGGCCTTCGCGAGGGCGCCCTCCCAGGTGGTCGTGACCACCACGGACGGCTTGCCGGTGCGCGGCTGCCTCTTGTCCTCGCCGGACGTGGACGAGGCGTCCTTGCCGCAGCCGGCGGTCAGGAAGAGGGCCGCGCTCAGTGCGAGGACGGCAGGGATACGGACGCGGGTGCGCGCCATGAGCTGATTCTCCGTTCGGGTATGAAGTGCACCGCGAGGACCAGCGCCCCCGCGGTCAGGACGAGGACCGGGCCGGGCGGCCAGTCCAGCCACAGGGCCAGGAGGAACCCCGTCAGGTTCACCGTGACGCCGATGCCGACCGCCCACAGGGTGATCGACTTCAGCGAACTGCCCAGGCGGCGCGCGGCGAGTGCGGGCAGCAGGGTCAGCGCGTCGACGAGCAGCGCGCCGGTGAGTTTGATGGCCCCGGCCACCGCGACGGCGACCAGCACCAGGAGCGCGGCCGTGAGCGCCCGCACCGGGACACCGGAGCACAGCGCG
Source organism: Streptomyces sp. NPDC090021 (assembly GCF_044748225.1). Lineage (NCBI taxonomy): Bacteria > Bacillati > Actinomycetota > Actinomycetes > Kitasatosporales > Streptomycetaceae > Streptomyces > Streptomyces sp. NPDC090021. The sequence goes on along the minus strand of NZ_JBIVFO010000015.1, from coordinate 50,046 downwards.
AGCTCGCGGTCGTACAGGAGCAGGCCGATCTCGCGCCGCCGCCACCAGAACAGGCCCGGCACGGCGACGGCGAGGACGCCGAGGACGACCAGGTCGGGGGTGCCGACGGACAGGATCGACCCCCACAGCAGGGCGAAGGCGCCGGAGGCGTTGACCCCCGACACGGCCAGTACCAGCAGGGCCGCCGCGATGGCCAGGCTCATCAGCAGCCCCATCGCCCCCGAGAGGCCGTCGGGCGTACGGGCGAGCGGGGCCACGCCGGCACCGGCCAGGGCGCAGGCGACCAGCGCGCACAGCATCGGGTCGAGCCCCGTGAGCAGGCCCACGGCGATGCCCAGCAGGGCCACGTGCATCATCGCGAACCGGACCGGCATGATGTCGAGCCCGACGATGACGACACCGATGACGGGCAGCCCGACGGCGGCCAGCAGCAGGGCCGCTCCGGCCCGTTGCACCGGCAGCAGCTGCAGGAGTTCACCGAGGTCCGCGGTGGCCAGGGTCGTCACCGGACCTCCCGCAGCCGGCCCGCGGCCATCTCCAGCACACGGTCGCAGCGGTCCGCCAGGGCCCGGTCGTGCGTCACCACGATCAAGGTCACCGGCAGCGAGGTGAGCACGTCGGCCGCCTCCGCCTGTCCGTCGAAGTCGAGGGCGGCCGTCGGCTCGTCCGCCAGGAGCAGTTCGGCGCCTGCGGCGACGCATCCGATCGCCCGGGCCAGGTACATGCGCTGCAACTGGCCGCCGGACAGGGTGTGCAGGGGCCTGCCGGTCAGCGCGCCCACCCCGAGCCGGTCCGCCGCCTCGGCCGCTTCCGCCGGGGCGTTGCTCCCGGCCAGCAGTTCGCTGCCGAGCAGGGGGAAGCGCCCGGCGGCCGGCTTCTGCGGGATCCAGGCACAGGCCCGGCGCCGCCACGCCCACTCCGCGGGGGAGCGGCCCTCCCGGCCACCGACCAGGATCGAGCCCGCCGTCCGGGGGTGCAGGCCGAGGACGGCGCGCAGGAGGGTGGACTTGCCCGAGCCGTTGGTCCCGGTCAGCGCCACGCGTTCGCCGGCGGCGATCTCCAGGTCCACGTCGGCGACGGCCTCCACCCGGCCGTGCCGGCAGACGACCCCCCGCATGCGCACGTCCAGTCCGCCCATCACACGCCTCTCGATCGTCCTCGGCCGCGCGGGACGGCTCGGCTGCGCCTCCCACGTGCCAGTAGTCGGACGCGGTGCGTCCGGGGTTCCCGCCGGTGCCGGACCGATTGCGCCGGGCCGCGGCGCGCGGGGAAACCGGGCCGTCCCGGCCCGGGCCGGCGGCGTTCGACGGATGCCCCCATTGGGCCCGCCACCCGCGTGCCGGTTCGATCAGGACATGTGCTTTCGGTAGGTTTCCTCCCGGTTTCCAACGGAAGGCGGACACGATGGGCAGCCCTCAGCAGGTGGCGCACGTACGCAGGAACGTGTGGACCCTCCCGCCCGGCGACCTGACACTCGCCCACTACGCGGCGGCCGTCGCCGAGATGAAGAAGCGTGCACCCGACGATCCCACCGGCTGGACCTACCAGGCGGCCGTCCACGGCACGAACACGACTCCCTCCATGCCGCTGTGGAACGGCTGCAAGCACGGATCCTGGTACTTCCTCGCCTGGCACCGCATGTACCTCTGGTACTTCGAGCGGATCGTCCGTGCGACGGTCGTGCAGCTGGGCGGCCCGGCCGACTGGGCCCTGCCGTTCTGGGACTACGACGCCGACCGGGAACAGGCCCGGATCCCCCCGGCCTTCCGTGACGAGGAGGGCGGCTCCAACCCGCTGTTCGCCGACCGGGCGAACCTCGTCAACCAGGGCGAACCCCTGCCCGTCGAGATCACCTCCCCGGCCTACGCGATGGGGCGCACCCTGTTCGTCGGCGAGACCGAGTTCGGCGGGGGCATCACGCTGAACGGCGGCGCCTTCTGGAACCGCAGGGGCGCCCTGGAGGGCACCCCCCACAACGACGTGCACAGCTACATCGGCCGCTGGATGGGCAGGACGACCACGGCCGCGCTCGATCCGGTCTTCTGGCTCCACCACGCCAACATCGACCGCCTGTGGTTCGTGTGGGCGAGCCGCGCGGGGCACGACAACCCGGACGACCCGCGCTGGACCAGCCAGGAGTACACGTTCTTCGACGCGGACGGGAGCCGGCAGAGCCTCGCGGCGTCCGACATCCTCGACATCTCCGGCGGGCTGGGCTACACGTACGAGGAGCCCGTGCCGATCTCCCCTCCGGTTCCGCTGCCGCCGTCCGTGAGGAGGCCCCCCGTGCCCGAGACGACGAGCGGTCCGAGCACCCCGGGGCCGACCCCGCCCGGGCGGCGTGAGATGGCGGGCTCCTCCGAGCAACCCCTGCGCCTCGTCGGCCGCGCCGCGAGCGTCGCCGTCCCGATCGACCGGCGGACCACCCTGCCCCTGGGCGAGGCGTTCGGCGTCGCCGGACCCGAGACCGACCGGCACGTCTACCTCAACGTCGAGGACATCGAGGGGGACACGAACCCCGACACGGTCTACGGCATCTACGTCAACCTCCCCGAGGAGGCCACCCGGGAACAGGCGGAGGGCCACCGGGCCGGCAACCTGTCCTTCTTCGGGATCGAGCGGGCCCAGGACCCACGGGGTGACGAGCACCCCCACGGCCTGCGGGTGAGCGTCGAGATCACCCCGCTCGTGCGCAGTCTCCAGGCCGACGGCGCCTGGGACGAAGCCCGGCTGCGCGTGACGTTCCTCCCCCTCGGACGGGTGGCCGCGGACGGCACGGAAGGGATGGCGGACGAGGACCCGCCGGTCGAGATCGGGCGCGTCAGCCTCAGCTACAGCTGATGGTCCTGGCGAGCGCGGGGCGGGCGCGGACGGCGCCCGCGTCGCGGTGGCAGCGCCCGCGCGTCACCCTCTGGTACGAGCTGGCGGCCGTCGCCGCCTGGATCGCCGTGATCGCGCTGACCGTGACCGGGGCGGTGCACGGCCTCCACCCGGCGGCCCCGGCCGTCCCTCCGGCCGGCGAGGTGGCCCCTCACCACGTGATCCCGGCGCACCCGCCCCACAGCGCTCCCGGCCCCGGTACCGTCGGCTTCGGGAGCCTCGCGACGTGGACTCTCATGTGCGGCGCGATGATGCTGCCCGCGGCGCTCCCGGCCCTCGCCCACGTGGGCGAGAACAGCCTGCGCCGGTGCCGGCAGCGCGCGATGGCGGCCTTCGCCGCCGTCTACCTCGCGGTGTGGACCGGCTACGGCGCAGTGCTCCTCGTGACGGCCCCGCTGTGGTCCCGGCCGCCCGGTCACGCCGTGGCGGCCGGCGCGCTCGCGCTCGCCGCCGCCTGGCAGCTGACGGTCCACAAGCGGCGCGCCCTGCGCGACTGCCACCGCCCCTCCCCGCTGCCGCTCAGCGGCCCGCGCGCCGCGACGGGCACCGTCCGCTTCGGGCTGCGCCACGGCGGAGCCTGCCTGCGGTCGTGCTGGGCGCTGATGGCGGCGATGGCCACAGCCGGTGGGGGCGTCGCCATGCTCGCCTGGATGGCGCTGCTCACCGGGATCGTCACGGCGGAACGGTTCGCGGCCGGGCCGGCGCGCACCACGCGCCTCGCCGCCGGTGTCCTCGCGGCGGCGGCGCTGGCGGTCGCCCTCGCACCCGCTGCGGCCTGAGGACGCTCAGGCCGGCAGGTCCAGCCGACGGAGGTGTCCATCCGTTCCCTTCGTCGCCCGTCCATGACGTGCCGTCAGTGCAGGCTGACACGCGGGCACTTGCGGGCCGTTCTCACCCGCGCCCGGGAGCCATGTCGTAGGTGACCCACATCGTGCGGGTGGCGACCTGGTCGTACTTGGCCCTCGCCCGGTGGTTGTCGTCCGCCGTGATCCAGCGGACCACGCTCCAGCCCCGTTCGGCCGCGAGTTCGCGCAGCGCGCCGAGCAGCAGGTCGGCGGCGCCCGAGCCGCGGTGTTCCGGTGCCACGAACAGGTCGTCGAGGAAGCAGCCGACCGTGGCGGAGAGAGGCCGGGCGAAGGGGCGGTAGTGGGCCAGGCCGAGCAGCCGCCCCGCGGTGTCCTCGGCGACCAGGGCGCCCACCTCGTGGGACGGATCGGTCACCCACGACCACACCGTGGCCGCAGCCTCCTCGGTCTGCTCCACGCGGTAGAAGTCGGCGTAGCCGCGGTACAGGGCGCGCCACTGCGCGAAGTCCCCGGACCGGACGGCGCGCACGGTGATGTCGGACATGGGGCTGGACTCCTGTGATCGAAAGGGGGCGGAGAATCGATCATGCAGGAGTCCGGCCGCCGGTGCAGGTGCCGCGGTGTCGAAACGGGGACGGCCCCGGCGCCACCGTGGACGGTGGCGCCGGCGGGCCGTCCCTGGTCGCGGTCCGGTCAGCCCTCGAAGGTGTTGATGTTGACGAGCCAGGGGACGCGCCGAAGCGGTCCGTGCACATGCCGAAGACGTCGCCCCACACGTGCCCCCGCCACCCGGCAGCTCCATGTCGCTGTACCACCGGCCGAGGACCCCGCCGTGGAAGGCCGCCGCGGCGGGCACGTCGGGAGCGCCGAGGCCGATCCGGCAGGGGGTGCCCGCGGCGAAGCCAGTGGTGATCATGGTGTTCCCTTCGCGTGGCCCGCTATCGGAGCTGGGACAGGTCCACCGAGTCGGCGGGCGCGGGGGGCTCGGGGCGGACGGGCTCGTCGAAGGCGGAGAAGGTGGCGTCCACCCGCTCCCCGGAGGCCTTGGCCCCCTGGATGCGCAGGAGGTACGGCTCGTCCTGCGTCGACACCAGGTAGGTGCCCGTGTCGCCGCCGCGCTTGCCGGTCACGGTGATGGCCGGACGGCCGTCGACGGTGGTGCGTGGGCCCTTCTGCAGCTGCTCGTTCGCCGGCTTCGAGGAGAACTCCCTCTTGAAGTAGTCGAGATCGCAGAACTGGGCGAAGTCGCGCAGCATGATGTTGTCCGTGGTGCCGTGCAGGTAGCGGCCGTTGATGAGCGCGATCGCGTCCTCGGCCGCGGGGCCCGGCACCTGGGCCCGGAGCAGTTCGTCGTCGAGCTTCATCCATACGTCGTTGCCGCGTTTGATGACGTCGGCCCTGCCGGAGCCGCCGGGAGGCGTGACGGTGCCGACGCAGTCGCCCGCCTCGTCGAAGCGGATGTCCAGGCCGGTGGTGCCCGGCCCCTCGGTCACCTCGGCCACCATGCGCATGGACGTGACCTCGGACATCGCCGTGCGGGAGGCTTCGGCGATGGCCTGTGCGCTCTTGTCGGCCATGCCGTTGTCGTCGGCCAGGGCGGCGCCGGTGCCGGCGCCCGCGAACACGATCAGACAGACGGTTCCCGCAGCCGCGCGGCGGGCCGCGGCTGCTGCCCGGGATGCGGACATCGGGCGTCACCTCCCTCGGGCCGCCGCCGGGCGGCGGCAGGTGGCACCCTGCCCTCCGGCGCGGCCGGTCACCCGATCAGCGTAGGTCCGCGCCGAGGCCGCCGCAGCCCGGGCGCCGCCGCCCGCGGCTCCCGCCCTCGCCGAGCCCTTCCACCGGCTCAGCCGCCGACGATCCTGGCGACCTTGCGGACGTCCTCCACCAGCCTGGCCTGCAGGAGCGACTCCGCCTCGCCGACCGGACCGTCCCCGCCGGACAGGACGGCCGAGGTGAACGCGGCCAGCGCGTTGCCCACCTGGTCGTCGGCGGGCATCGCCAGCTCGGTGAGACGGTCCTGCTGCTGGAGCCGGACCACGGGCTTGAGCACCTCCGGCGGGGTGTACGCCCGCTCCACCGAGATCCGTCCCGTGCCGCCCCACAGGGCGTAGCGCGACCGGTAGGAGTGCCGGAACCCGAACTCCAGCTGCGCCGCCACGCCGTCCGGGGCGCACAGCAGCGCCGTGCCCGCCACGTCCACCCCGGTCGCGTCGTCCACCCGCAGGGTGGCCGCCAGCACCTCCGGCTCGCCCGACAGGTACATCTGCGCCGTGCGCAGCGGATAGACACCGACGTCCAGCAGTGCGCCACCGCCGAGCGAGGGCGCGTACCGGAACCCCGTGGGATCCAGCGGCGGCACTCCGAAGGAACCGGAGAGCACCTCCAGTCCGCCGATGGCACCCGATGCGACGAGCGAGCGGACCCCGGCGTGCTGGGAGTGGTGCAGGAACATGAAGTTCTCGGCGAGGATCCGGCGGTGCCGCCGGGCGAGCTCCATCAGCTCGGCGGCCTCCGCGTGGGTCGTGCACAGCGGCTTCTCGCACAGCACGTGCTTCCCGGCCCCCAGTGCCTCGGCCACCTGCTCGAAGTGCAGGGCGGGCGGGAGCGGGACGTACACCGCGTCGATGTCGTCCCGCTCCAGCAGCGTGCGGTAGCCCTTGACCCCGGCGCACCCGAACCGGGCCGCCGCCCGCTCCGCCTTCGCGGCGTCCCGGCTGGCCACCGCGACGAGCTCGGCCGAGTCGGCCGCCGCGATGGCCGGGAGCATCCGGCGCAGCGCGATGTCCGCGCAGCCGAGCACGCCCATGCGGACCCGGCGGCCCCCGGCCCCGTCCCGTCCGGTGGGGACAGGGCTCACAGCGTGGCCAGCACGTCGTGGAGCGCGCCGATCACCTTGTCCTGCACCGCCGGGTCCAGCGAGGGGTACATGGGCAGCGAGAAGATCTCCTCGGCCGCCGACTCGGTGGCGGGCAGGGACCCCTTGGGGTATCCGAGGTGGGCGAAGCCCGTCATGGTGTGGACCGGCCACGGGTAGCTGATGTTCAGCTGGATGTCGTAGCCCTTCAGCGCCTCGATGATCGCGTCGCGCCGCGGATGGCGGACCACGTAGACGTAGTACACGTGGTCGTTGCCCGCAGCCGTCGACGGCAGCACCAGCCCGGTGCCGGCGAGGCCCTCGGTGTACCGCCGGGCCACCGCGCGCCGGCCCTCGACGTAGGCGTCGAGCCGGCGCAGCTTGCGGCGCAGGATCTCCGCGTGCAGTTCGTCCAGGCGGCTGTTGTGCCCCGGGGTCTGGACGACGTAGTAGCGCTCCTGCATGCCGTAGTACCGCAGCCGCCGCAGCGCGGCGTCCACCGCCGGGTCCGAGGTGATGACGGCGCCGCCGTCGCCGTAGGCCCCGAGCACCTTGGTGGGATAGAACGAGAACCCGGCGGCGGCCCCCCAGGTGCCGGCGAGGCGTCCGTCCCGGCGGGCGCCGTGGGCCTGCGCGCAGTCCTCCAAGACCAGCAGGCCGTGCTCGTCCGCCACGGCCCGGAGCGCGGCCATGTCCACGCACTGCCCGTACAGGTGGACCGGGAGCAGGCACCTGGTGCGTTCGGTGACGGCCGCGGACACCTGCTCGACGTCCATCAGATAGGTCTCGGGGTGGACGTCGACGAAGACGGGCGTGGCCCCCACGGCGTCGATGGCCACCACGGTGGGCGCCGCGGTGTTCGAGACCGTGATCACCTCGTCGCCGGGGCCCACGCCGATCGCCTGGAGCCCCAGCTTGATCGCGTTGGTGCCGTTGTCGACGCCCACGGCGTGCCCGACCCCGTGGTAGGCGGCGAACTCCTCCTCGAATCCCCGCCCGCTGGCACCGAGCACGAGCTGTCCCGACCGCAGTACGGTCTCGACGGCGTCGTGGATGTCGTCCCGCTCGTTCTCGTACTCGCGCAGGTAGTCCCATACGTAAGTGGTCATGGCTGCGTCACTGTCTCCGCTCGTCTCGGGCACGATTCCGGCCGGGTCCTACTGGCGTACACCGACGAACAGACCGCGGCCGGTCGGTTCGCCGGGGAGGTACTCGACGGTGCACCCCGCGTCGGCGAACGCCGCGAGGTACTCGTCCTTGGTGAACAGGGTGAGGACGTCGACCTCGGTGAACTCCCGGATGCCGGAGCTGTCGCCGACCAGGAACCGCACCTCCATCCGGGTCGCGCGGCCCTGGAGCGTCGAGTGCGAGATCCGCGCCACGGTACGGCCGTTCTCCCGGCCGAGGTCGCCCGCGACGTACCCCTCGACGTGGTCCTCCGGGAACCACCACGGCTCGATGACGAGCACTCCGCCGGGGCGCACGTGCCGGGCCATCGTGCGCACCGCGTCCCGCAGGTCGGCGACGGTGCCCAGGTAGCCGATGGCGCAGAACATGCACACGACCGCGTCGAAGGTGCGGCCGAGGCCGAACGCGCGCATGTCGCCGGGGTGGACGGTCACCGCGGGCAGCCGCCGGTGGGCCAGCTCCCGCATGGGTGCGGCGATCTCCAGCCCCTCGGTGTGCCCGAACAGCGTTCCGAAGGTCTCCAGATGGGCCCCGGTGCCGCAGGCCACGTCGAGCAGGGAGTCCGCCTCCGGGCACCGCGCCCGTACCAGGTCCGTGACGTGGGCGGCCTCCGCGGGCCAGTCCTTTCCCCGGCTGCGGTAGAAGATCTCGTAGACCTCCGCCAGCTCCTGTCCGTACATCTCTCTCCTGTCGGGGTCGGTGGGGGTGTCGGTGTCGGGTCCCTCGCGGGGGCCGGTCAGTCGGCGACCATGGCGACCGCCCTGGTCCAGCCCGCGCCCGCGCCCGCGATCTTCACGGGGAAGCAGACGACGGTGAACCCGTACGGCGCGGGCAGGGCGTCGAGGTTCGCCAGCCGCTCGATCTGGCAGTACTCCCGGTCGCGGCCGGCGAAGTGCGCCGGCCACAGCACCGAGCGGTCCCCCGTGCTCCGGTAGCGCTCGATGATGTCGGTGAACGGGGCGTCCAGGCTGAACGCGTCCGTCCCGATCACCCGTACCCCCAGGTCCAGCAGCAGGTTCACGGCCGGACCGTCCAGCCCGGCGAACTCGGTGAAGTACGCCGGGGTGCCCGCCCGCCGCGAGGCACCGGTGCGCAGCAGGACGATGTCCATCGGCGCCGGGGCGCGACCGATCCGTTCGAACTCCTTCTCCAGCCGGCCGGCCCCGACCGCTCCGGTCGGCGCGTCGGTGAGGTCCAGCACGATCCCCGGCCGGCAGAACCACTCCAGCGGCATCCGGTCGATGTGCCGCGGCACGCCGTCGCCGTAGCCGGCCCGGGAGCCGTAGTGCGAGGGGGCGTCGACGTGCGTGCCGGTGTGCGAGGTCAGCGTGATCCGGTCGAGCGAGAGGAACTCCCCGTCGGGCAGCTCGTCCGGGGAGAACTCCAGCCCGAAGTGCGTCCGCATCTCCGCGCTCATGTGCTCCGCGCCCTGACGGGGCGTCAAGACCTCGTGCACCACCGGATCCGGCTCGTAGGCGGCGGCATCCACCGCCGACGACAGGTCGATCAACCGCACAGGGGCCTCCCACGCACCGAAACCGCTCGTACCGACGGGCCGATCGTGCTCGGCGGCGACGGAGAAGCGCTCAAGCCTCACTCGGCTCCCGCGCGTCACGTTCGAGCCGAAGTCGAAGGGCGTCGGGAATCGTTCGCGGGTGCGCCCGTTCGCCCCGAACGGGACCAGCGTGAGGAGGACGCGGTGGCAATGCGGACGGGAACCTCGTCGTCGTTCGATGCCCTCTATGCCGAAGTACAGCAGTTCTACGCCGACCACATGCACCTGCTGGACGCCGGCGACGGCGCGGGCTGGGCGCGGACCTTCACCGAGGACGGATCGTTCGCCCCGCCCTCCCTGCCCGAACCGGTCGTCGGCCGGGCCGCCCTGGCCGCGGGGGTCGACAAGGCCGCCGCGGCGCTGGCCGAGGCCGGCGAGGTGCACCGGCACCTGCTCGGCATGGTGGCGGTCCGGCCGTGCGAGGACGGCACCCTGAGCGTCCGTTCGTACGCGCAGATCATCGCGACCCCGCGGGGCGGCAGCCCCCGCCTGCACCTGATGTGCGTGTGCGAGGACGTGCTCGTCCGGGTCGACGGCGAACTGAAGGTACGCGAACGCCGCGTCAGCCGTGACGACCGGCACCCGTGACCGCCGCCCCGCGGCGAACCGTCGCGACCACACGGGACGACGCGGGACGACGCCGAAAGGACGACGCCGGAAGGAGGACGCGGTGGCGACCCCGCGTGAGGTGAGAAGGCCCGGTGCGGTCGCCGTACTGGGCGCGACCGGCACCATCGGACGACAGGTGGCCGCGGCGTTCGCCCGCGCGGGCCACGAGGTCCTCGGCGTGGCCCGGCACCGGGCCCCGCACAGCGCCGCGCACCCCTTCGTCCCGCTGGACGTGGCGGCGGCGGAACCCCGGGACATCGCCGCACTCCTCGCCGAGCACCACGTGGAGGTCGTCGTCAACGCCACGGGCGGATGGGTGGTGACCGAGGAGGCGATGCACCGCGCCCACGTGCGACTGGTGGAGCGGCTGCTCGCCGGCGTCGCGATGCTGCCCGGCCGCCCCCGAGTCGTCCACGTCGGCAGCATCCACGAGTACGGGTTCGTACCGCCGGACCCCGACGGCATCGACGAGTCGGTGACCCCGGAGCCGAGCACCCCGTACGCCCGGACGAAACTGGCCGGATCCCGGGCCGTACTGGCGGCGGCCCGGACCGGGGACGTCGACGGGGTCGTGCTGCGCCCCGTCAACGTGTGCGGCCCGCACCCGTCGGAGGTGAGCTTCCTCGGCACGGTCCTGAGCCGCCTGCGCGCCCTGGCGCCGGGGGAGCGGCTGGAGCTGGTGATCGCCGATGCGGCCCGCGACTACGTCGACGTGCGCGACGTGGCCTCGGCGGTCCTGCTGGCCGCGGACGCGGCGGCGTCCGGCAACGTGTTCAACATCGGGCGCGGAGAGGCGCCCACGATGCGCCACCTGGTCACGACCCTGGTCGAGGCGGCCGGATTCCCGCCCGGAACGGTCGAGGAGACCGGCGGGCCCGTCGAGAGCAAGGGCGGCGGCTGGACCAAGGCCGACGTCCGGCGCGCGGAGCGGGTGCTGGGCTGGCGCCCGGCCATCGGACTGCGCGCCTCCCTGCACGACATGTGGAAGGCGGCGGGCTGAGCCCCGGCCGCCCTCCCGGGCGCTCGTCGGCGAGCGCCCCCCACCCAGGAGTCCCCACGAGCGGAGAGAGGTACGTGTGATGAGTGAACTGACCCTGCCGGTACTGGTCGAGATCTTCCGGCAGTGCGCGGGCGAGCCGGACGGCGCCGGTCTGGACGGTGACGACGTCGGTGACGTCGAGCTGAGCGTCCTCGGCTACGACTCGCTCGCCCTGCTGGAGGCGATCAGCCAGGTGGAGCGGAGGTACTCCATCGGCATGCCCGACGCGGAGACCCGGATCAAGACGCTGAACCAGTTCCTCGACCAGGCCAACGAGCAACTGGCCCGGCAGCCCTGATCCCCGCCCCGGACCCCCGCCCGTCCCGTCCGCCGGATCAGCCGGCGGACGGGACGCCGACGAAGAGACCCCGTCCGGCGGGCGCGACGGGGACGTAGTCGACGCGGAAACCGGCGGCCTCGAACGCCGCCTCGTACCGCTCCCGCGCGAACAGGCCGATCAGGTGCGTCTCGTGGAAGTGCCGTACGCCCGAGGCGCCGTCGGCGACCAGATAGTGCACGTCCATCCGGGAAGCGGCCCCCTCCCGCACCGAGTGCGAGACCCGGGACACGGTCCGCTCCCCGACCGTCGCCGTGCTGCCGGCGACATGCCCGTCCAGGTACGTCTCCGGGAACCACCACGGGTCGACGGCCACCACCCCGCCGGGCGTCAGGTGCCGCGCGAACCGGCGCAGCGCGTCGACCAGCGCCTCCTGCGTCAGCAGGTAGCCGATCGAGCCGAACATGCACGTGATGACGTCGTAGGTGCGGCCGAGCTCGAAGTCCCGCATGTCGCCCACGTGCACGGGCACCCGAGGCAGTGCCGTCCGCGCGAAGCGGGCCATCGGCTCCGACAGCTCCAGCCCGGCCACCTCGTCGAACAGCTCGTCGAAGCAGCGCAGGTGGGCCCCGGTGCCGCAGGCCACGTCCAGCAGGGAGGCCGCGTCCGGCCTGCGCGCCCGCACCTGCCGCTCCACCTCGGCGGCCTCCTCCCGGTAGTCCTTGCCGCGGCTGCGGTGGATGAGCTCGTAGATCTCGGCCAGTTCGGCTCCGTACACGGCGACCTCGTTCGACGGGCACCCGGCGGCGAACCCGACAGGCACGGGGGAAGGGACAGGGGTCCGGCGGACCGATGGTCGGGCGGGCCGCTAGAGGAACGCCGGAGACCGGCTTGACGCACGGGACCCGGGGGACGCCCGTGGCCCCGGACCCCGCTGTCGAGCAGGCTTCGAACCCGCCCTGCCAGGGTCGGGGCACCACGGACCCGCGGCACAGGTTGGAGTCCCACCGTGAGCACAGGCACGAGCACAGACCGGACCGCCGGCGAACGCCCCGGGGCCGGTTCCCCGTCGGCACAGGACGAGGTCGCCGGGCTGCTGGACGTACTGCGCGGCTACCTGGACCAGGCACCCCGGCTCAGTCTCCCGCCGCGCGCGTTCACCTCGCCCGAGCTGTACGAACTCGAACGCACCCGCGTCTTCGGTCGTTCGTGGGTGCTCGTCGCGCACCGCGACGAACTCGCCGAGCCGAACAGCTACGTCTCGGTCGACGTCGCGGGCGAGCAGATCGTGGTCACCCGCGACGCGGACGGCGCCCTCCACGGAATGTCACCGATCTGCCGCCACCGGATGATGCCGCTCCTCGAACCCGGCGCCGCCGGCCGGGCCGACTCCTTCACCTGCCCGTACCACCTCTGGCGGTACGGACTCGACGGCCGGCTCATCGGCGCCACCCACATGCGGGGGAACCCGGACTTCGACCCGAAGGACTGCCGACTGCCCGCCTTCGCCGTCGAGGAGTGGCACGGCTTCGTGTACGTGAACCTCGACGCCCGCGCGGCCCCCCTGGCCCCCGAACTCACACGCGTCTCGGGCGACCTGGCCAACTACCGCCTCGACGAGATGGCGCAGCTCGGCTCCTGGAGCGAGGAGTGGGCCTGCAACTGGAAGGTCGCCGTCGAGAACGCCCACGAGAACTACCACGTCCTGGGGTTCCACCGGGAGACCCTCCAGAAGTCCACGCCCGGCGGGTCCGACACCGACGTACGGGTCGACTCCCCCTGGGCGCTGCGCCTGCTCGTCCCGTTCACCGAGCCGCAGGAGGCCTACGCCCTGCCGCTGACCGACGCGGAGAAGGCCCACCTGTACGGCGTCTTCGTCTTCCCCGCGGCGAGCCTGGCCGCGGCGGGCGAGATGGTCATCTGGCTCAGCCTCATCCCGCGGACGATCGACCGGACGCTGGTCCGCGGCGGCATCCTCGTACCGCGCGCCGCCCTGGAGGGCGCCGACCTCGACGAGATGCGCCGGCAGGCCGAGACATACGCCGGAATGATCAACAGTGAGGACCGCACCGGCCTGGAGGCCGTCCAGCGCGCGGTGGGGTCCCGCTTCGCCGCCCGCGGCCACCTGAGCCCCAAGGAACCGGGCGTCGTGGCCTTCTACCAGAACCTCGCCCGGGCCCTGCTGCGCGCCGACGAGGACTGGCCGGGAGGCCTGTAGCCGCCACCGGGCCGGCACGGCGTTCAGCGGCACCCGAGGAAGCCACCCGTGGAAGCCACCTGTGGAAGCCACCTGTGGAAACCAGCTGTGGAAGCCACTCAAGGAAGAGGACACCCAACGTGCTCAGTTGTCGGATCTGCGGCGGTCGGCTGCACGAGTTCATCGACTTTGGACAGCAACCGCTCTCCAGTGGGCTCCTGGAGCCCGAATACCTCGGCGACGAGTTCTTCTTCCGGCTGGCCGTCGGCGTCTGCGGGGACTGCACCATGGTCCAGCTCACCGAGGAAGTGCCGCGCCACCTGATGTTCAACAGCCACTATCCGTACCTGTCGTCCGGGTCCTCCGTCATGCGCGGGCACTTCGAGGAGACCGCCCGGCACTTCCTGCAGAGCGAACTCGCCGGGAAGGACGCCTTCCTCGTCGAACTGGGCTGCAACGACGGCGTCATGCTCCGCGCACTCGCCGAGGCCGGAGTCCGCCACCTGGGCGTCGAGCCCTCGCAGAGCGTGGCCGACATCGCGCGGCGCCAGGGCATCCGCGTCGCCACCGAGTTCTTCCAGGAGTCGACGGCCGCCGACATCCGCAAGGAGGAGGGACACGCCCAGGTCATCTTCGCGGCCAACACCATCTGCCACATCCCCTACCTGGACTCGATCTTCCGCGGCGTGGACGAACTGCTGGCACCGGACGGGGTGTTCGTCTTCGAGGACCCCTACCTCGCCGACATCGTCGACCTCGCCTCCTTCGACCAGATCTACGACGAGCACTACTACTTCTTCTCCGTCTCCTCCGTCAGCGCCATGGTGGAGCGGTTCGGGTTCGAACTGGTCGACGTGGAACGCCTCCCCGTCCACGGCGGCGAGGTCCGCTACACCATCGCCCGCGCCGGACGGCGCACCCCCTCGCCCGCGGTCGCCGAACTGCTGGGACAGGAGCGCCTGCGCGGGCTGTCCGAACTCACCACCCTCCAGGGCTTCGTGACCCGCGTGGAGCGGGCCCGGGACGAACTGGTGGCGCTGCTGCGCAGGCTGCGCGACGAGGGCCGTACGGTCGTCGGGTACGGGGCCACCGCCAAGAGCGCCACCGTCGCCAACTACTGCGGCATCGGGCCCGACCTCATCTCGTTCATCTCCGACACCACCCCGAACAAGCAGGGACGGCTCACCCCCGGCTCGCACATCCCGGTGCGCTCCCGGGCCGACTTCGAGAACCCCTACCCCGACTACGCCGTGCTGTTCGCCTGGAACCACGCCGAGGAGATCATCGCCAAGGAACAGCGGTTCCGGGACTCCGGCGGCCAATGGATCCGCTACGTCCCGGACGTCCGCGTGCTCTGAGCGCGCCCGCGCCCGGAACACGCGAGCCACGCCGGAGGAGGAAGGGTGCCCGATGCGGGTCCTGTTCACCACACACACAGCGAAGTCCCATCTGTTCGCACAGGTCTCGCTGGCCTGGGCACTGCGGGCGGCCGGTCACGAGGTCCACATGGCCGGCCAGCCCGACCTCGCCGACGACATCACCCGCACCGGCCTGACCGCCGTGACCGCCGGAGCCGCCCTCGACCAGGCGGCCCGGATGGAGTCGTACGAACAGCACGACGGGTCCGGCGACGGCACGGCGCAGGACGCCGGGGCATGGGAGGGGACGGCCGGCGCCGACGCGTACCGGGCCGTCGCCGAGCGGTACGAGTACTGGACGGACATGACCGAGATCCGTCCGCAGAAGCTGACGTACGAGTACATGCACGGCGTCTTCACCGCCATGACCACCCAGGTGTTCCAGCAGTACTCGGATCCTGCGATGATCGACGACCTGGTGCGCCACGCCCGGTGGTGGAGGCCCGACCTGGTCGTCTGGGACCCGCTCACCTTCGCCGGTCCCGTGGCCGCCCGGGCCGTCGGCGCGGCCCACGTCCGGCTGCTGTTCGGCCTGGACCTCATCGGCCGGATGCGCCGGCCCTACCTCGACGCGGTGGGCCGGCTCCACCCGCTGCAGCGCGAGGACCCCATGGAGGAATGGCTGGGCGAGACCGTACGGCGCTACGGCGGGGAGTTCGGCGAGGACCTCGTCGTCGGGCAGCGCACCATCGACCCGCTCCCGGCCACTCTGCGCCTCCTGGACGCACCGGACCGGATACCGATGCGGTGCGCGCCCCACAACGGCAGCTCCGTCCTCCCGGACTGGCTGCGCGAGCCGCAGCCGCGCAGGCGCGTCTGCCTCACCCTCGGGGTCTCCCACCGCGAGCTGCTCGGCGCGGACCGGGTCCCCCTCGGCGAAGTGCTCACGGCGGTGGCCGGGCTCGACGCCGAGGTGGTGGCCACCCTGAACCAGGCCCAGCTCGCGTCCGTCACCGCGGTGCCGGACAACGTCCGCGTCGTGGACTTCGTACCGCTGGAGACCCTGCTCCCCAGCTGCTCCGCGGTGATCCACCACGGTGGAGCGGGCACCTTCAACACCGCGCTGAGCTGCGGGGTGCCGCAGCTGATCCTGCCCGACGGGGTGTGGGACACCGACCACAAGGCACGTCTGCTGGAGCGGCACGGCGCAGGCCTGCGGGTCGCGCATCCGGAGAAGGCCGACGCCGCGATGCTGCGCGGCCTGATCACGCGGCTGCTGGAGGAACCGTCCTTCGCCCGGGCGGCCGACCGGCTGCGCGGGGAGTCGCGCCGGATGCCCACGCCCGGCGCCGTCGTGCCCGTACTCGAAGGGCTCGCCGGGCGACGACCGCACCAACGACAGGGAGAGTGGCAGTGAAGGACCTATCGCGCCGCGGATTCATCGCGGGCGGCGTCGCGGCCGGCGGCGCCGCGGCACTCGCCGCGGCCGGCAGCGGAGCGGCCGTGGCCGCGGAGACCGGGGCGGACACCGCGTCCGCCGGGTGCTTCCCGGCGCCCCCGGCCAAGGACATCCGCCCGGGCGACCCCCGCTACGAGGAGCTGATCGCCCGCGGCTACAACGGGCGCTTCTCCGGGCGGCCGGAGTCCGTACGCCTGGTCCACCGCGCGGACCAGGTGGTCGCCGCGGTGGACGACGCCCTGCGGACCGGCCGGCGGATCGCCGTCCGCAGCGGCGGACACTGCTTCGAGGGCTTCGTCGACGACCCGGCCGTCCAGGTCGTCGTCGACGTCTCCGAGATGAAGTCCGTCCACTACGACCCCCGGCACAACGCCTTCGCCGTCGAGTCCGGCGCGACCCTCGGCGAGGTCTACCGCACCCTCTACCTCGGCTGGGGCGTGACCGTCCCGGCGGGCGCCTGCCCGAGCGTCGGCGCGGGCGGGCACATCGCCGGCGGCGGGTACGGGGGGCTGTCGCGGCACCACGGCTTCGTCGCCGACCACCTGTACGGCGTCGAGGTCGTCGTCGCCGACCGCCGCGGCCGGGCCCGCCTGGTCACCGCCACCCGCGACCCCGCCGACCCCCACCACGACCTGTGGTGGGCCCACACCGGGGGCGGGGGCGGGAACTTCGGCGTCGTCACCCGCTATCTGATGCGCTCGCCCGGCACGCACGGCAACGACCCCACGACCCTGCTGCCCAGGCCCCCGGCGACCATCCGCTCCGTCACCATCGGCTGGTCGTGGGCGGACATGACCGAGGCGGCCTTCGTGCGGATCCTGCGCAACCACGGCACCTGGCACGAGAAGGAGTCCGGCACCGGCTCCCGCTACGCACCCCTCAGCGCCTGGCTGATCCTGAACCACCGGGCCGCCGGACGGTTCACCCTCGTGGCCAACGTCGACGGTGCCCTGCCGCACGGCGCGAAGCTCCTCGACGAGTACGTCGCGGCGGTCACCACCGGCACGGGAGTGCGGCACGAGGCCGAACAGTCGACCGCGCTGTGGATGAAGTCCACCCTGACCGCCGACCCCTACGCCGGCGGCAGGTACCCCTTCAAGTCCAAGGCCGCGCTGCTGCGCAAGGCATGGACGCAGACCCAGATCCGCACCCTCCACCGCTACCTGACCAGCCCGGACGGTGAGCACCAGGGCTCGGCCGTGTACCTCTCCACCCTCGGCGGCAGGATCAACACGGTACCGGCGGCAGCGACGGCGATCCCGCACCGGGACAGCCTCTTCAGCGCCTCCTACGAGACCTCCTGGTGGCCCGGGATCTCCGGCGACGAACAGCTGGCCTGGGTGCGCGAGCTGTACCGGGACGTCTACGCGGACACCGGGGGCGTCCCCGTCCCCGACGCGGCCAACGGCGGGGCCTACGTCAACTACCCGGACGTCGACCTCGCCGACCCCCGGTGGAACACCTCCGGGGTGCCCTGGCACACCTTCTACTACCGGGACAACTACCCCAGACTCCAGCAGGTCAAGGCCCGCTGGGACCCGGCGGACGTCTTCCGCCACGCCCTGTCCGTCCGGCCGCCGGGCCGCTGACGCGCCGGCCGGCGCCCGCGGCCCGCGGCCCCTCACACCAGGGACTCCAGGCGCCCGACGAGCGCGGCGGGGGACGGCATCGCCGTCACCTCGTCGCGCACCTCGGCCGCGGCCGCCCGCATCCCCTCGTCCTCCAGCAGGGCCCGGAACTCCGCCGCGCCGACCGTGCCCGCCGCCGCGCCGATCGCGATGCCCCGCTCGACGACCGCCCGCTCGTTGTCCTTCTGGTCCGGGCTGAGCGGCATCACGCACTGGGGCACGCCCATGGCCATCGCCACCGCGGACGTACCCGACCCGCCGTGGTGGATCAGCCCGTGACAGGTCTTCAGCAGCGGCCCCAGCGCGAGCCAGTCCACCGTCCTCACGTTGGGCGGCAGTTCGCCCAGCAGCGACGGATCGCCGCCGCCGAGGGTGACGACGAACTCCGCGTCCGTGCCGCCCGCCGCCGCGACGAGCGGCGCCAGCACCGCCAGGCCGCCCCACAGACCGGCGATCGACCCGAGCGTCACCGCGATCCTGGGCCGGCGCGGCGGCTCCAGCAGCCAGCCGGGCAGCTCTCCGTTGCCATTGAAGGGCACGTAGCGCATCGGTACGTCGTCGTCCGCCCGTACCCGATCCGGGAGCAGCGCCAGCAGGCTCGACGGCATCGAGTTGAGCCGGAGGCCGGGCGCCGGCACCGGTGCGACATCCTGCCGCACGTAGTGCTCCTTCATGTGATCGCGCATCAGAGCGCCGATGAGCGGCGCACTGTCGGCCGGACCGGTGACCACCGACACGGCGGGCACACCGATCGCGCCGGCCACCAGCGGCCCGGCGCCCTGCAGCGGCGAGTGGACGACCAGGTCGGGGGACCAGCTGCGCGCGACCTCCAGCAGCCGGTCGACGGTGACGCCCGAGACCCTGGCGAACAGTGCGGCGACGAACTCGTCCCCGCCGTCGACACTGAAGTCGATCTCCTCCGGCCGGAAGACCGTCGCATAGTCGAGCCCGGGGGTCACATCGACGACGTCGACGCCCGCCGCGGCCACCGCGCCGACGTCACCGCCCTGGGCGAACAGCACGTCGTGACCTGCCGCGGTCAGCGCGTGCGCCAGGGGCACGGACGGGAAGATGTGCCCCAGCCCTGGGGAGTTGACGAACAGTGCGCGCATGGGGACTCCTCGCCTCATGAAAGGGGTGGGGGTGGTGGTGCCACCCTCCCCCCGTGTCCTTGAAGGCTCACGGAGCCTTGTTGAACACCTCCTTCGAGTGTCTTTCGACACCCTGCTGCCAGGGTCGGTGCCCCCAGCGAGCCGAAGGGCTGCCTTGTCAGATGGAGATCATCGGGAACGGGTTCCTCGCACGACATCTCGCACCGCTCGCGGCCGGACACCCCGCGGTGACGGTGCTGGCCGCCGGAGTGCCCACGCACCCGCTG
Source organism: Streptomyces sp. NPDC090021 (assembly GCF_044748225.1). Taxonomy (NCBI): domain Bacteria; kingdom Bacillati; phylum Actinomycetota; class Actinomycetes; order Kitasatosporales; family Streptomycetaceae; genus Streptomyces; species Streptomyces sp. NPDC090021. The sequence continues at coordinate 30,815 of NZ_JBIVFO010000015.1, read as the reverse complement.
CCCGACGCGGACCACCTGCGCGAGACCGCGCTCGTCGAAGACACGGTCCGGCACTGCCTGCGGCAGGGCCGCATGCTCGTCTTCTTCTCCACCGTCAGCATGTACGGGGGTCCCGGCGAGGGCAGCGGCCCCGGCGAGGAGAGCGGCCCGCGGGCCGCGTCCACCCGCTACGGCCGGCACAAGCTCGACCTCGAACGGCTTGTCAGGGCCTCCGGGGTGCGCCACCTCATCCTGCGGCTGGGCTACGTACTGGGCCCGGACGAACCGGACTTCCGTCTCCTGACGGCACTGGTGACCCAGGTCCTGGCGGGCCGGGTACGCGTCCAGCACGGAGCGCGCCGGGACATGCTCCACGTCGCCGACTTCACCACCGTCGTCGACGCCCTGCTGCGCACCGGGGTCCGCGACGAGACCGTGAACGTCGCGTCCGGGGACTGCGTGGAAGTGGCCGAGGTCGTGCGCCACCTCGAACACCGGCTCGGCGTCACCGCCCGGTGGCAGGTCTCCGACGACGGCATCGGGCACTGCCCGTCGGTACGGAAACTGCGGCGGCTGGTGCCCGGGCTCGACCGGCTGGGATTCGGGCCGGGATACCACCGGTCCGCCATCGACCGATATCTGGCGGCGACGCGTCCCGCGGACGTCATCCGGAACGAAAGGACACAGACGCCATGACGGCGGGAGACCTCACCGAACCGCGCACACCCGAGGGCCACGCACTGCTGGAGGTGCTCGGCCGGCACCTGCCGGACCTGGCGGCCGGCGCCGCCGAGCACGACCGCAACGCCACGTTCCCCCTCGACGCCGTCCGCCGCATGGGCGCCGACGGCGTGCTCGGCGCCACCGTGCCGCAGGAGTTCGGCGGACTGGGCGTCGCCAGCGTCCACGACGTGTGCCTCGCCGTGAAACGGATCGCCGAGGCCGACGCCTCCGTCGCCCTGTCCCTGCACATGCAGTTCAGCCGCGGCATCACCATGTCGTACGAGCGGGAGCACGGCACCGACACCGGGCGCGCCCTGGCCGAGCGGCTGCTGCGGCTCATGGGCACCGAACGGGCCCTGATCAGCGGCGCCCTCAAGGACGCCGGCGTCACCACCGAGCTGGTGCCCGCCGAGGACGGCGGCTGGCGGCTGACCGGCCGTAAGATCCTCGTCAGCATGGCCCCGTTCGCCACGCACGTCGTGGTCGCCGCGCAGACCCGCCCCGCCTCCGGGCCCGCACGGCTCGCCTCGGCCTTCCTGCCCGCCGACACCCCCGGCCTGAAGGCGCCGGACAACTGGAACGGCATGGGCATGCGGGCGTCCGCCAGCACCGAGGTCGTCTTCGAGGACTGCCCCGTACCCGCGGCCGACGTCTTCCTGCGCGGACCGGTCGGCGTCCGCAACGACGCCGCGATGGCCGGGCAGACCGTCAGCTCGATCGGACTGCTCGGAGTGTACGCCGGGATCGCGCAGGCGGCCCGCGACTTCGCCGTCGCGGGCATCGCCCGGCGCGGCGGCCCGCCCGCCGCGGCCGTGCGCACCCTCGTGGCCGAGCTCGACGTGAAGCTCTACACGCTCCGCACGGCGCTCGCGGCGGCCCTGACCAACGCCGACCACCACGCGCACCGCACGGCGGTCGACCCCGACGAGCGCGGCCGCCTGATGATGGCGCCCTTCCAGTACGCGAAGCTCGTCGTCAACCGCACCGCGGCCGCGATCGTCGAGGACAGCATGACCCTCATGGGCGGGGCGTCCTTCACCACGAGCCACCCCCTGTCCCGCCACTACCGCGACGTCCGCGCCGGCTGGTTCATGCAGCCCTTCACCTACGCCGACGCCGTCGACCACCTGAGCGCGCAGGCGCTCGGCACCGACCCGGAGGGGAAAACACCGTGAGCGGGACGAAGGACGAACCGGTGGAGGAACGGCCCGTCGACGCCCTGGTGCGGATGTCGAACCTGGTCACCCCGATGGCGCTGCGCGTCGCGGCCACCCTGCGGCTGGTCGACCACCTGCACCGCGGCGTCACGAGCCCCGAGGCCCTCGCCGCGGCCACCGGGGCGGACGCGGACGCCCTGGCCCGGCTGATGCGGCACCTGGCCGCCGCCGGGGTGCTGGAGGAGAGCGCACCGGGCCGCTACGCCCCCACCCCCCTCGGCGACCTGCTCGCCGAGGACGACCCGTCACGGCAGCGCTCCTGGCTCGACCTGGACCAGGCGGTCGGCCGCGCCGACCTGACCTTCCTCGACCTGCGCGAGGCCGTCCGCACCGGACGGCCGCAGTACGAGGACCGCTACGGCAAGCCCTTCTGGACGGACCTGTCCGAGGACGACGGGCTCGGCGCCTCCTTCGACGCCCTGATGACGACCCGGGAGGACGCCGCCTTCGCCGCGCCCGTCGCCGCGTACGACTGGAGCCGGGCCCGGCACGTGCTCGACGTGGGCGGTGCGCCGGGCGGTCTGCTCGGCGCGATCCTGCGGGCCGCGCCCGGGGCCCGCGGCACCCTGCTGGACCTGCCGGGAGCGGCGCGGCGGGCGCGGGAGCGCATCGAGGCGGCCGGCCTGGACGACCGCGTCGACGTCGTCGCCGGGGACTTCTTCGAGGAACTGCCGGTGTCCGCCGACATCGCCGTGCTGTCGTTCGTCCTCCTCAACTGGTCGGACACGGACGCGCTGCGGATCCTGGGACGCTGCCGCGACGCCCTGCGGCCCGGGGGCCGGATCGTCCTGCTGGAGCGGGCCGAGGCCCCGTCCGGCGGCACCCGGACCTCCGACCTGTACTTCAGCGTGCTCGACATGCGCATGCTCGTGTTCCTCGGCGGCCGGGTCCGCACCGACCGGGAATGGGCCGCCCTGGCCGACGCGGCGGGACTGCGGATCGTCTCCCGGACCGGGCCGCTGGCCTCGCCCAGCGTGCCCCTGGACTCCTGCCTCTGGGAACTGGCCCCGCTCTGAGCCGCCGCCCGTCCCGTCCACCACGACCGCAGACCCACGGAACCAGGAGTTCCAGGAGCCGAGAGGGAGACCGAAGTGGCAGAACGCATCGTCCCGTCGCAGGACGTACAGCTGTGGAGCGAGGACTTCGGGGACCCCGCCGATCCCACCCTCCTCCTGGTGGCGGGCGGCGGCCTGACCGCGATGAGCTGGCCTGCCGAGTTCGTCGAGCGGCTCGTCGCCGGCGGGCTGCACGTGATCCGCTACGACCACTGGGGAGTGGGCCGCTCCACCGCCTGGGACCCCGCCGAACGCCCGTACAGCTACCTGCGGCTGGCCGCCGACGCTGTGGCGGTACTCGACGGCTGGGGCGTCGAACGGGCCCACTTCGTCGGCATGTCGATGGGCACGGTCCTGTGCCAGCTGGTCGCGCTCGACCACCCGCGGCGGATGCTGAGCATGTCGATGATGCTCGGCGGCGCACTCGACGTGGACTTCCCCGGCAACATCCGACGCGCCTTCGCCGGCGAGGCCTCGGCCGACGGACTGCCCCTGCCGCAGGAACGGTTCCTCAGGGCGCTCGCCGTGATGAACGAGGAGGCGGACGGCCCGGAGGCGGAACTGGAGCGGCGGGTGCGCCGGTGGAAGCTGTTCTCCGGCGACGAGGCCCCCTTCGACGAGGCCGACTTCCGGCGCTGGGAACGGCAGGCCGTCGAGCACTCGGGTTCGCTCACCGAGCCGCAGGTGCACTACGCGGTGCAGCCGCCGCCCCGGGAGCGGGCCGCCGAGCTGCGCGACGTCCGGGTCCCCACCCTGGTGATCCAGGCCGGGCAGGACCCGATCGCGCCACCGCCCCACGGGCGCCACCTCGCCGGCCTGATCCCGGGCGCGTACCTCGTCGAGATCGAGGACATGGGCCACGCCCTGCCGCGTTCGGTGCACCCGCCGCTCGCCGAGGCCCTGCTGGGGCACGTACGCCGGTGCGGGTGACCGCGGTCGGCGACCCGCACCGGCGCACGGCGCCGCCGCCCGCGGCGGGCCGCCTCAGTCGGCGAGCTCGAACCGGGGCTCCCCGGTCCGCGTGCGCTTGACCTCGTAGAAGCCGGGAACCCCGGCCATCAGCAGCAGGCCGTCCCACAGCCGGCCGGCCGTCTCCCCCGTGGGCGCGGGGGAGACGACCGGACCGAAGAAGCCGACCCGTTCGCCGCCCGGCCGCACGACCGACACGACCGGGGTGCCGATGTCACCCCCGGCCAGTGCCACGGCCTGCGCGTGCGAGGCCCGGACGGCCGCGTCGTACGCCGTGGAACCGGCGACCTCCGCGATCTCCTCCGGCAGCCCGGCGTCGGCCAGGGCGCCCGCCAGGTTCCCCCAGTCGCCCTGCAGGTGGAAGCGGGTGCCCATCGCCGTGAAGAGGTCGCCGAGCGCCCGCTGACCGTACCGCTCCTCCACCGCGGCACAGACCCGCACCGGCGCCCACATGTAGTCCTCCCACTCGCCCTCGGGGTTGTCGTCGCGGTGCTCGTTGAGCACCGACAGACTCATCACCCGCCAGTGGACGGTCACCGGCCGCACCTTGGTGACCTCGACCAGCCACCGCGAGGCGATCCACGTGTACGGGCAGACGGGGTCGAACCAGAAGTCCACGGTCCGCTGTTCGGTCATCGATCGGTGCTCCTCACACGGCTCTCCCCGACAAGGCACCCGCTAGCGGCGCCAGCCTTCCGGCTCCGGCCACGGCTCGCCGAGCTGACGGTACGTGCTCTGGTACTCCGGCCAGTCCCGGTGATCCCTGATCCTGCCGTCGACGACGCGCAGCAAGTGGATCTGCTCCCCGGAGAAGCGGCGGCCGGTCGGCGCGATGCCGACCATGGGACCGACCTGGCGGCCGTAGAGGACCAGGTAGGCCCGCACCCAGTCGCCCCGCTCCTCGATCCTGACCTCCTCCAGGTGTACTTCCTCGGAGAAGGTCCTGCGCACCCAGGCTACCGCCATGGCGAACGCCTCGGGCCCCTCACCGAGCCCGTGCTCGATCGTGGCCGGATTCAGGTACTCCGGGTGAATGAACTCGTGGACGTCGTCCGTCCGGCCCGTGTTGTACGCCGCGATCATCCGCCGCACGGCTTCGAGGTTTTGACTCACAGTGTGCCTCCGGCTCTCGGGGTGCTCGTTGCCGACGAGCATCGCAACACGGACCCGACCGGCGGATCGACGTTCGCTGGAGCCGCTTCTCCACGGCTCCTCCACGGCCGCTCGACCCCGGACCGCCCGCCGGGGCCGCCGGGTCCAGACGCCGTTGAGCGGGCTGCGAGAACCGACGCCCACGTTGGACGACGCCACATCGTCAGCGCGACTTCGGACCTGAAGAGAGGCGTGAGATGCAACCCAACGACCTTGATCCCGGCGGGAGCGGGGTGGTCACCTTCATCAACAGATTCACCGTGCACGCCTCGCCCGAGGAGTTCGAGAAGGCCTTCGCCGCGACCGGACGGCACCTCGCCGGCCGGGACGGATTCCTGCAGTACACGCTGCACCGGCACGCCGAGGACCCGACCCGCTGGGTGAACATCGCCCACTGGCGCGACGCCCGGTCCTTCCGTGCCGCGGTGGGCGCCCCGTCCTTCCCCCAGCACGTCGCCCGGCTGCGGGAACTGAGCACCAGCGAGCCCGGTCTGTACGTCCCCCGGCAGTACGTGCCGGCGGAGCGGGCGGCTACGGAGGGCCTCTGATGGCCAGGTCCGCGGGCCGCCGCGTCGTCATCACCGGCATCGGTGTCGTCGCCCCGGGAGCCGTGGGGCGCAAGCCCTTCTGGGACGCCCTGACCGCCGGACGCACGGCCACCAGGAGGATCAGCTCCTTCGACCCCGGCCCCTACCGCTCGCAGATCGCCGCCGAGGTGGACTTCGACCCGCTGGCGGAGGGACTGAGCCCGCAGCAGGCCCGGCGGATGGACCGGGCCGCCCAGTTCGCCGTCGTGAGCGCCCGGGAGGGTGTCGCCGACAGCGGGCTGGACCCCGCGGAACTCGACCCCGCCCGCACCGGTGTCGCCATCGGCAGCGCCGTGGGCTGCACCATGAGCCTGGAGGAGGAGTACCGCGTCGTCAGCGACGGCGGCCGCCTCTGGAACGTGGACGCCTCCTACGCCGGACGGCACCTCTTCGACTACTTCGTGCCGCACTCGATCGCGGCCGAGGTCGCCCGCGACGTCGGCGCCGAGGGACCCGTGGCGCTCATCTCGACCGGCTGCACCTCCGGACTCGACTCCGTCGGGCACGCGGTCGACCTCATCCGGGAGGGCACCGTGGACGTCATGGTCGCCGGAGCCACCGACGCCCCGATCTCGCCCATCACCGTCGCCTGCTTCGACGCGATCAAGGCGACCACACCGCGCAACGACGACCCCGGGCAGGCCTCACGGCCCTTCGACCGGACCAGGAACGGCTTCGTCCTCGGCGAGGGCGCCGCGGTGTTCGTGCTGGAGGACGCCGAGCACGCGCGCCGGCGCGGCGCGTACGCCTACGCCGAGATCAGCGGCTTCGCCTCCCGCTCCAACGCCTTCCACATGACCGGACTGCGCCCGGACGGCCGGGAGATGGCCGAGGCCATCCGCGTGGCGATGGGGGCGGCCGGGGTCACCCCCCGGGACGTCGACTACGTCAACGCGCACGGCTCGGGCACCCTCCAGAACGACCGGCACGAGACGGCGGCCTTCAAGAGGGCGCTGGGCGAGGACGCCTACCGGGTGCCCGTCAGCGGCATCAAGTCGATGATCGGCCACTCGCTGGGGGCGATCGGCTCGCTGGAGATCGCGGCCTGCGCCCTCACCATCGAGCACGACACCATCCCGCCCACCGCCAACCTGCACGAGCCCGACCCCGAATGCGACCTGGACTACGTGCCGTTGACCGCGCGCCGGCAGCGCGTGGACACCGTACTCACCGTGGGCAGCGGCTTCGGCGGCTTCCAGAGCGCCATGGTGCTGCGCAGCCCGGAGAGGGCGGTGTCATGACGCCCCCCGCCGTGATCACCGGCATGGGCGTGATCGCGCCGACCGGCCTGGGCGCGGCCTCCCACTGGAGCCGTACGCTGGCCGGACGGGCCGCGATCGGCCCGGTGGCCGGCTTCGACGCCGGGCCCTACCCCAGCCGGCTCGCCGGCGAGATCGCCGGCTTCGATCCGCGCGCGCACGGCATCCCGAGCCGGCTGCTCCCGCAGACCGACCATATGACCCGGCTGGCGCTGGTCGCCGCCGAATGGGCCTTCGAGGACGCCGGCGTGGATCCCGCGGCGATGCCCGAATACGGCGTGGGCGTGGTCACCGCCAGCTCGGCCGGCGGATTCGCCTTCGGCCACCGGGAGCTGCACAACCTCTGGAGCAAGGGACCGGAGCACGTCAGCGCCTACCAGTCCTTCGCCTGGTTCTACGCGGTGAACACCGGCCAGATCTCCATCCGGCACGGCCTGCGCGGCCCGGGCGGCGTGGTCGTCACCGAACAGGCCGGCGGCCTGGACGCCCTGACCAAGGCCCGCCGCCACCTGCGCGACGGCGTACCGATGGTGATCGCGGGCGGCGTCGACGGCTCCCCGTCGCCCTGGGGCTGGGTCGCGCAGCTGGCCGGCGGCCGGATCAGCACCGTGAACGATCCCGAACGGGCCTACCTGCCCTTCGACGAGGACGCCGCAGGCCACGTACCGGGAGAGGGCGGCGCGCTGTTCGTCCTGGAGAGCCCGGAGTCGGCGCGCGCCCGCGGCGTCCGGTCCTGGCACGCGGAGATCGCCGGGCAGGGATCGACCTTCGACCCGGCGCCCGGCACCGGCCGCCCGCCGAACCTGCGGCGCGCCGCCGAACTCGCCCTGGACGAGGCGGGGCTGGACCCGGCGGACATCGACGTGGTCTTCGCGGACGCCGCGGGCGTCCCCGAGCTCGACCGCGCCGAGGCGGACGCCCTCCGCGGGCTCTTCGGCCCGCAGGGCGTCCCCGTGACCGCGCCCAAGACGATGACCGGACGGCTCGGCGCCGGCGGGGCCGCCCTGGACCTGGCGACGGCCGTGCTGTCCATCCGGGACGGGGTGATCCCGCCGACGGCCAACGTGCGCCGGCCGGTCGCCGACTACGGCATCGACCTCGTCCGCGCCCCCCGCCACGTGCCGGTGTCCGCCGCGCTCGTGCTCGCCAGGGGACACGGCGGCTTCAACGCGGCCGCCGTCCTGACCCGCCAACGATGACGACGACGAGGAGAGACATGTCCGCCCAAGACGACCGGCACGCCCTGGTCACCGGTGCCACCAGCGGTATCGGGCTCGCCATCACCACCCTGCTGTGCGAACTCGGGCAGCGCGTGTTCATCTGCGCCCGCGACCCCGAGAACGTCGCACTCACCGTCGAACGCCTCCGCGACAAGGGGTACGAGGTCGCGGGGCAGGCATGCGACGTACGCTCCACCGAACAGGTCGGCGCCCTCGTCCGGGCCGCCGTCGACCGGTACGGTCCCGTGGACGTGCTGGTGAACAACGCCGGCCGCAGCGGGGGAGGCCCCACCGCACAGATCACGGACGAGCTGTGGCTCGACGTCATCGACACCAACCTCAACAGCGTCCTGCGGATGACCCGCGAGACGCTGACCACGGGCGGCATGCTCGACCGGGGCACGGGCCGGATCATCAGCATCGCGTCGACCGGCGGCAAGCAGGGCGTGGTGCTGGGCGCCCCCTACTCCGCCTCCAAGCACGGAGTCGTCGGCTTCACCAAGGCGCTGGGCCTGGAACTGGCCCCCACCGGCATCACCGTGAACGCGGTCTGCCCGGGCTACGTCGAGACGCCGATGGCCCAGCGGGTCCGGCAGGGGTACGCCGCGGTCTGGGACACCACCGAGGAGGCCGTGCTGGAGCGGTTCGAGGCGAAGATCCCGCTCGGCAGGTACACCACCCCGGAGGAGGTCGCCGGACTCGTCGGCTACCTCGTCACCGACCGGGCCGCACCCGTCACGGCGCAGGCGATCAACGTCTGCGGCGGACTGGGCAACTACTGACGGCCCCGGCCGAGGAGCAGGAGACCCGCACCATGACGAACCACCACCGAGCCGAACACCGGATCACCGTGCGGGCCCCCGCCCGCACCGTCTACGGCCTGATCGCGGACGCCGAGGCATGGCCCCGGGTCTTCCCGCCGACCGTGCACGCGGACGTGCTCGAACGGACGGCCGGCGAGGAGCGCATCCGTATCTGGGCCACCGCCAACGACGCCGTCAAGACCTGGACCTCGCGCCGCGTCCTCGACCCCGACGGACTGCGGGTGGGCTTCCGCCAGGAGGTCTCCCAGCCGCCGGTCGCCGCGATGGGCGGCGAATGGATCATCGAGCCGCTGTCGGACACCACGTCCCTGGTCCGCCTGACCCACGACTACCGGGCCGTCGGCGACGACCCGGAGGGCGTGGAGTGGATCACGCGGGCCATCGACCGCAACAGCGACGCGGAACTGGACGCGCTCCGCCGGGCCGCCGAACGGACCCCCGGCGCCGGGGACGACGAGCTGTCACTGGAGTTCGACGACGCGGTGGAGGTGGCCGGCGATCCCGCCGACGTCTACGACTTCCTCTACGACGCCCGCCGGTGGCAGGAGCGGCTGCCGCACGTGAACCGGGTCGAGCTGGGGGAGGACACCCCGAACCTGCAACTGCTGGAGATGGACACGCTCACCCCGAACGGCGCCGTCCACACCACCCAGTCCGTGCGGGTCTGCTTCCCCTGCGACACCATCGTCTACAAACAGCTCAGGACACCCGCCCTGATGAGCGTCCACAACGGCCGCTGGCGGATCACGAAGAGCGCCTCCGGCTGCACCGTCACCTCGACCCACACCGTCGTCCTCGCCCCGGACGCCGTCGCCCCGGTCCTCGGCGAGGGCGCCACGGTCGGAGACGCGCGCACCTTCGTCCGCGACGCGCTCGGCCGCAACAGTACGGCGACCATGCTGCTCGCCAAGGAGCACGCCGAGCGAGCGGCGCGGGAGCGCTGATGCGCGTCCTGTTCACCACCTTCGGCGCGCGCAACCACGTCCACGCCCAGGTCGCGCTCGCCTGGGCGCTGCGGGCCGCCGGCCACGAGGTGTGCGTGGCCAGCCACCCCGACCTCGTGGAGGTCGTCGCCCGCACCGGTCTGACCGCGGTCCCGGTCGGCCGTGAACTGGGCGAGGACCGGCTGATGGAGGAGCTGCGGGAGCGCGAGGACGCCGACCGCGAGGTCTACGACGAGGACGCGCCGGACGCCCAGCTGCTGCTGGCCATGGACGAGCTGCGCCCGGAGAAGCTGACGTACGACCACATGCACGGCGTGTTCACCGCGATGACCTCGGCGGTGTTCCAGAACTACTCGTCGGCCGAGATGATCGACGACCTGGTCGGCTTCGCCCGCGGATGGCGCCCCGACCTGGTGATCTGGGACCCGCTGACCTTCGCCGGAGCCGTCGCCGCCCGGGTCACCGGCGCAGCCCACGCCCGGCTGATGTTCGGCCTGGACCTGGTCGGCCGCATGCGCCAGAGCTATCTGGCGCAGGTGCGCGCGCGCCCCGCCGCGCTGCGCGAGGACCCCCTGCGGGAGTGGCTGGGCTGGGTGATGGAGCGCTACGGCGGCGGGTTCACCGAGGACCTGGTGACCGGCCAGTGGACCGTCGACCCGGTGCCGACCTCCCTGCGGCTGCCGGCGGACCTGCCGTACGTACCCGTCCGCTGCGTCGCCTACAACGGCCGGGGCAGCGTCCCGGACTGGCTGCGCGAGGCACCCCGGCGGCCCCGCGTGTGCCTGACGCTGGGCGTCTCGCACCGCGAGGTGATGGGCGGCGACCAGGCGTCCATCGGTGAGCTGGTCGAGGCGGTCGCCGGGCTGGACGTCGAGGTCGTCGCCACCCTGAACGCCCGCCAGCTGAGGGACGTAGGCAGCCTTCCGCCCAACGTCCGCGCCGTCGACTTCGTCCCGATGGACGTGCTGCTGCCGACCTGCTCGGCGCTCGTCAGCCACGGCGGTTCCGGCACGGTGCACACGGCGTTCCTGTACGGCGTCCCGCAGATCCTGGTGCCGGGCACCATGTGGGACAACGCGGTCCGGGCCGACCTCGTGGCACGGTCGGGCGCCGGGCTGAGCCTGGACGCGCGGACCCTGACCGCCGCCGCCCTGCGCGAGGCGCTCACCCGCGTGCTGACGGAGCCGTCGTTCGCGGCCGGCGCCGAGCGGCTGCGCCTGGAGACGCTCGCCACCCCCTCCCCCCGGGACATCGTCCCGCTGCTGGAGCGGCTCACCGCCGAACACCGGAGCCGGGGAGCCGCGCCCTACGACGACCTTGTGAGGACCGATGGCTGACGCAGCACCCCCGCCCCTGACCACTGCCCCGCGGTCGGTCGTGGTGACCGGCGGCGGTTCGGGGATCGGCAGGGCCGTCGCACGTGCCTTCGCCGACCGGGGCGCGGCCGTCCTCGTCGTCGGCCGTACCGCCGCCGACCTTCAGGGCACGGCGAAGGGGTACGACACGATCAGGACGCTCGCCGTCGACCTGACCGGGGCCGGCGCGCCCCGGGAGGTCGTGGGGACCGCCGTGCGCGAGCTGGGCGGGATCGACGTCCTGGTGAACAACGCGGCGGCGCTGGGCCACCGTGCCCTCGCCGACGTCGACCCCGAGCAGGTGGCCGCCCAGCTCGGCACGAACCTCGCGGCGCCCGTGCTCCTGACCCGGGCCGCCCTCGATGCCCTGGCGGCCGACGGCGGCGGCACCGTGGTGAACATCGGCTCGTCCGGTGCGCGCGGGTCCCGGGCCTGGCCGGGCAACAGCGTGTACGGCGCCACCAAGGCCGCCCTGGACTTCCTCACCCGCAGCTGGGCGGTCGAACTCGCACCGCGCGGCATCCGTGTCGTCGGCGTCGCCCCCGGGCTGGTCGACTCCGGCTTCGCGGAGCGGGCGGGCATGTCGCCCGAACAGTACGACGGCATGCTCCACCACGTGGGCGCGCTGACACCGCAGGGCCGTGTCGGCGCCCCCGAGGAGATCGCCTGGTGGGTCACGCACCTCACCCGGCCCGAGGCACGCCACCTGACCGGCGCCGTACTGCCGGTGGACGGCGGGCTCTCCCTGACATGAACCGGCACGACCCCCACATCGGGACGGGACGCCGACAGGCCCCGTCGGAGGCGGAGTTCAGCACATGGTGACCATGACCCTGACCGAGAGCGAACTGGGCCGCGTGCTGCTCACGCACCGCGGCGTCCAGTGGATCACCGGCACGAAGGACGACCCGTACGCCCTGCTCGTGCGGGCCGCGGGCGACGACCCGCACCGGCTCGGCGAGCTGATCCGGCAGCGGGGTCCGCTGTACCGGAGCAGCGCCGACGCCTGGGTGACGGCCCATCACGAGGTCGCCGCGGCGGCGCTCGGCGACCCGCGGCTGAGCGTCCGGCACCCCGACGCGGACGCGCCGGCCGTGCCCGACGAGGGGGAGCAGCGCGAGCCCATGCCCTGGGAGGTGCCCGCACTGCGCGAGATCCTCCCCTTCGACGAGGTCTTCCTGACGGCCGGCCGGGCCGACTGCGAGCGGGTGCGCGACCTGCTCGAACCCCTGCTCGGCGGGAAGGCCCTGGAGCGCCGGCGGCCCGCGGCCGACGAGGCGGTGCGCCGGGCCCTCGTCGCGGCGGGCGGCGACTTCGACCTGCGGACGGAGGTGGCGGACCCGTTCGCCACCCGGATCGTGGCGGAGATCCTCGGCGTGCCGGAGCAGGAGTACGACCGGTTCGCGGAGCTGTGCCGGGGCGCCGCGGGCCTCCTGGACGCCACGGTGTGCTCGCCGCACCTGCGCACGGCGCGCGAGCTGATCGCCTCCGTCGAGGGCATGCGGTCCCTGCTGACCGGCCTGATCGCGCGGCGGCGCGAGGAATCCGGGGACGACCTCGTCAGCGCCCTGCTGGCGGCGACGCACGAGGACGAGGTGCGGTCGGTGTGCATGCTGCTGGCCCTCGTCGGGACCGAGCTGGCCGCGACCCTGTTCTGCGACGCGGTGGCGGAGCTCCTCGAACACCTCGCGGTGTGGCGCTCGCTCCGCGAGGACCCCGCACTCGCGCCCGCGGTGGTCGAGGAGACGCTGCGGCACGCGCCCCCCGTCCGGCTCGTCCCGCTGTACGCGGCCCGGGACCTGGAACTGGCGGGGACGGCCGTCGCGGCGGGCAGCCAGGTCGTGGTGGCGGTCGAGGCGGCCGGCCGGGACGCGGCGGCGCACGCGGAGCCGGCCGCCTTCGATCCGGCCCGGGACGCGACGGGGGAGCGGCTGGTGTTCGCGGCGGGCCTGCCCACGTCGCTGCCGGCCCCGCTGGTCCGGTTCCTGGCGGAGAGCGGGCTCCGCGTGCTCGCGGCCCGGGCGCCGGACCTGCGCCGGACCGGTCCCGTCCTGCGGCGGCTGCGGTCCGGTGTCACCGGGGCGGTCATCGCACTGCCCGTCGCCGGTTGAACCGAACCTCACGGTGCGTGACGAACCCTTGGTCGTGTGACTTGTACGGGTCGTAGTAGAGATACTATCTTTGATCTCACAGGTCTGATCGGAAGGTAGGGACCTATGGCGGAGTTAAGTGATCTGCGCGAGGCGGGCCGGGCTGCGGGAGCGCCGGACGACTCGGCAGGCGAACGAGTGATCGACATCCGCGGACTGCGTATGCGGTACGGGTCCAAAGACGTGCTGAACGGGGTCGACTTCAGCGTCCGCCGGGGTGAGGTGCTCGCTCTCCTCGGGCCCAACGGCGCCGGGAAGACGACCACCATCGAGATCATGGAGGGGTTCCGGACGCGCTCGGCGGGTGAGGTCAGCGTGCTCGGCGTCGATCCGGCCAAGGGCGACGAGGAGTGGCGCGCCAGACTGGGTGTCGTGCTCCAGTCGTGGCGCGACCACGGCAAGTGGAAGGTCCGGGAACTGCTCGCCCAGCTGGGGGACTTCTACCGGCCCTACTCCACCGCCGAGCGACCGCGTCCGCGCGACGTGGACGAGCTGATCTCCATGGTCGGCCTGGAGGAGCAGGCGGCCCAGAAGATCGGGTCCCTGTCGGGCGGCCAGCGGCGCCGGCTCGACGTCGCGATCGGCATCGTGGGGCGGCCGGAGGTGCTGTTCCTGGACGAGCCCACCGTCGGGTTCGACCCCAAGGCGCGCCGTGACTTCCACGACGTGGTGCACCGGCTCTCCGACCTGGAGGACACCACGATCCTGCTCACCACGCACGACCTGGACGAGGCCGAGAAGCTCTCCGACCGCATCCTGATCCTCGCCGGCGGCCAGATCGTCGCGGACGGCAGCGCCGACCAGCTCGCCCGGCAGACGTCGGGCAAGGCCGAGGTCCGCTGGAGCCTGAGCGGCGAGCAGTTCGTCCACGCCACCCCCGACGCCAGCACGTTCGTCCACGAGCTGTTCAAGCAGCACGGCGACCGCGTCCGCGACCTGGAGGTGCGCCGGGCCAGCCTGGAGGACACGTACATGACCATGGTCCGCCAGCACGAGGCCGGCCGGTCCGAAGAGGCGATCGCGGCGTTCCGGGAGGCAGGACGATGAACCCCACCCTCTACGCCGTACGCCTCGGGCTGCGCCGCGGCTGGACCGAGTTCCGGCAGAGCGTGACCTCGCCGGGCGACATCGTCTACTACCTCTTCCTCGGCGGCGTCTTCCTCACGGTGCTGTTCTTCATGCGGAACTCGACCGTCGAGGGCACCGACCTGTCGCTGGCCACGCTGACCATGCCGAGCATGATCGGTGGACTGCTGGCCTTCCAGGCGCTGGGCGGCGCGGCGTTCGCGCTGGCGGCCGAACGCGAGGACGGCACGCTGCTGCGGGCCAGGACCGTACCGCAGGGGCTCGTCGGCTACATCGCCGGCCGGGTGCTGGGCATCGCGCTGAGCACCCTGCTCACCCTGGTCATCATCCTGGTGCCCAGCGTGTTCCTCTTCGACGACCTCATGACCGGGGACCTCGCCAAATGGCTGAACCTGGTGTGGGTGCTGGCCCTCGGACTGCTCGCCACCCTGCCGATCGGCCTGATCATCGGCGCGATGGTGAAGAACCCGCGCGGCGCCAACACCTGGGGCATCTTCCCGACGATGGGTCTGATGGCGATCTCGGGTATTTTCTACCCGATCACCTCGCTCGCGGGCTGGCTCCAGGGCATCGCGCAGCTGTTCCCCGTGTACTGGGTCGGCCTGGGCACCCGCGCCGCGCTACTGCCCGACGCGGCGGTCGCGGTCGAGCTCGGCGACTCCTGGCGCAGGCCCATGACCGCGGTCGTGCTGCTCGCCTGGGCCGTCGTGGCGCTGGTGATCGCACCGCGGGTCCTGGGCCGTACGGTGCGCGGCGAGACGGGCTCGAAGGTCGAGGCCCGGCAACAGGAGGCATTGAAGCGCGTTGGGTGACAAGGGAACCGGCAGCAAGCGCGCGCCGGCGCGCCGGAGCACATCGGAGGCGGAGCCGGAGGCCGGGGCGGCCGCCCCGCGGTCCGGCGCTGACGCCGACGCCGGAACGCCCGCGGCGGGCTGGCGCGCCGGCGGCGAGCAGGGCCGTCCGCGCGGCGGCGCCGGGAACGAGACGGTCCACAACCGCATCGCCGTGCTGCGGGTGGAGCGCGCCATCACGCGCAGGCAGCTCGCCGACGCCCTCGGGGTGCACTACCAGACGGTGGGCTACCTGGAGCGCGGCGAGTACAGCCCCAGCCTGCACCTCGCCCTGCGGATCGCGGAGTACTTCGAGGTACCGGTCGAGGTGATCTTCTCGACCACCCCGTTCCCCCGGATCGGGAGCACCCCGCCCGCGTAGCCGCGAGCCACCGCGGCCGTGGAGGCACCGACGCTCCCACGGCCGCGGGACATCCCCTACCGTGAACGGTGTGCGGCGGTGAGCCGCTCCAGCACCGGGACGATGTCGGCGGGCGACGGCGTGGCGAGCACCTCCCGGCGCAGCCGCCCGGCGTTCTCGCGGAACGACGGTTCCTCCAGCACCCGGAGCAGCGCGGCGCGCAGTCCCCGCGGCGTCAGCTCCTCCGGATTGATGCACAGCCCGGCCCCCGCGTCGCGCACCCGCTCCGCCTTGGGGACGTTGCACCACATCTTGGCGGGCACCATCACCTGGGGCACACCGTGCGCCAGTGCGGTCTGCAGGGTGCCCGACCCCCCGTGGTGCACGATCGCCGAGCTGGTCGGCAGCAGCGCGTCCAGCGGTGCGAAGTCGACGACCCGGACGTTGTCCGGTATGCGCCGGCCCGCATCGAGCTGGTCCGCGGTGAACGTCGCGACCACGTCCACGTCCAGGTCCGCCACCGCCTCCAGCAGGTCGCCCACCGAGGCCCGGTCGGAGCCGACCACCTCGCGGAACGACCTGCCGAGCGTCAGACAGACGCGTGGCCGACGGGGCGGCGGCTCCCGCAGCCACCCCGGGATCTGCGCCTCGCCGTTGTACGGCACATAGCGCACCGGCACGGACGGCAGGTCGACGGGCAGCCGCAGGGACGGCGGAACGGGATCGATCGTCCACTGCCCCACGACCAGGTCCTCGCTGAACTCCCGGCCGTGCAGCCGCAGGATCCGCTCCATCCACTCCTCCAGCGGATCCTCCCGCAGCGCCGGCGGCAGCTCGGCCAGCCCGCGCAGGTAGTGCTGCCGCATCAACCCGACCAGGTCCAGCCCGAACATCAGCCGCGCGTGCGCCGCGCCGCTGATCCGCGCCGCGAGCGCCCCGGGGTAGTACATGGTGTCCCAGACGACCAGGTCGGGCCGCCAGGAACGGGCGAAGTCGATCAGTTCCCCGGTGGTGTCATCCGGCAGGGTGTTCTGGTAGACGAACGACGTCCACGCGGTGAGCACGCCGTGGACGTAGGGAAGGGTCAGTCTCTCCGGCCGGGTCTCGCTGATGTCGAGGACGTCCAGCCAGGCTTCGTCACGCATCTCGTCGGGCTCGTCGGTGTACTCCGGATTCATCGTGGCCGCGACGTCGAGGACTCCGCCGACCGCGACCGCGGTCAGGCCGGCGTTGTTGATGTCCTCGACCACGTCCGGCCTGGTGGCGACACGGACCTCGTGTCCCGCGGCCCGCATCGCCCACGCCAGGGGTACCTGGGTGTGGACGTGCGTGCTCGCCGGGAACGGCGTGAACAGCACTCGCATGGGAGGTCACCCTGCCGCTGCCCGTTCGCACGGCACTCGAGGAACTCCGCAGCCCGGCACGAGCCCGCGCCGACGGGCCTCCAGCGAACTTCGAAGGCGACCGGCGAGTCTCGGCCCCGGGCAACGCCAGGCCCGACAGGACGGCCGCCACCGAAGCGGGAGTAGACGATGGCCACATCCGACACGGAAGTAGACGTACTGGTAGTGGGCGCGGGGCTGGGGGGCCTGTCCACCACGATGTTCCTCGCCCGCCTGGGCGTGCCGGTGCTCATGGCCGAGAAACATCCGACGACGTCGATCCACCCCAGGGCGATCGGCCAGAACCCGCGCACCATGGAGCTGCTGCGGCTGGCCGGGATCGCCGAACAGGTCCAGGACGCCACCGACCACCGCGGTGCCAAGGGCCACTTCACGACCCGGGTCGCCGAGACCGTACGGGGCGAGGTGCTCGCTACCTTCGAGGAGGGCTTCGACGACCTCGTGGCCACCACCGCGCCCTGTTCCCCCATGCACTGGGCGCTGGCCTGGCAGGACCAGCTGGAACCGCTGATGCTGGACCGGGCCCGCCGGGACGGCGCGCAGATCCGGTTCGGCACCGCCCTCGTCTCCTACGAACAGGACGAGCACGGGGTGACCGCGGTGCTCCGCGACCGCGACACCGACGCCCTGACCACCGTACGGGCGCGCTACCTGGTGGCCGCGGACGGCGACCGCAGCCCCATCAGGGAGGGCCTCGGCATCGCCCGCCGGGGCCACGGCTCGCTGTCCCACGTGGTCGGCATGATCTTCGAAGCCGACCTGTCCCAGGTGCTCACCTCCGACGCGTCCGGGCTGTACTACCTGCGCAACCCCGCCTTCAGCGGCATCTTCATCGGCAGCGACCGGCCGGAGCGGCACACCTTCCTGGTCGAGTACGACCCCGAACGCGGCGAGTCCGCAGCGGACTTCACCCCCGACCGCTGCCTCGAACTGATCCGCACCGGCCTGGACGCACCGGAGCTGGCGCCCGAGGTGCTGGACGTCCAGCGCTGGGAGATGGCGGCCCGCATCGCCGAACGGTGGCGCGCCGGACGGGTGTTCCTGGTCGGCGACTCGGCCAAGGTCGTACCGCCCACCGGCGGCCTCGGCGGCAACACGGCCATCGGCGACGGGTACGACCTGGCCTGGAAACTGTCCGCCGTACTCACCGGCCTGGCCGGCCCCGGCCTGCTCGACAGCTACGAGCCCGAGCGCAGCCTCGTGGCCCGCCTCGTCATGGACGAGTCCATGCACCTCTACGCCTCCCGGCTCGCCCCGCACCTGCAGGACCGCATGGCGGAACCCGTCGGCTACGCCGAGGTGATCCTCGGCTTCCGGTACCGCTCGGACGCCGTCCTGATCGACGACGACGACCCGGCCAGGGTCGAGTCCCCGGCCCGTCCCACCGGCCGGCCCGGGTTCCGGATGCCGCACGTGTGGGTGCGCAGGGCGGGCGAACGGATCTCCACCGTGGACCTCTTCGGTTCCGGCTGGCTGCTGATGACCGGTACGGACGGCGCCGACTGGACCGGATGGGCCCGCGACGCGAGCGGGGACCTCGGCGTCCCCGTCGCGGTCCACGGCCCGGCCACCGACCTCGACGACCCCGCCGGAGAACTCGCCGAACGGTTCGGCATCGGCGCCGGGGGCGCCAGCCTCATCCGGCCCGACGGCGTCGTCGCCTGGCGCACCGCCACCCGGCCCGACGACCCCGCAGGCGCCCTGCGCGGCGCCCTCACCCGGGTGCTGTCCCGCTGACCGCGACGCCCGCGAAGCCCACCACCACGACGAAGGAGCGACACGCCATGACGGCCCGAAGCGCCCCGGTCACGGCCGACGACGTCCTCACCGACGAGGCCCGCCGCCACTACCGGGAGAACGGTTTCGTCCGTATCCCCCAGGTCCTCTCCGCCTCCGAGGTGGAACGGTTCAGGGCCGCCTCCGAGGAACTGGTAGCCCGGCTCGGCCCGGAGATCTGGGGCGCCGGCGAGGACGAGGTGCAGGTGCACTTCGTCGCCCAGGCCTGGCTCAAGCACGAGGCGCTGCGCGACCTCGCGCTGCACCCGGCGATCACCGGTATCGCCAAGCGGCTCGCCGCCGCACCGCTGCGCCTCTACAGCACCGACATCCTCCTCAAGTCCGGGCGGAGGACCCTGAACACGCTGCCCACGATCGTCCACGACGACGAGACGGGCCTCCCGCTGCACGGCATCGAGCGGACGCTGACGGCGTGGGTCGCGCTGGTCGACGTACCGGTCGAGAGCGGCTGCCTCACGTACCTGCCCGGCTCGCATCTGCGCGACGACACCGAGCGGCAGATCCACATGACCAGCTTCGCCGAGTACCGGCCCCTCCCCGACGTCTGGCCGGACTACGACTGGCAGCCCCGGGTCACCGTGCCGCTGCGCGCCGGTGACGTCGCCTTCCACCACTGCCGCACCGTGCACATGGCCGGGGCGAACCTGACCGACAACCCCCG
The DNA here is from genome assembly GCF_044748225.1 of Streptomyces sp. NPDC090021. NCBI lineage: Bacteria > Bacillati > Actinomycetota > Actinomycetes > Kitasatosporales > Streptomycetaceae > Streptomyces > Streptomyces sp. NPDC090021. Next base: position 11,243 of record NZ_JBIVFO010000015.1, on the reverse strand, counting down.
GCTGGGCCACGGCATCGTCTACATGGACGACGGCGCCACCTACCGGCCCGGGACCGAGGACGCCCACATCTCCCACATGGCCCCCGGGGACCCGCTGGACAACGAGAAGTTCCCCCTCATCTAGAGGAGACCGTCGAAGGTGAGCGTCATGCACGGCACATGGAACGGCACGGACATCGGCGAACTCGGCAGACGCCTCCAGCGGGCCACCGGGGAGGTGTGGCTGCAGCAGGTCAAGGGCGATCCGTACGCCGACCTCCTGCGCGGCCACGCCGACGATCCCCGGCCGGCCCAGGAGCGCGTCCGCGCGCTCGGCCCGCTGTGGCGCAGCGCCACGGGCGCCTGGGTGACGGCCGACCACGCACTGGCCGGGGAACTCCTGGGCGGTACGTGGCCGCACCGGCCCCTGACGGACGAAGAGGCCCACGTACCGGTGCACGACGCCGGACTCGACGGGGACGCCGCCCACTACCGGCGCCTGCACGGGCAGGTGCAGGAGGCCCTCGCCCCCGCGGCCGTCGAAGCGGTGTGCGAGCGGGTGGTCGCCGGCCTGGCCGCCGACTTCGACCTCGTCACCGACCTCGCGGAGGTCGTGCCCGTGAACCTGCTCGCCACCGCCCTCGGCCCGGCCGGGGCCGACCGCCGGGAACTGTCCCGGGCCTGCGCCGCCGCCGGGGTCGTACTCGACGGCCTGCTGTGTCCGCAGCCCCTGGACACCACCCGGCGGGCGGCGGCCGCAGTCGGCCGGCTGCGCGCACTCCTCGCCACCCCGGGGACCGGCTCCTCCGGAACCGGCCCGGGGGACGCGGCGCACGCCCGTCCGCGGCACGAGGCCGCGCTGCTGCTCGCCACCGCGGGGGTGCGCACCGCCGCCCGGCTGATCACCGGAGCCGTGCTCGCGGTGACCGACCACCCCGCGCAGTGGGCGAGCCTGGCCGACGACCCCGGGCACGCGGCCCTCGTCGTCGCCGAGGTCCTGCGCCACGACTCCCCGGTGCGGATCCATCCGGCCGTCGCCCTCGCCGACGCCGGGTTCGCCGGACAGCGCGTCCGGGCGGGCGAGCGGGTGGTGGTGCTCGTCGCCGCGGCGAACCGCGATCCCGAGGTCTTCGACGAACCCGACCGGTTCGTCACCGGCCGCCCGGCCGAAGCCCTGGTCCCCGGCCTCCACCACCGGGTGACCCTGCCGTTCGCCCGCGCCCAGGCCGAGGCGGTCCTGCGCACCCTGGCGACCGCCGGTCCGCGCCCGCGCCGGTCCGCCGGCGGACTGCGCAGCCGCCGTTCACCGGTGACCCGGCACCTGCTCGGCTGCCCGCTCACCACCGGCTGACCGGCGCCCACAGAAAGGAACCCGGCGATGAGAATCCTGTTCACGTCGATCGAGGGCAACCACTTCCACCAGATGGTCCCGCTGGCCTGGGCCCTGCGCACCGCGGGCCACGAGGTGCGGGCCGCCTGCAACGAACGGCTCGTCGACACCGTCACCCAGACCGGCCTGACCGCCGTGCCGATCCAGTCGCCCACCCTCTGGGAACAGCTCGACGGCTTCCAGAAGGAGGCGATCTCCCTCTTCAACGAGATCGGCACCAGCAAGCAGGACCCGTCCAAGGCGACCTGGGAGGACCACCTCTCCTACGAGAACATGGTCGTCCCCGCCCTCTACCAGCCCCTCAACAACGACGCCCAGATCGACCAGCTCGTGGCGGCGGCCCGCGGCTGGCAGCCCGACCTGGTCCTCTGGGAGAGCTTCTCGATCGCCGGGGCCGTCCTCGCCGTCGCGACCGGCGCCGCCCACGCGCGCCTGGTGTCCGGCCCCGAGCTCGCCCTCCAGATGGTCACCCGCGGACACTTCGTGCACCACCGCGACCTGCAGCCCGAGCCGCTGCGCGAGGACCCGACGGCCGAGTGGCTGAACTGGACCCTCGAACGCCTCGGCAGCGACCGGCGGTTCGACGAGACGATGCTGACCGGCCAGTGGGTCGTCGACACCCGGCCCGCGAGCCTGCGCCAGGAACTCGACCTGCCGACCGTCCCGATGCGCTACGTCCCCTACAACGGGCGCTGTGTGGTGCCCAGGTGGCTGGGTGAACCGGTGGAGCGCCGCCGGGTGTGCATCACCCTCGGCACCTCCATCACCAGCGAGGAGTCCGAGCGGTTCCGCCTGGGCGAGACCCTCGCGGCCCTCTTCCGGAGCCTGGCCGGCCTCGACGTCGAGATCATCGCCGCCCTCGACCCGGCGCAGCGCGACGCCCTGCCCGACCTCCCGGACAACATCCGCGCCACCGACTTCGTGCCCCTGGCTGAACTGGCGCCTACGTGCTCGGTGATCGTGCACCACGCCGGCTACCAGACGAAGGCCACCGCGGACCTGCACGGCGTGCCCCAGGTGGTCATCGTCGGCTACGAGTGGGTGAGCGAGGACATGGGCGAGGAGTACGAGAAGTCCGGCACCACCCTGGCCGTCTCCGCCCGCGACCTGACCGCCGAGGTGCTGCGCGAGAAGATCCTCCGGCTGCTCGACGAGCCCTCGTACACCGAACGGGCCGCCGCGCTGAGCGAGGAGATCCGCGCCATGCCGACACCCAACGAGGTCGTGCCGGTCCTTGAGGCGATGACCAGGGAGCACCGGCACCGCGCATGACCGGTCCACCGGGGCACCGGTCCACCCGGGCACTGGTCCACCCGTCCATCGGGCCGGCGGCCGGTGGACCAGTGCTCCTCGTGCGGGCCTCGAGACCCGTGCCGCAGATTCGACGCCATGCCGAATCCGTGGGATCTCCCCGACGAACTGCCCACCGACGTCCCCGTCTCCCGCTGCGAACTGCCCGACGGCCGCGTGCTGTCGGCGGTCCAGGAAGCGGAGGCGCACACCCTCTGGGAGGAGATCAGCAGCGCCGCCCCCTACCGCAAGGCGGCCGAGGGCCTCCGGCCCGGCGAGGCCGTCATCGACGTCGGCGCCCACATCGGGCTGGCGTCGCTGCTCTTCGGCGAGCTGGCCCCCCGGAGCCGCCTGCTCGCCTTCGAACCCGCCCCCAAGGCCTACACCTGCCTGGAGGACAACCTCGCCCGTCACCTGCCGGGCGCGACCGCCTTCCGGCAGGCGCTGGGCGCCGCGCCCGGCACGTCCGAACTGACCTACCGGCCCTACGTGGCCTCCGCCTCGACCCTGTACGACGACGCCGAGGACGACGCCCGCAACCTGGAGGCGCACCTGGACAACATCGGCGCCGACGAACAGACCCGGGAGGTCGTCCGGCGCACCTTCAGCGTGACCCAGCGGGTCACCGTCGAGGTGACCACGCTGGCCGCCGTCATGGCGGAACACGCCGTCGACCGGGTGGGCCTGCTCAAGATCGACGTCGAACGCGGGGAACTCGACGTCCTCGACGGCATCGATCCGGCCTGCTGGTCCCGTATCCGCCGGGTCCTCCTGGAGGTCCACGACATCGACGGCAGGCTCGGCCGGGTCGTCGCGCGGCTGACCGGCCTCGGCTTCCGCGCCACGGTCTCCCAGTGGGGGGTCTACGTCGGAGGCAGCGTCCACCTGGTGCTGGCGGAGCGGGACTGACGTGCCGGGGAGGAAGGGACGATGAGCGACGGCGCTCCGCGTCCGTCCGGATCCGGGGCGACGGCGGACCGCGCCCTCGCCCCCGATCTCGCCCGGGGCCTGATGCTGCTGATCGTGGCCCTGGTGCACGCCCACATGTTCATCAGCGGGAGCGCCGCCGTGATCCGAGGGTACCCGCCCGTCGCCGGCTCGCCGGCGGACGCGCTGACGGCGGGAGTGCTCACGGTACTGGCGGACAGCCGCAGCTTCCCCATGTTCGCCCTGCTCTTCGGCTACGGCACGGGCCGGATCCTGGCACGCGAGCGGGAGCGCGGACGGGACGGCCCGGGTGCGCGCGGAGTGCTGCGGCGCCGCGCCCGCCTGCTGCTGCTGTTCGGGTCCGTCCATGCCCTGCTGCTGTTCGCCGGTGACGTCCTGGGGGCCTACGGGCTGCTCGGGCTGGTCGCGGTCGGCCTGACCGCTGCCCGTGACCGCACCCTGTTCACGGTGGCGGGTGCCGGGGTCCTCGTGGGAACGGCGCTGTACGCGAGCATGCTGGCCGCGGGCGTCTCCGGTGACCCGGGCGACACCGCGTCGGCGCTGCACCTGGCCGCCGACCCGGTGTCCGACGCGGCCTACCGCCTGGGCACCTGGGTGTTCACCACCCCGCTGTTCGCCGTGATGTCGCTCGGCCCGTTCCTGGTCGGCGCGCACGCCGCGCGGCGGCGGATCCTGGAGGAGCCGGGCCGCCACCGGGTCCTGCTGCGCCGGGTCGCGGGGACGGGCACCGCCCTGAGCGTCGCCGGAGGCGTCCCGCTGGCGCTGATCACCTCGGGGGTGTGGACCACCGCCGCCTCCGGTGTCACATGGGGGCTCAGCGCGCTGCACGTGCTGACGGGGTACGCGGGGGGCTGCGGCCTGGCCGCGGCAGTGGCCCTGCTCGCGCTGCGTCTGGAGCACCGGCGGAGCAGGGCCGTGGTCGCCGTCGCCGCGTGCGGCCGGCGGTCGATGAGCGCCTACGTCTGGCAGTCGGTCGTCTGGCTCACGCTGTTCGCCCCGTACACCCTCGGGCTCGGCGACCGCGTCGGAGTCCTCGGCTCCGCGCTCGTCGCCCTCGGCACCTGGGGCAGTGGCGTACTGCTCGCCGAACTGCTGCGCCGCCGGGGCCGGCGGGGGCCCGCCGAGACCCTGCTGGCCAGGGTCACCCGCCGGTCCCCGGCGGTGGCCGCCGCTCCGGCCCGCGCGGCCGCGGTGGGGGAGGTCAACGGGCCACGGTCGCCGTGACGTAGCGCACCGGCGTCTCGATCGACAGGGGCCCGCCGTCGTGGCGCATGGCGTCCAGTGCCTCGGTGAGCCGGACCCGCAGCCGCTCCCGGTCGTCGTCGGGCAGGTGCTCCCACAGCAGCCGCATGCCCTGGGTGTGGGACCACGCCACCCACGCCTCGCCGGACGGGGCCACGAGGTCGACCGGTTCGTCGGTGATCTCCACCTCGTGGAACCCCGCCGCCTCCAGGGCCCGGCGCAGGTCCGACTCCTTCGCCAGCCAGCTGTTGAACCGCTTGCTGAGTTCCTCCGGCCGCCACTGCGGCGGCAGGTTCTCCAGGAGCGAGCGCGGGATGAGTTCGGTGAAGACGGGCGGCAGGAAGGGGAAGGTGCCGTCGTCGAACACCGGGCTGGTGAAGGCGATGCGCCCGCCGTCGGCGAGCAGTTCGGCGTAGCGGGGCAGTGCGGCCCGGGCGTCGGGGAAGAAGATGAGGCTGTAGCTGCCGGTGACGACGTCGAAGGACCGGGCCGCAAGTTCGGGGAACTCCCCGTCCATCACCCGCAGTTCGACGTTCGAGGCCCCGATGCCGGCGGCCTCCTTGCGGGCCTCCTCGATCATGGCCGGCGCGATGTCGATGCCGAGGACGTGGCCCCGCCCGCCGACGAGGGTGGCGGCGTGGAACAGGCACGCCCCCCGCCCGCAGCCCACGTCCAGCACGCGTTGCCCCGACCTCGGTGCGGCCCGCTCCACCAGGCGCCGTCCCATGGGGGTGAAGAAGCTGACCCCCATCCGGTCGTAGGACCCGGCGGCACGGTCGAAGGCGGCCGTGACATGGGCCTTGTAGGTTGTCTTGTCCACGTGCGTCGCTCCCAGGAATGGTCGGCGTGTCCGGCCCACCATCGTCCGGCCGGCACCTGCGCAGGCGCTCGAAGCCGGATGGACCCCGCGGGAGCGCGGGCCGGGCCGGGGGCCGTGGCGTCCAGCCGTCGTTGAGGCGCGTACGAGACGCAGCGGCCATCATCGTCAGCAGCACGCGGGCCCAGTGGAGAATCCCCGATCCTGGCACGCCGGACGCGGGACCCAGGCGCGCACGGACCACAGACCGCACATCACTGCACTGAATGGGAGTCCGTCATGGTTTCCTCCATGGAGTCGCGGAAACTCTCCGTCGAGGGCGCAATCGAATTCACCCCGCGCGTGTTCGACGACGAGCGTGGCATATTCCTCTCGCCCTACCAGGAGTCGGCGTTCTCGGACGCCACCGGCGGCCACACGCTGTTCCGCGTGGCCCAGACCAATCACAGCAGGTCGCGGCGGGGCGTGGTGCGCGGGCTGCACTACACACTGACACCACCGGGCTGCGCCAAGTACGTCTACTGCGCGCGCGGCAGGACGCTCGACATAGCGGTGGACGTCCGGGTCGGCTCGCCCACCTTCGGGCAGTGGGACGCCGTCCTGCTGGACACCGAGGTGTTCCGCTCCGTGTACTTCCCGGTCGGCGTCGCCCACGGCTTCGTCGCGCTGGAGGACGACACCGTCGTGTCCTACCTGCTCTCGGGGGAGTACGTGCCGGAGCACGAGCTGGCGCTGTCGATCCTCGACCCGGAGCTGGCCCTCCCGATCCCCGGTGACATCGAGCCCGTCCTGTCCGAGCGCGACCTCGCGGCGCCGACCCTGGAGAAGGCCGCGGCGGAGGGCCTGCTGCCCGACTACGCCGAGTGTCTGGCGATCGACCGCGCCCTGCGCTCCGCCTGACCGGCGGTACGGCGACGCGTGGTGGCGGCCCACCGGATGCCCGGTGGGCCGCCACCACGCGTCCGCGTGCGGCCGGCCCGCTCAGCCGCTCACCGGACCAGCGCCCCGGCGGCACCGGGCCGCCGCGGCGCCAGCAGGCTGTGCAGACAGGCCACGAGGGTACGGGCCTGGACGTTGAGGTAGTGGCTGTGCCGCAGGAGGGTGCTCAGCTGCTCCAGGGTCAGCCAGCGGAAGTCCCGGTCCTCCATGGCCTCGGCGTCGCCGTCGGCCTCGACGACGAGGTAGTGGTTCAGGGCGTGGTGGAAGCGGCCGCCCTCCTCGGACAGCAGGCAGGCGAACCGGGTCCGCTCCGGCGGGGCCGACAGCACGTCGTCGACGAAGCGGGGCAGGGCCGCGCCCGGCGGCACGCTCTCGGGGGTGAACTGGACGGTGGGGGAGAGCTCGACCCCGTCCACGTACCCCGGCTCCACGCCGGCCCGCAGCAGGACGTGGAGCACCCCGTCGATCTCCTTGACCAGTACGGCGATCACGCCCGTGCCGTGCGGCTCCAGCATGGGCTGGGACCAGCCGCGGACCTCGCGCGTGCCGGCCGAGACGTTCACCCCGATCACGGAGAAGAAGCGCCCGCTGGTGTGGGAGACCCGTTCCGGTGAGCTGTGCCAGTCGCGCAGTTCGACCAGGGGGACCGGGCGGGTGATGAGGTCGTTCTGCGCCCGGTGCTCGGTGATCCAGCTCTGGAGCTCGTCCAGGGTGTGCACGCCGCCCGGCTCCCCGGCGCACGAGCGGGCCAGGGCGTCCCGGAAGCGGTCACCGGTGTCCATCAGGACGTCGAGACCGCCGCCGGCCAGGGGCAGGCAGGACAGGGTGGTGCGCGTGTCCATGTTGACGATGTCCTCGACGGCCAGCAGCCGGTGGATCTCGCCCAGCGTCATCCAGCGGAAGTCCTCCTCGACCATGATGTCCTCGGTGACCTCGATCACGATGTTCCGGTTCCGCTTGCGGTAGAACCAGGCGCCCTGTTCGGACTGGAGGACATCGGCGACGACCCGGTGCCGCGTCCTTTCCTGGAAGTACTCCAGATAGGGAACGGCGCGCCCTTTGTGCAGTCGCAGGTAATTGCTGCGGGTGGCCTGCACGGTGGGGGAGAGCTGGAGGTGGTTCCTGTTCCCCGGCTCGACCTTGGCCTGCATGAGGAAATGCAGCACCCCGCCGAACTCCTTGGCCAGCAGGCCGAGGACACCGACCTCCGGCTGGTGGATGATCGGCTGCTGCCACCGGGGCACGGGGCCGGAGGGGAAGCGTACGTCGAGCCCGTCGATGGCGAAGAAGCCGCCGCTGGTGTGCCGCAGGGCTCCGGTGCGCGGGTCCCGTTCCCAGTTCTCCAGGCCGTCGAGCCCCACGCGCTCGACCCGGAGGCCCGAGCGTTCGCGGGCGCCCGCGAACCACGTGGCGAACGGCACCGGTTGGCGGATGCGGCTCTCCTCGGCGAGGGCCGACCTCGCGAGCCGGTCCTGGAGCGTGCGCAGGGCGGTCGGGGAAGGGAGCTGGAGGGCGATTCTGTTCACCAGGGATTCCTTTGCGCCGGAAGGACAGGGTGGTGCTGCGTGCTCGGCGTGCTCGGCGTGCTCGGCGTGCTCGGCGGTCTTCCGCGTCCGCGGCGTCGAGAGGGGGTGGCCGTACCGGTGTCCTCGGGTGCTCCCGTGGAGGTGGGGCCTTCGACGGCGCGCGGGGACCAGTACAGTGCGGGCTGCCAGCAACGACCTCGAATCTCCCTGAACCTCCGGGGCGGGGCCGGACGGGGCCCGCGCGGCGAAGCCGATCCGTCCGGACGGAATCCGTCGGGCGCTTCGATCGTTCCTCGAGGGTGACGCCCGATGGTTGTGGTCATGACGCCCCCCACGCGCCCGTTCCCGTCCGGAGAGTGCTCCCCTCCTCCAGGGGTCGAGCGAGGATCGTGGCGGCCTCCAGCGACCACGACGGTTGTGCGCAGCGAAAGGAACCGGCGCATTTCCGTGGGTGATTGGCGTGAATTCGAAGCGGAATCCCGTCACTGTCGAGGTGTCCCAGGGCGGGCGTACCTTGGAAGATCGAATTCCGTTTAATCCCGAGCTGTTTCGGACCAACAAAGCAGCCGGTGGTCGATGTTGTCCCGAGAGGTCGGGCGCAGGACACTGGCATATGGCCTTGCCCCGCCTTAGGGGAAGGGTTAACTTAGTGCAAAGTCAGGGGAGAAGTCGCTCCGTGCCCCTTACGTCGACCAGGCGGCGCTCGACCCTCTCGTGAACACGCAGCATCACCGAACGGGGGACATGAGATGGACTTCCGGATGCTCGGCCCATTAGAGATTCTCGATGGTCCGCGCAATGTCGTGCCCACGGCGCCCAAGCCGCGCCAGGTGATCGCCCTCCTTCTCATGCGGAGGAACACGCTGGTGCAGACCTCCGAGCTTATTGACGAGCTGTGGGAAAGCGACCCTCCCGCGAGCGCGATGACCACTTTGCAGACCTATATTTACAAGCTCCGGAAGATTCTTACCGCACGGAATTCCGAGGAAATTCTGTTCACCCGGCCCGGGGGATACACGCTGTCCATTCCCGACCGGTGCGTCGACCTCCACCGATTCGAAACGGAAGCCGGCGAGGGCAAGTCGCTCTTGAAGAGCGGAGACGCGGCAGGGGCGGCCGAAGCGCTCCGGCGCTCGCTCGCGCTCTGGCGCGGCTCCGCGCTCGTCGACGTCGTCCCCGGCGGCCTGTTGTCCTCCTACGTGACCCGGCTGGAGGAGTTCCGGGAGCGCACGCTCGACCTGCGGATCGAGGCCGACCTCCAGCTGGGGCGCCACCAGGAGCTGATCAGCGAGCTGAAGTCGCTCGTGCTCAGCCGCCCCCTGCACGAGAACGTGCACGCCTCCCTGATGATCGCCCTGCACCGCTCCGGTCGGCGCCACGAGGCGCTGGAGGTCTATCAGGTGCTGCGGCGCAGCATGATCGACAACCTCGGACTCGAACCGGGCAAGGAACTCCGGGCGCTCCACCAGGCGCTGTTGTCGGAGGCCACGGGCGGTGTGCTGTACCAACGCCATCCGCAGCCCGTCCTGAGCGGGCCCGACTGCGCAGCGGCCCTGCCTCCCGAACCCGAGGAGATTCCGGTGGCCGCCGGACCGCGGCCCGCCCCGCCCCGGCCGCCCGCGCCGGGCATCCCCGCCCCCGCTCAACTCCCGCCGGACATAGCAGACTTCACCGGGAGGGAATCCATCGTCGAGCAGGCGCCCACCCTCCTGGCCGGGGTGGGGGAGCACGACCGGCCCCGTACGGCCCCCGCCGTCGCGGTCATCAGCGGCATGCCGGGCGTGGGCAAGAGCGCGCTCGCCGTGCACATGTCCCACACCGTCCGGCCGTTCTTCGAGGGCGGGCAGCTCTACGCGGACCTGCGCGGCTCCACCGGCATCGGCACGGACCCCTCGGAGGTGCTCCACGGATTCCTGCGGGCCCTGGCCGTCGCGGAGTCCGAGATCCCCGCCGACCTGGAGGAACGGTCCAAGCTGTTCCGCTCCACCACGGTCGGCCGACGCCTGCTGATCCTGCTGGACGACGTGTCCGCGCTGGCCGACGTACGCTCGCTGCTCCCCGGCGACCCGGAGTGCTCCGTGATCATCACGAGCCGCAGGCGGCTGCACGGCCTGGGCGGCGCCTGGAACGTGAACCTCGACGCCATGGACACCGCGGAGGGCCGGGAACTGCTCGCCCGGATCATCGGATCCGCCCGGGTCAGGCGGGAACGCAACGCAGCCAACCAGTTGATGGAGACCGTCGGCGGACATCCCCTGGCCGTGCGGTGCATCGGGGGACGCCTCAGCGGCAGCCCGGGGCTCACCCTGTCCGGCTTGGCGACCCAACTGACCTGTTCCGAGAAGCTGCTGGACGAGCTCCGCCTCGGGGAGCTCGACGTACGGTCCCGGTACGACTTCAGCTACGAAGGGCTGGGGCGCGTCGAGCAGAGCGTCTTCCGGCTGCTGAGCATCCTGCCGCCCCGGCGGTTCACCGCGGACTCCGTCGTCGAGCTCCTCGGCAGCGACAGCCGCAGCGTGGAGCACCTCCTCCAGCGCTTCGTGGACAGCCACCTGATCAACATCGTCCGCTGGGAGGACGGCGGCGCCCACTACGAGTTCCCCGAACTGACCCGGGTGTACGCCCGCGAGCGGCTGCTCGACACCCTCTCGGGCGATGGACCCGGCCACGAGGGGGACTCGACCCGGAGAGGAGGGCCCGCGGATCCCGGCGCGGAGGAGACGGTGGCCGACCTCCCGGGCCGGCGGACCCGGCGGACCCGGACCGGCTCGGGCCGGGCGGCCCACACGACGGGCATCTGGCCGGACCGCCACCGGTGCTGACCGACGCTCCGTCCACCACCGACCGCTCCTGGTGCTGTGACCGCGAGGGTTCACCGGGTCGCGGCGCCCGGACCCGGCACCTCGCCGCGTTGCCGGACCACGCGAGTACGCCCCGGTCGCCGCCGCGGCCCTCCGCCCTGCGGCGCACCGCACCGAACGCCGCTCCTTGCTCCACGGGGCAACTCAATACAGGCCCTAGTGTCCCGAGTCTCGGAAGAGGTGCATATCTAGGGTTTGGGGTTCGGCAGGCGGTTCAGGTAGCCGGCGAGGCGTTCGAAGATCTCGTCGGC